>NZ_JBSOPZ010000013.1:0-182944 GCF_053763515.1 Streptomyces mabaensis
GTCGACCAGGCGCTCGCGCTCGGCGCTACCGTCATCTACCTCGAAGACCTCGCCACCCTGGAAGCACGCGGCCACCGGCGGGGCAACGCCCGCCTGTCGGGGCAGGTGCGCGGCACCGTCGCCGAGGCGATCCGGCACCTGGCCGCGAAGGCCGGTCTCGCGGTGGTCACCGTCCCCGCCCGCGGCACCTCCGCCCTGTGCCCCAGGTGCCTGGGGCGGCTGGGGCACCACCCCGCCCCCGACCGGCTGGGCGAACGGGGCTGGAAATGGGCGCACTGCACCGGCTGCGGACTGTCCATGGACCGCGACCACGCGGCCGCCCGCCGGATCGTCTCCCGCGGCCTGCTCGCCCAGACCCACACCGTCACCGAACGCGGCACCGGCGTCCGGACCATCCGCACCACCATCGACGGCACCGTGACCCTGGCGCTCCGCCCGAAGAAGACCACCCGCCGCCTGCGCCGCGCCCGCCAGGCGAACACAGCCACGCCCCGGTCGCGTGGCACCAACACCACCCCGGGCAAGGGGCATCCCACTCCAAGCATGCCGACCGGTCCTGTCGGCCGAGGCGCCCGGCGCGCCGCCGAACCGGCTCCTGGCCTGAAGACTTCCCGCCGTATGCCCGAAGTGCGTACGGTCCCCGCCACCACCCCCACCCAGGTGGTTCAGCGTCCGGCGGGGCATGACACCCAGACACCAGCACCTCATGGGCCAGTGTCAGGTCATGGAGTACTCGCCCCAATCCGTACAGACGTGCATCTTCCGTACGGATCGAGGCGGCTCTCACGCGGAACCTGTCGGCGGCGCACCCGCGCCGCCGAGCGGACCGGCTTCCACCATCTGCACGCCACCCGAGTCCACCCCCTCACCCCGAGGTTCGGACCCAACGATGGCGACCGCACACGGCCACGCCGCGCCCGAAAAGCCTGGAAACCAGGCACACACAGAGTCCAGAGACCCTAGCAAGCCCCTCCGACATCGCACGCACCATCGACTAGGCTCCGTGCGTCGCGCGCTCGCGCACGAACTTTCACGGGGGTGGACGATGCCGCCGCTGCGCAGCACCGGGCCGGGCCCGGAGGCGGAGCATCCGCAGTACGCCGGGCAGTACCGGCTCGAATCCGTGCTCGGCTCCGGTGGCATGGGGGTCGTCCATCTCGCCACGTCCACCTCCGGGCTGCGGCTCGCGGTCAAGGTGGTCCACGCCGACCATGCCGCCGATCCCGAGTTCAGGGCACGCTTCCGGCAGGAGATCGCCGCCGCGCGGCGGGTGAGCGGTGCCTTCACCGCTCCCGTCGTGGACGCGGACCCGGAGGCCGGACGGCCCTGGATGGCCACGCTGTTCATCGACGGTCCCACTCTCGCCGAGCGCGTCAAGCAGAGTCCGCTGGGAGCGGCGGAGCTGAGCCGGCTCGGCGCCGGCCTGGCCGAGGCGCTGCGCGACATCCATCGGGCCGGTGTCGTGCACCGCGATCTCAAGCCGAGCAATGTGCTGCTGGCGGCGGACGGACCGAAGGTCATCGACTTCGGGATCTCGCGGCCCTCCGACAGTGATCTGCGGACGGAGACGGGCAAGTTGATCGGCACGCCGCCGTTCATGGCGCCCGAGCAGTTCCAGCGTCCGCGTGAGGTCGGGCCGGCGGCCGATGTGTTCGCGCTGGGTGCGGTCCTGGTGCATGCGGCGACCGGGCGTGGGCCGTTCGACTCGGACAGCCCGTACATCGTCGCGTACCAGGTGGTGCACAACGAGCCGGAGCTGTCAGGTGTGCCGGACGAACTGGCTCCGCTGATCGCCCGCTGTCTCGCCAAGGAGCCGGCCGAGCGGCCCACTCCGGACGCGCTGATGGCGGCGCTGCGGTCCGCCGGGTACCGGACGTCGGACGACACCCAGGCCTTCGTTCCCGCTCAGCAGCGGCCGGCCACGGCGCAGGAGCCCGTACCCGGCGGCGCCGGCCGGCGCGCGCGGCGCGGCCGCTGGGCGGCGGGAGCCGTGGCGCTGGCGGCGGTCGTGGTGGCCGGCGTCCTGGGCGCGTCCCAGTTGCCGGGCGGCGACCCGCCCCGCAACGCCCCGGTCGCGGACCCGAAGCCCGCTGCCTTCCACCCCTGGCAGACCGCCTTCCTGACGCGGGGCGAGAACACGACGGGATTCTGCTCGTACCTCGCAGCCGCGCTCTACTGCGCCGGCCCGGGAATCACGGCCGCTCGGCTGGACCCGGTCGACGGGGCCATCGCCTGGTCCACCACATCCGCGAACGCCGAGCCGCGCGCCGAGGATTCGGCACCCGTGCTGTCCGGCGGGCTGCTGCATGTCGTCGCGCCCGGCGGGGGCCGGCTGCAGGCCCTCGCCCCCGACTCGGGCCGCGAACGCTGGAGCGCCGACGTCTCGCCGTACTCAGCCCTCCGGCACACCGCCACCACGGTGCTTCTCCTCACCGCGGAGGGCACGGTGACGGCGCTCGACAGCGCTACGGGCGAGAAGCGCTGGACCAAACACCACGGGGGCATCGGCTCGCAGTTGATGCCGGCACCCGCCGGAGGGCCGGCCTTCGTGGTCACGCCGTCGGACGACGCGTCGTCCTCGATGGTCACCGCCTTCGACCCGGGCACCGGGGCGGACCTGTGGGAGCGCCGTGTCACCGGGGGGCTGACCCCGGTGGGCGCTTCCGGGCGGGCGCTGTTCCTGCTGTCCAGCGGTACGGACGGCCTGACCACCGCCGTCGTCCGGCTCGACACCGCCACCCGCGCCGCCCGCCGGGTGGCCCTCACCACGCCCGTCGACCAGGCGCAGGCCGCCGTCAGTGGGGACACCGTGTACGTCTTCGGGGCCGGGGGGTCGCTTCTCGCCGTGGACACCTCACGGAGCGACGCCGGTGCCGAGCAGGCCCAGTTGTGGCGGCTGGAGACCTCCGTCAGCCGGGCGTCGCGGCCCGTCGCCGCCCCCGGGCGCGTCTATCTGACCGCCGCCGACGGGCGGCTGCTGGGGGTGGATGCCCGTACCGGTGCGCTGGTGGGGCAGACCAGGCCCCGGATGGACGGCGGGCGTTACACCTTCACGCCCACCCTGCCCGCGCCGGTGCCCGTCGGGGGCCGGGTGTTCGCCAGTGCCCCCGACGGGTCGGTGTTCGCCGTGGATGCGGCCCATCCCGCCGACTGGTAGGCGGTAGGCAGGAGGCCGGCCGGCGGCCCGCTCAGTCCAGCTTCGAGACGTCCCGCACCGCGCCCTTGTCGGCGCTGGTCGCCATCGCCGCGTACGCGCGCAGTGCGGCCGAGACCGTGCGCTCGCGCTTCTTGGGCGCGTAGACGCCGTTCAGGGCCTCGTGGCGCGCCGTCAGTTCCTCCTCGGAGACGAGGAGTTCGATCGAGCGGGCCGGGATGTCGATGCGGATACGGTCGCCGTCCTCGACGACCGCGATCATGCCGCCGGACGCCGCCTCGGGTGAGGCGTGGCCGATGGACAGGCCCGACGTACCGCCGGAGAAACGGCCGTCGGTGATCAGCGCGCAGGACTTGCCCAGGCCCCGGCCCTTGAGGAAGGACGTCGGGTAGAGCATCTCCTGCATGCCGGGGCCGCCCTTGGGGCCCTCGTAGCGGATGACGACGACGTCGCCCTCCTTGATCTCCTTGCGCAGGATCCTGTCGACCGCGTCCTCCTGCGACTCGCAGACGACGGCCGGGCCCTCGAAGGTCCAGATCGACTCGTCGACGCCGGCCGTCTTCACGACACAGCCGTCGACCGCCAGGTTGCCCTTGAGGACGGCCAGTCCGCCGTCCTTGGAGTACGCGTGCGCCGCGTCGCGGATGCAGCCGCCGGCCGCGTCCACGTCGAGGGAGTCCCAGCGCTCGGACTGGGAGAAGGCGGTCGCGGACCGCACGCAGCCGGGCGCCGCGTGCCAGAGCTCGACCGCCTCGGCGGACGGCGAACCGCCGCGCACGTCCCAGGTCTTGAGCCAGTCGGCCAGCGTGGGCGAGTGGACCGAGTGCACGTCCTCGTTCAGCATGCCCGCGCGGTAGAGCTCGCCGAGGATCGCGGGGATGCCGCCGGCGCGGTGCACGTCCTCCATGTAGTACGTGCCGCCCGGCGCGATGTTCGGCGCGACCTTGGCCAGGCACGGCACGCGGCGCGAGACCGCGTCGATGTCCGTGAGGTCGTAGTCGAGCCCGGCCTCCTGGGCGGCGGCGAGCAGGTGCAGGATCGTGTTGGTCGAGCCGCCCATGGCGATGTCGAGGGCCATGGCGTTGTCGAACGCGGCGCGGGTGGCGACGTTGCGCGGCAGGACGCTCTCGTCGTCCTGCTCGTAATAGCGCTTGGTGATCTCGACGACCGTACGGCCGGCCTCCTCGTACAGCGCCCTGCGGGCGGTGTGCGTGGCGAGGACGGAGCCGTTGCCCGGCAGGGACAGGCCCATGGCCTCGGTCAGGCAGTTCATCGAGTTGGCGGTGAACATGCCGGAACAGGAGCCGCAGGTCGGGCAGGCGTTCTCCTCGATACGGAGGAGGTCCTCGTCGGAGACGTTCTCGTTGACCGCGTCCGTGATGGCGTTGATGAGGTCGAGCTTGCGGACCGTGCCGTCGACGAGGGTGGCCTGGCCGGCCTCCATCGGGCCGCCGGAGACGAAGACGACCGGAATGTTGAGCCGCATCGCGGCCATCAGCATGCCCGGGGTGATCTTGTCGCAGTTGGAGATGCAGATCAGCGCGTCGGCGCAGTGCGCCTCGACCATGTACTCGACCGAGTCGGCGATCAGGTCACGGGAGGGCAGCGAGTAGAGCATGCCGGCGTGGCCCATCGCGATGCCGTCGTCGACGGCGATCGTGTTGAACTCGCGCGGCACCGCGCCCGCCGCCAGGATCGCGTCGGAGACGATCCGGCCGACCGGCGCGAGGTGGGTGTGGCCGGGGACGAACTCGGTGAAGGAGTTGGCGACCGCGATGATCGGCTTCCCGATGTCCGCGCTCGCTACGCCAGACGCCCGCATAAGGGCGCGGGCGCCCGCCATGTTGCGGCCGTGGGTGACGGTGCGGGACCTGAGCTCGGGCATCGGGTTCACTCCCCATAGGCAGATAGGACTGCCTTCGAGCGTACGCCCCGACTCCAAGATCTGGACAGCGCGTCCGGATCGCGGGACGGGCTGCTCAGCTTTCGGTCAGGCCTCCGTCGGCCCCCGGTCGGGTCTCGGTCGGACCCCGGTCGGACCTTGGTCAGCCGCGGGCCCGGCCCGCGCTCACGCCTCGGTCAGATAGCGCTGGAGCGTCGGCGCCACCATCGCCACGATGTCCTCCGGGTCGGCCGACGCGAGCGGCTCGACCTTGATCACGTACCGCAGGATCGCGATCCCGATCATGTGCGAGGCGGCCAGCTCCGCCCGGAACTTCGGTTCCGGCACCTTGAGGTCCGCCGCCACCCGCTCCAGCAGCCGCCGCAGCACGAAGGCGCGCAGCACCTTCGCCGCCGCCTCGTGGGTCAGCGCGGACCGGATGATCGCCAGCAGCGGGGCCCGGCT
Source organism: Streptomyces mabaensis (assembly GCF_053763515.1). Lineage (NCBI taxonomy): Bacteria > Bacillati > Actinomycetota > Actinomycetes > Kitasatosporales > Streptomycetaceae > Streptomyces > Streptomyces mabaensis. Next base: position 5,502 of record NZ_JBSOPZ010000013.1, read on the forward strand.
CGCCGGGTTCTCCCACACGCCGATGAAGTAGCGCGCCAGCCGCTCCCCGATGCCCTCGGGGCCCTCGCCCAGTACCGCCGGGATCAGCAGGGCCGGCTCGAAGGACACCTCGATCGCCGCCGCGAAGAGCTCGTCCTTCGTACCGAAGTAGTGGTGGACGAGCGCCGGGTCGACGCCGGCCGCCTTGGCGATTCCGCGTACCGACGTCTTGTCGTACCCCCGCGCGGCGAACTCCGTACGGGCCGCCGCCAGGATCCGCTCGCGGGCTCCGGGGCCGCTGTCCGCGTCCGTACGGGCCGGGCGGCCCCTGCGACGCGGCGCGGCCGGGTCCGTGGGGTCCGTCGGGCCAGTCGGGTCGGTCGGGTCGGTCATGAGCGGGGCGCCCGCAGGACGGACGCCAGATGCAGCCGGGTGAAGGCCAGCGCCTCGGCGAGGTCGGCCTCGCGTTCGGCGGCGGACATCGCGCGCCGCGTGTTGACCTCGATGACGACGTGGCCGCCGAAACCGCCGCGCGCCAGCCGCTCCAGCAGCTCGGCGCAGGGCTGGTTGCCGCGGCCCGGCACCAGGTGCTCGTCCTTGCTGGAGCCGTTGCCGTCGGCCAGGTGTACGTGCGCCAGCCGGTCGCCCATCCGGTCGACCATGGCCATGGTGTCGATGCGGGAGGTCGCGGTGTGCGAGAGGTCCACCGTGAAGTCGCGGAAGTCCTCTTTCGTCACGTCCCAGTCGGGGGCGTACGCCAGCATCTCGCGGTCCCGGTAGCGCCAGGGGTACATGTTCTCGACCGCGAACCGGACGTCCGTCTCGTCCGCCATCCGCCAGATGCCCCGCACGAAGTCACGCGCGTACTGCCGCTGCCAGCGGAACGGCGGATGGACGACCACGGTCGACGCGCCCAGCTTCTCGGCCGCCGCCTGCGCGCGCTGCAGCTTCACCCACGGGTCCGTGGACCACACTCGCTGGGTGATCAGCAGACAGGGCGCGTGGACGGCCAGGATCGGCACCTGGTGGTAGTCGGAGAGCCGCCGCAGGGCCTCGATGTCCTGGCTGACGGGGTCCGTCCACACCATGACCTCGACGCCGTCGTACCCCAGGCGCGCGGCGATCTCGAAGGCCGTCGCCGTCGACTCCGGGTACACGGACGCCGTGGACAGCGCGACCTTCGCATCCGGGATGCGCACCACTGGTTCTGCCACGAGGGACAGCGTACGGGCCCGGGCCGGGCGGTCCCTAAGGCCGCTGCCGGGCGCCGCCCGGACACCCCCTAGGAGACCGGCAGGTGATCCAGGCGGCGCAGGATGACTCCCTCGCGCAGCGCCCAGGGGCAGATCTCCAGTACGTCGACCCCGAAGAGGTCCATCGCACCCTCCGCGACCAGCGCTCCTGCCAGCAGCTGCTGTGCCCGGCCCTCGGAGACGCCGGGGAGCACCGCGCGCTCGCCGGCCGTCATCGCCGCCAGCTTCGGCACCCACTCCTCCAGGGATTTGCGACTCAGATCACGCTGGACGTACGGCCCGTCGGCGGAGCGGGCCGCCCCCGCCATCCGCGCCAGCTGCTTGAACGTCTTCGACGTCGCCACCACGTGGTCCGGCGACCCGGCCCGGTTGAAGGCGCCGACCGTACGGGCGATCTCGGCCCGCACATGGCGGCGCAGCGCCTTCACGTCGACCGCGTCCGGCGGGTCGCCCGGCAGCCAGCCCGCCGTCAGCCGGCCGGCGCCCAGCGGCAGGGACACGGCGACGTCCGGCTCCTCGTCTATCCCGCACGCGATCTCCAGGGAGCCGCCGCCGATGTCCAGCACCAGCAGCCTGCCGGACGACCAGCCGAACCAGCGGCGGGCCGCCAGGAAGGTCAGCCGGGCCTCCTCCGCGCCGCTGAGGACCGCCAGATCGACGCCGGTCTCCTCGCGTACGCGCGCGAGCACCTGGTCGGCGTTGGTCGCCTCGCGGACCGCGGACGTGGCGAACGGCAGCACGTCCTCGCAGCCCTTGTCCTCGGCGGCCTGCACGGCGTCGGTGACCACCGCGACCAGTTTGTCGACGCCCGCGGGGCCGATCGCTCCGTCGGTGTCGAGGAGCTGCGCCAGGCGCAGATCCGCCTTGTGCGAGTGCGCGGGCAACGGGCACGCACCGGGGTGCGCATCCACCACCAGCAGATGCACCGTGTTCGAACCCACATCAAGGACACCGAGTCTCATGTACGGAACGCTACTGCGAACGGGGCGCCTGTCCGGCCACGGAGTGCCTTCCACCCGCTTACCCTTGACCCGTGCCAAAGACGAAAAAGGCGAAGCAGGACAAATCCGCCACGACGCGCCCGAAGCCTTCCGCCGTCGCGGACGAGAAGGGCCTGGACTTCGCCCGCGCCTGGGTCGAGTTCCCCGACCCGGCCGACGACGAGCAGGTCTTCCGCTGCGATCTGACCTGGCTGACCTCCCGCTGGAACTGCATCTTCGGCAGCGGCTGCCAGGGCATCCAGGCCGGCCGCGCGGACGACGGCTGCTGCACCCTCGGCGCGCACTTCTCCGACGAGGACGACGAGAAGCGGGTCGCCTCGCATGTGGCACGGCTCACCCCTGACCTGTGGCAGTTCCATGACGTGGGCACGGAGTCCGGCTGGGTGCAGACCGACGAGGACGGCGACCGCCAGACGCGGCGCTGGGAGGGCTCCTGCATCTTCCAGAACCGGCCCGGGTTCGCGGGCGGCGTGGGCTGCTCGCTGCACATCCTCGCGCTGCGGGAGGGGCGGGAACCGCTGGAGACCAAGCCGGACGTCTGCTGGCAGCTCCCGGTCCGGCGTACGTACGACTGGATCGACCGCCCCGACGACACGCGTGTCCTCCAGATCTCGATCGGCGAGTACGACCGGCGCGGGTGGGGCCCCGGGGGCCACGACCTGCACTGGTGGTGCACGTCGGCGACGTCGGCGCACGGGGCGGGTGAGCCGGTGTACGTCTCGTACCGCCCGGAGCTGACGGAGCTGATGGGCAAGGCGGCGTACGACCGGCTGGTCGAGCTCTGCGAGGAGCGGCTGGCGTCGCTGCTCCCGATGGCGCCTCACCCGGCGGACCCTTCGTAGCCGACCCCTCGTAGCGGACCCCCTAGGGCCTGTCCGGCGGATCAGGGCCGGATAGGACGCGGCGTCTGGTGCGGTGCATCGCAAGGCGCCGGAGTGTCCTAATAGCGGAGCTATTCGGGCATTTCGGCAACGCGGCGAGGTGCCGTGCCAGGCGTCGTGGCCCCGGCCATGGTCCGCCGGACAGGCCCTAGTTCACCGACCCCTGGCCGCCCGGTCCGTCCGGCTCCGGCTCGCTCGTGGCCGGCGGGCCGTCCGACGGGGCCGGGTCCGGGGGCGGCTCCGACGACGGCGGGGGTTCCGAGGACGGGGGCGGCTCCGACGACGGGGGAGGTTCGGATGACGGCGGGGGTTCGGACGACGGGGGCGGCTCCGACGACGGCGGGGGTGACGTTTCGCCACGGCCCTCGACCACGATCACCGCGCCCGACGGGTCCACTCCGATCCGCGCGCTCCAGTGGCCCGCCGGCTCCCGCGCGTGGTCGACGGTCACGTACACCGTGACCGACTCGCCGGGCGCGAGCGTCCCGGACGACTGGCTCACGTACAGCCAGTGCGCGTCCGTCCAGGCCGACCAGGTGACCGGCGCGCCGCCCGAGGCGGTCAGGGTGATGATCGTCGTGTCGCCGCTGGGCACGGCCGCCACGGTGAGCCGGCCGGGCCCCGAGACCTTGCCCGGCGCCGACGGCCCGGCGGGGCTGATGACCTCGACCGAGACGTCGGGCGCGTGGCTGCCCGCCGCGAAGCGGGGCACGGGCTCGGTGCGGGCATTGCCCGCGTTCTCGTACGTGTCGTAGGGGCGGCCCGCCGACGAGCCGGGCGCGTCGGCCTCGCTCGCGGAGACCGAAGAACCGTCCCTGCTGATCTCTCCGGTGAGGGGCGCCCCGCGGTACGCCGCCCACAGGGCCAGCACCGGGGCCGCCACGACGGTGGCGACCACGGTGGTGGTCACGGCGCGGGCCCGCAGCCGGTCGCGCCGCGCCGCCCGGTCCTTCGGGTCCATGGGGAAGCCGGTCCGGTCGAACCGGGGCCCGGCGCCGCGCGCCCGCGGCACGTGCATCATCGCGACATGCGTGGCCGCGCGGGGCGCTTCGAGCAGCGGGAGTGCGGCGGGCGTGACGACGGAGCCCGGCCACGGCCCGCCCGCGCCGGCGCGCTCGGCGACGCGCCGGCAGCGCGGGCAGTCGTCCACGTGCCGGACGAGCTCGCGGCGCAGCGCGCTGGACAGCAGGACCTGGTTGTCGCCGGTGAGGCGGGCGACGACCGGGCAGGTGCCGGTCTCGACGACGGCCAGCGCGGCCCGGGTCCGTTCGACCTCGCACGCGGCACCGGCCAGCAGCTCGCGCGCGGCCGACGGCTCCATGCCGAGTACGGCGGCGACCTCGGGCGGGGCCAGCTGGTGGCGGACGGCGAGTTCCAGGGCTTCGCGCTGCTCGGGCGTGGTGCCGGCCGCCTCCGGCCAGGCGAGCGCGGCGAGTTCGCGGCGGCGCTGCTGGGCGACGGCCTCCGACACCGGTGCAACCGGCGCGGGCTCCGGAGTGCGCTGCCCGGCGTGCGCCCCCTGGCGGCTGCGGCGCTGCTCGGTGAGCTTGCGCAGGCACGCCCAGCGGGCGAGCGCGTACAGCCAGGCCCTGCGCTGCCCCTCGCCCGAGGGGCAGCGGCTGAACTGCCGCTCGGAGACGGCGAGTACGTCGCCGAGCACCTCGGTCGCGGTGTCGTGGTCGCACAGCACCGAGAGGCAGTACGTGAACAGGCCGTCCAGGTACGGCTCGTAACGGCTGGGGGGCGTCTGCGCCAAGGTGCGCGGAGTGCGCCCGTGCGCCCGGCGCGCGCCGGTGGTGTGCGTGGGGGGTTCGTGCCTACTGCTCATCACCCGGCGACCGTAGGCGGATGATGGGGGCACCTTCGTACCCCTTGAGCACTTTTAATCCTTACGGGTGAACAGATCCCTCAAAAGGGGACAGGAATTCGGCATTCCGCCCCGGTGGAGAGCGACTGGAGACCGGCTGATGACCGGCTGGAGAGTGGCTGGAGAGCCGCCCGGTCGGGGATGTCAGTCCTCCCCTATACGGTGACGACATGGCTGCCCGCTCTGCTCGATCATCCGCCAAGGACCGGCCGTCCTACCGCTGCACCGAATGCGGCTGGACGACGGCCAAATGGCTCGGCCGCTGCCCCGAATGCCAGGCCTGGGGGACGGTCGAGGAGTACGGCGCGCCCGCGGTCCGCACCACCGCGGCCGGCCGGGTCAGTTCCGCCGCGCTCCCCATCGGCCAGGTGGACGGCAGGCAGGCCACGGCCCGCTCCACCGGGGTCGACGAGCTGGACCGGGTGCTCGGCGGCGGGCTGGTGCCCGGTGCCGTCGTGCTGCTCGCCGGCGAGCCGGGCGTGGGCAAGTCCACGCTGCTGCTGGATGTCGCGGCCAAGGCGTCCGGCGAGGAGCACCGCACGCTCTACGTCACCGGCGAGGAGTCCGCGAGTCAGGTCAGGCTGCGCGCCGACCGCATCAGCGCGCTCAGCGACCACCTCTACCTGGCCGCCGAGACCGACCTGTCCGCGGTCCTCGGCCATCTCGACGCGGTCAAGCCGTCGCTGCTGGTCCTGGACTCCGTACAGACCGTGGCCTCGCCCGAGATCGACGGGGCGCCCGGCGGCATGGCCCAGGTCCGCGAGGTGGCGGGCGCGCTGATCCGCGCCTCCAAGGAGCGCGGCATGTCCACCCTCCTGGTCGGCCATGTCACCAAGGACGGCGCGATCGCGGGCCCGCGCCTCCTGGAGCACCTCGTGGACGTCGTGCTCAGCTTCGAGGGCGACCGGCACGCGCGGCTGCGGCTCGTGCGCGGCGTCAAGAACCGGTACGGCGCGACCGACGAGGTCGGCTGCTTCGAGCTGCACGACGAGGGCATCACCGGGCTCACCGACCCGTCGGGGCTCTTCCTCACCCGCCGCGCGGAGGCCGTCCCCGGCACCTGCCTGACGGTCACGCTGGAGGGCCGCCGTCCGCTCGTCGCCGAGGTGCAGGCGCTCACCGTCGACTCGCAGATCCCCTCACCCCGGCGGACCACCTCCGGCCTGGAGACCTCGCGGGTCTCGATGATGCTGGCCGTGCTGGAGCAGCGCGGCCGGATCACGGCGCTCGGCAAGCGCGACATCTACAGTGCGACGGTCGGCGGGGTGAAGCTCTCCGAGCCCGCCGCGGACCTCGCCATCGCACTCGCGCTGGCCTCCGCGGCCAGCGACACTCCGTTGCCGAAGAACCTGGTCGCGATCGGTGAAGTGGGCCTCGCGGGCGAGGTCAGACGGGTCACCGGAGTGCAGCGCCGACTGGCCGAGGCGCACCGGCTCGGCTTCACCCACGCCCTGGTCCCGACCGATCCCGGCAAGATCCCCGCCGGGATGAAGGTCACCGAGGTGGCCGACATGGGGGACGCGCTGCGAGTGCTCCCGCGCCGGTCTCGGGCAGAGGCCCCCCGGGAGGACAACGCGCGCCGGTAGACTTTGCCCTGGTCTCGCCCGCCCGTACGAATACTGCAGTCCTCCCGCGGCCATGCCCGGACCTCCGGCAGGAAACGACAGGTCGGCCGCGCGGACCAGCACGTACCGTGCCACCAGGGCACCGCAACCCGCGACCGGAGGAGTGCAGTGGCAGCCAAGGACGGGGCAGCATCCGGAAAGTCCGGCGGAGGTTCCGGCAACGAGGCGCTGATGCGTGCCTCGCTCAGCGCGGTGGCGCCGGGCCAGGCGCTGCGCGACGGCCTGGAGCGGATTCTGCGCGGCAACACGGGCGGCCTGATCGTCCTCGGTATGGACAAAACGGTCGAGTCGATGTGCACCGGCGGCTTCGTGCTGGACGTCGAGTTCACCGCGACCCGGCTGCGCGAGCTGTGCAAGCTCGACGGTGCGCTCATCCTGGACAAGGACATGACCAAGATCCTGCGGGCCGGTGTCCAGCTGGTCCCGGACGCGTCCATCCACACCGAGGAGACCGGCACCCGGCACCGCACAGCGGACCGGGTCTCCAAGCAGTGCGGCTTCCCGGTCGTCTCGGTCTCCCAGTCCATGCGGCTGATCGCGCTGTACGTGGACGGGGAGCGCCGCGTCCTGGAGGAGTCGGCGGCCATCCTGTCCCGCGCCAACCAGGCGCTGGCCACCCTGGAGCGGTACAAACTCCGCCTCGACGAGGTCGCCGGCACGCTGTCCGCGCTGGAGATCGAGGACCTGGTGACGGTCCGCGATGTGACGGCCGTCGCCCAGCGCCTGGAGATGGTCCGCCGGATCGCCACCGAGATCGCCGAGTACGTGGTGGAGCTGGGCACCGACGGACGGCTGCTCTCCCTCCAGCTGGACGAGCTGATCGCGGGCGTCGAGCCCGAGCGCGAGCTGGTCATCCGCGACTACGTCCCGGAACCAACCGCCAAGCGTTCACGCACGGTCGCCGAGGCGCTCACCGAACTGGACGCCCTCAGCCACGCCGAGCTGCTCGAACTGCCCATCGTGGCGCGGGCGCTGGGCTACAGCGGCTCTCCCGAGACGCTCGACTCCGCCGTCTCGCCGCGCGGCTACCGGCTGCTGGCCAAGGTGCCGCGGCTGCCCGGCGCGATCATCGAACGGCTCGTGGAGCACTTCGGCGGCCTGCAGAAGCTGCTCGCCGCGAGCGTCGACGACCTCCAGACGGTGGACGGCGTGGGCGAGGCGCGGGCCCGCTCGGTGCGCGAGGGCCTGTCGCGGCTGGCGGAGTCGTCGATCCTGGAGCGGTACGTCTAGGGGATGTCCGGCCCCCAGGGGTGTCCGCCGATCATGCCGGGCTCGCGGGCCCGCGGCGATATCAGCCGCTCCACGGCGAGCCGCGCCCTGCTCCGGCCCGACCGACCCCTAGTCCTTCTCCAGCACGAATGAGGCCGGCGTCACCGACAGGCCGGGGATCTTCGCCTCCACCAGGTACGTGCCGGGCCTGGCCGCGCTCGCCGGCGGGGTCGCGCACCGCGGCGCGCTCTGCCTGCGGTCCCACTCCACGCGGTGGGTGATCCCGCTCTTCGCCGGCACCCGGAACAGCACGCTTCCCGGCCCGCTCGGGCAGTCCGCCGAGGACCACACCTCGTCGTCGCCGCCCGCCTCGGTAATCGTCAGCACGGCGGCCTTCGGCCCGAAGTCCACCTTGCAGGTGGTGCCGGAGACGTTCTTCGCGATCAGCTCGAACTTCGGCCTCTCGCCCGGCTCGTAGGTGTTCTTGACGCTGCGCAGCGTCAACTGCACCGTACTCGGGGCGCAGTCGGGCAGAGCGGAGTCCGCCGGTACGCGCACCGGCGTACCCGCGCCGCCGTTCGCCGTGCCGCCTGCCGCTCCCCCCGCGGGCTCACCGCCGGCCCCGCCCGTACCGCCGCCCGTACCGGCGCCCGAACCGCCCGTATCGCCCGACTCGTCGCGGCCGCCCGGGTCTTCGCTGATCGCGGGACCCGATCCGGTGGGGCCGGGAGTGATCGAGGGTGCGGGACCCTTGCCGTCGGGCGTGCCCCCGTCGTTGTCGCCGTTGCCGCCGCCGGAACCGACGGCCCAGACGATCAGCAGCGCGAGCAACGCGAGCAGCGACATGGCGACGGCCCTCCGCCGCCAGTAGATGGAGGAGGGAAGCGGCCCGATCGGATTGCGCAGAGATCCCACGGCGCAAACTGTACGAGAGATCGGCGCCGTGTCCCGCCCCACATGCCGTTCTGCGCACAGGATTTGCCGATCATCATCATGGAACTGGCCCCGCGGCGCGGCCGGTTGCCCGTCCGCGCCGCTCGCGACCCGGCCCTCAGCCACCCCTCAGCCACTTCCGGCCCGAAACGTGCCAGGATCGGTCCTGCCATGACTGCCATGACTGCTCTTACGACGACTGCCCCCAGCGCCCTCCACGCCCCCGTCATCGCGTGGTTCGACGAGAACGCGCGCGATCTGCCCTGGCGTCGCCCCGAGGCCGGCCCCTGGGGTGTGATGGTCAGCGAGTTCATGCTGCAGCAGACCCCGGTCAGCCGCGTGCTCCCGGTGTACGAGCAGTGGCTGGCCCGCTGGCCGCGCCCCGCCGACCTGGCGGCCGAGCCGCCGGGCGAGGCGGTCCGCGCCTGGGGCCGGCTCGGCTACCCGCGGCGCGCCCTGCGGCTGCACGGCGCGGCCGTCGCGATAACGGAACGCCACGGCGGTGACGTGCCGCGCGAGCACAGCCAGCTGCTCGCGTTGCCCGGGATCGGCGAGTACACCGCCGCGGCCGTCGTGTCCTTCGCGTACGGGCAGCGGCACACCGTGCTCGACACCAACGTCCGGCGGGTGTTCGCGCGCGCCGCGACCGGGGTCCAGTACCCGCCGAACGCCACCACCGCCGCCGAGCGCCGGCTCGCCCGCGCGCTGCTGCCCGAGGACGAGCGGACGGCGGCGCGCTGGGCGGCCGCGTCGATGGAGCTGGGCGCGCTGGTGTGCACGGCGAAGAGCCCGGACTGCGTGCGCTGCCCGATCGCACGGGAGTGCGCCTGGCGGCTGGCCGGCAAGCCCGAGCACCAGGGTCCGCCGCGGCGCGGCCAGACGTACGCCGGTACCGACCGGCAGGTGCGCGGCAAGCTCCTCGCCGTCCTGCGCGAGGCGGTCGGGCCGGTGCCGCGGTCCGTACTCGACACGGTGTGGGAGGAGCCGGTGCAGCGGGCCAGGGCACTGGACGGGCTGGTCTCCGACGGGCTCGTGGAGCCGCTGCCGGGCGGGGTCTACCGGCTGCCGCTGAGCTGACACGGGGCCGGCTAGGGCCCGGACCGCGGCCTGTTACACAACCTACGGACAGCCGTGCGCCCACCGAGGGCTGGTCCGCACAGCCTCGTGACACCGCCTCCGTAGCTTCGGATCCGTAAGCAGCGGAGGCGGAGCAGAGGCGGGTTCGGAAATGGCGCACGGCGAGGTGCTCGAGTTCGAGGAGTACGTACGGACCCGGCAGGACGCGCTGCTGCGCAGTGCCCGGCGCCTGGTCCCGGACCCCGTGGACGCCCAGGATCTGCTGCAGACCGCGCTCGCCCGTACGTACGGCCGCTGGGACGGCATCGCGGACAAGTCGCTGGCCGACGCCTACCTCCGCCGGGTCATGATCAACACCCGTACCGAGTGGTGGCGCGCCCGTCGGCTCGAAGAGGTTCCCACCGAGCAGCTGCCCGACGCGAGCGTCGAGGACGGCACCGAGCAGCGCGCCGACCGCGCCCTGCTGATGGACATCCTCGGCGTGCTGGCGCCCAAGCAGCGCAGCGTGGTCGTCCTGCGACACTGGGAGCAGATGAGCACCGAGGAGACCGCCGCGGCGCTCGGCATGTCGGCGGGTACGGTGAAGAGCACCCTGCACCGGGCGCTGGCCCGGCTCCGTCAGGAGCTGGAGAGCCGCGACCTGGACGCACGGGCGCTGGAGCGCGGTGAACACGTCGCGCGGAATGAACGGAACGAGGGGCGGGAGCGGTGCGCGGCCTAGACAGAGCCTCGCGGGCGGCGACGGGAACGGCTGCGGCCGGCCTCGCCGCCGTCGGCCTGTTGGTGGCGGGCTGCTCCACGGGGGGCGCGGGGGTGCGCGACGAGGGCGCGGCCCGCTCCGACTCGGTGGCGAAGGTCGGACCCACCTCGACGCCGTCCTCCCAGGCGCTGAAGACCGTCGACGCGGTGGCGCTGGTCAAGGACGACCCGAAGGTCAGCGAGGCCGTCAAGCGCGATCTGAAGCCGTGCGTCGCGGACGAGTACCCGGTCGACGTCTCGTACGGGAAGATCACCGCCAACGGCGTCAACGACGTCGTGGTCAACGTCCTGTCCTGCGCGGACGCTGTGGGCGTCGGCACGTACGTGTACCGGGCCGACGGCGAGAAGTACGAGAACGTCTTCGCGGCCGAGGAGCCGCCGGTCTACGCGGAGATCGACCGGGGCGACCTGGTGCTCACCCAGCAGGTGTACGCGCGGGGCGACTCGGTGGCGTTCCCGTCCGGCGAGGACGTCATCACGTACCGCTGGTCGGGCGAGAGGTTCACCGAGCAGGACCGGGTCCACAACGAGTACAGCAACGCGGTCGACGGCGGCACGGAGCCGGCGCCGAACACGCCGTCGGAGGACTGAGAGCAGCGGATGGCCGAGACACATGTGCTTTTCGTCGAGGACGACGACGTCATCCGTGAGGCCACCCAGCTGGCGCTGGAGCGTGACGGCTTCCGGGTGACCGCCATGCCCGACGGGCTGTCCGGCCTGGCGGCGTTCCGCTCGAACCGGCCGGACATCGCGCTGCTCGATGTGATGGTGCCGGGTCTGGACGGGGTCAGCCTGTGCCGCCGGATCCGGGACGAGTCGACCGTCCCGGTGATCATGCTGTCGGCGCGCGCCGACTCGATCGACGTCGTGCTGGGCCTGGAGGCGGGCGCCGACGACTACGTGACCAAACCGTTCGACGGGGCCGTGCTGGTGGCCCGTATCCGGGCCGTACTGCGCCGCTTCGGGCACGCGGGCGGACCCGGCGGGACGGGCGGCACCGAGGCGCGGGGCGACAGCGGTGTGCTGTCGTTCGGCGACCTGGAGGTCGACACGGAGGGCATGGAGGTACGCAAGGACGGCGCGCAGGTGGCGCTGACGCCGACCGAGATGCGGCTGCTGCTGGAGTTCTCCGGCGCGCCCGGCACGGTGCTCTCCCGCGACCGGCTGCTGGAGCGGGTGTGGGACTACGGGTGGGGCGGTGACACCCGGGTCGTGGACGTCCATGTGCAGCGGCTGCGCACCAAGATCGGCCAGGACCGGATCGAGACGGTCCGCGGCTTCGGCTACAAGTTGAGAGCATGAAGCGGTTCGTCCTGCGCACGGGGATCCGCTGGAAGATCAGCTTCGCGATCGCGGCGGTCGGCGCGCTGATCACCGTGGCGCTCAGTCTGGTCGTGCACAACGCCGCACGCGTCTCCATGCTCGACAACGCGCGCGACGTGCAGATGGAGCGGGTGCAGTTCATAGCCCGCAACGCGGAGGCGGCGAAGAAGCCGCCGCTCGGCGCCAAGCTGAACGATCCCGAGCTGCCGCGGGCGCTCAAGGCCAAGGCCACGTCGGGACGGCGCGGCACCTACGTGCAGGAGCATGGCTCCGGCGCGCCCGACGTGTGGGCCGCCGTGCCCCTGGGCAACGGGCAGGTCCTGTCGCTGCACACCCGCTTCACCGACAGCGCGAACGTGATGAAGGACCTGGACCGGGCGCTGGTCATCGGCTCGGTCGCGGTCGTCTTCGCCGGGTCCGCGCTCGGCGTGCTCATCGGCGGCCAGATCTCCCGCAGGCTGCGCAAGGCGGCCACCGCGGCGGGCAAGGTCGCCCAGGGCAATCCGGACGTACGCGTACGGGACGCGGTCGGCGGGGTCGTACGCGACGAGACGGACCACCTCGCGCGCGCCGTCGACGCCATGGCGGACGCGCTCCAGCAGCGTCTGGAGGCGGAGCGGCGGGTCACGGCCGACATCGCGCACGAGCTGCGTACGCCGGTGACCGGCCTGCTGACGGCGGCGGAACTGCTGCCGCCGGGCCGCCCCACCGAGCTGGTCCGGGACCGGGCGCAGGCGATGCGGGTGCTGGTCGAGGACGTACTGGAGGTGGCCCGGCTGGACAGCGCCTCCGAACGGGCCGAGCTCCAGGAGGTGGCGCTCGGCGAGTTCGTCAGCCGCCGGGTGCGGAAGCTGGACCCGGACGTGGTCGTACGCGTGGTGCACGAGTCGTGGGTCAGCACCGACCCGCGGCGGCTGGAACGCATCCTCGGCAATCTGCTGGCCAACGCCGCGAAGTACGGCCGGGCGCCGGTCGAGGTCAGCGTGGAGGGCCGGGTGGTGCGGGTACGCGACCACGGGCCCGGGTTTCCCGAGGAGCTGCTGCGGGAGGGGCCGAGCCGGTTCCGCACCGGAAGCAGCGACCGCGCGGGCGGCGGCCACGGCCTGGGGCTGACGATCGCCGCGGGCCAGGCGCGCGTCCTGGGGGCGCGCCTGACCTTCCGCAACGCCGCCCGTCCGGACAGCGAGCCGGGGGCGGCCGGCGCCGGCGCGATCGCGGTGCTCTGGCTGCCCGAACACGCCCCGACGAACACGGGAAGCTTCCCGATCGTCCGGCTCCCGAGTTAGGGCCTGTGCACCCCGCCGGGGTCAGACCGGTTCCGCGATCTTGCCGGGCGTCGCCGCGGGCCGGGCGGGCACCGGGCCCGCGCCCCGCAGCGGGACCTCCTTGACGAACCACGCCGCCGCGAAGCCGATCACCGCGATCGCCGCGCCGACCAGGAACGCCGAGTGGATGCCCGCCGCCACCGCGTGCTGGTACGCCTCGCGTACCGCGTCCGGCAGCTTCGCAAGGCTCGCCGCGTCGAGCTGGGCGGAGCCCTCGGTGGCTCCGGCCGCGCCCCGCTCGGCCATCGTGTCCTGGACCCGGGTGGTGAAGATCGCGCCCATGATCGAGACGCCGAAGGAGCTGCCGAGCGTACGGAACAGGGTGGCCGAGGAGGAGGCCACGCCCATGTCCTTCATCTCCACGCTGTTCTGCGCGACCAGCATGGTGATCTGCATCAGGAAGCCCATGCCGGCGCCGAGCAACGCCATGTAGATCCCGGACGTGAGCCGGGAGGTGCCGGTGTCCATCTGGGCCAGCAGGAACAGCCCCGCGACCATCAGTGCGCCGCCGACGATGGGGAAGATCTTGTACTTGCCGCTGTTCGTGGTGACCCGGCCGGCGATCAGCGAGACCGCCATCATCGCGAGCAGCAGGGGCAGGAGCAGCAGACCCGAGTTCGTGGCCGAGGCGCCCTGGACTGACTGCTGGAACAGCGGCAGGAAGAGCACCGCGCCGAACATCACGAAGCCGGTCAGGAAGCCGATCACCGACATGAGGGTGAAGTTGCGGCTGCGGAAGATGTGCAGCGGCATGATCGGCTCGGCGGCCTTCCGCTCGACGAAGAGGAAGCCGACGAGCGAGGCGACGCCGAGCGCGATGAGTTCCATGATCACCGCGGAGCCCCAGGCGTACTCCGTACCGCCCCAGGTGGTGACGAGCACGATCGCGGTGATGCCGACGGTCAGCAGCGCGGCCCCGAGGTAGTCGATGCGCCCCTGCGCCTGCTTCTTCGGCAGATGCAGTACGGACGAGACCATGACGAGGGCGACCGCGCCGAGCGGCAGGTTGATGTAGAAGGACCAGCGCCAGCCCCAGTGATCGGTGATGACACCGCCGGCCAGCGGCCCGCCGATCATGGCGAGCGCCATCACGCCGGCCATCATGCCCTGGTACTTGCCGCGCTCCCGGGGCGGGATCAGGTCCCCGATGATCGCCATGACGCCGACCATCAGGCCGCCCGCACCGAGGCCCTGGATCACCCGGAAGCCGATGAGCTGGCCCATGTCCTGGGCCATACCGCTCAGCACCGAGCCGATCAGGAAGATCACGATCGACGTGAGGAAGATGCCCTTCCGCCCGTACATGTCGCCGAGCTTGCCCCAGATCGGGGTGGAGGCGGCGGTGGCGAGGGTGTAGGCGGTGACCACCCACGACAGGTGCTCCAGGCCGCCGAGCTCGCCCACGATGGTCGGCATGGCGGTGCCGATGATCATGTTGTCGAGCATGGCCAGGAGCATCGCGATCATCAGCGCGAGCAGCACCACGCGCACGCTGCGCGGCTTCGGCGCGGGTTTGCCCGACTCGCCTTCCGGCCTGGCCGCGTGCTCCGGTATCCCGGTTCCGATGTCCGTCATGATCCCCACTCCCCCGGAACTTACTTGCCGCCCGGCTAGTTCACTACACTGGGGAAGGTAGACCCCTTACTAGCCGGGCGTCAAGTAAGTTTTACGGGAGAGCGATCCATGGCCAGCACACAGCAGCCGCGCAGGAGCAACACGCGCCAGCGCATCCAGGACGTGGCCCTGGAGCTCTTCGCCGAGCAGGGGTACGAGAAGACCTCACTGCGCGAGATCTCGGAGAAGCTGGACGTCACGAAGGCGGCGCTCTACTACCACTTCAAGACCAAGGAAGACATCCTCATCAGCCTCTTCCAGGACCTGACCAGGCCCATCGACGAGTTGATCGAGTGGGGGAAGGGCCAGCCGCACACCCTGGAGACCAAGCAGGAGATCCTCCGCCGCTACAGCGAGGCACCGACCGGCGCCGCGCCGCTCTTCCGCTTCATGCAGGAGAACCAGGCCACGGTGCGCGAGCTGAGCGTGGGCGAGACCTTCAAGGAGCGCATGATCGTCATGCTCGACCTGATCAAGGAGCCCGAGACCCCGCTCGTCAACCAGGTGCGCTGCGCCAGCGCGCTCTTCACCATGCACGCCGGGATGTTCTTCCTGCAGAACGTCGAAGGCGACCCCGAGGACAAGCGCAGGGCTGTCCTCGAAGTCGCCATCGATCTGGTCACGCAGGCTCACACCGTCACGGAGTGAGGTACGCACTACGGAGTCAGGGTCAGATCTTGACGCCGACGGTGCGCAGGAAGGCCACCGGGTTCATCGCCGAGCCGTAGTTCGGGGTCGTCCGGATCTCGAAGTGCAGGTGCGGGCCGCTCGAGTTACCGGTGTTGCCGGAGAGCGCGATCTGCTGGTTCGTCTTGACCTTCTGGCCGATCTGCACCTTGATCTTCGACAGGTGCGCGTACTGCGAGTACTTGCCGTTGGCGTGCTTGACCACGATGGCGTTGCCGTACGCGGGGCCGTCGCCGCCACCGTTCGGGCCGGCCTTGACGATGGTGCCCGCGCCTGCGGCCTTGACCGGGGTGCCGACCGGAACCGCGTAGTCCTGGCCGGAGTGCTTCTGCGACCACATGTTGCCGCCCAGACCGAAGCTGGCGCTCAGCGTGTAGTTGGCGACCGGGTTGGTCCACGCCGGGTTGGCCGACTTCTTGGCGGCCTTCTTCTTGGCGTCGGCCTTCACCAGGACGTTCGTGGAGGCGACCGCGTCATCGGCGAACGCGACGCCCGCCCCGAGCACCACCGAGGCTCCCATGCCCGCGGCCAGGACGGCGGCGCGAGTACGGAGGGCGGACGGGCGGCGGGTGCTGAGGGAATCGGTGCGCTTCGACATACGGGGAGTACCTCCGGGCATGAATGGACCCGGCACACATGCCGGGCTGGCCACACCTTGGTAACCCGTGCTCCCACCTGCACTCAAACCCCCCTATTACTACCAAAGCTCGTAGAACCGGCCCGGACAAGCAGCGTGGTTGACACCCAAAACATCCCAATTCGGACACCGCGATTCTGCGACTCTGTGGTGGTTTAACCGCAGATCGCGGGCCTTGTGTCCGAATATCCACCTAAGGATCCGCCCCCCTCGCCCCCACCTGGGCGGAGCCCCCACACCACCCGGGCCAGAGGCCCGGCACCCCCACCCGCGGAATCTCCTATTCCACGTAGTACCGCCCAAAACGGCTGTGCGCCTTGTCACCGTCGGCCCCCGCCGGAAGCCCCCCAATCGAGACCGGGGTCACACGCTCCGGCCCTAAGCTGACACCGGAAAACGGGGACCGTTCGGGGGGAAAACGCACATGGATCCGGCAGTCATCGGCGCCCGCCTCGCGTCCAGCGCCGTCGCCCCGCTCGTCCGGAAGCTCTTCGTGACCGAGGGGCCGGGCGCGGGCCTGGTCGACAAGCCGGTCCGGGTCTCGGGACTGGTCTCCTTCCGGGGCGAGAAACGCGCGCTCACCGAGAAGGACGTGGCCAAGCTCGCCGCCGAACTCGTCCGCCGGGCGCTGCGCACCGGCGAGCGCCCCGTCCGGCCCGACGAGGAACAGGCCGTCACCGACGCCCTCACCCGGACCCTGCTGGCACTCGGCGACCTCGACATCGACGACGTCCAGTCCGTCCGCCTCGGGCACGAGGACCTCGCCCGGCGCCTGCTGCGGGCCGCGCGCGGCACCGGGCACCTGTCAGCCGACGCCACGGCCTTCCACGACGGGCTGACCAGGACCGCCTGCCTGCACATCCTGCACTTCTTCACCCAGCGCTCGACTTTCGTCGCCCGCACCCTGGTCGAGCAGAGCCGGTCCCAGGCCCAGCTGATCGCCAGGATGGACGAACTGATCGCCCGCACCCCCCGCCCGGACGCGCGGGACGCCGCCTTCGAGCAGCGCTACCTCGCCCACCTCGCGAAGAAGCACGGCAAGCTCACGATCTACGGCATCGACCTGACGAACTCCCCCGACCGCTGGCAGCTGGACGCCGCGTATCTGAGCCTGGCCGCCTCGGAGCCGGAGAGCCTCCTGCGCACCGTCGCCGAACGTGCCGCGGCCGGCCCCGACGGGACCCGGTGGGCCCACGTCACGCCGCTCGGCCAGGGCGGGGACGACTGCCCCGAGAACCTGGTCCTCGTCGCCGCGAGACCGCTGCCCGCCGACCAGGCGCTGGCCGGCCACGCCCAGGTACTCCTGCGCGGAGTCGCCGGTTCCGGCAAGACCACGCTCGTCCAGTGGCTCGCGGTCTCCGCCGCCCGCCAGGAACTCGACGAGCGGATGGCGTATCTGCGCGACCGCATCCCGTTCGTCCTGCCCCTGCGCACCCTCACCCGGCACGGCGAGCGGCTGCCCGCCCCCGAGCGCTTCCTCGCGGCCATCGGCTCCCCGCTGTCCGGCTCTCAGCCGGCCGGCTGGGCGGATCGCGTACTGACCTCGGGCCGCGGCCTGCTGCTCGTCGACGGCATCGACGAGATCCCCGACACCGAGCGCGAGCGGACCCGCCGCTGGCTGCGCGACCTCCTGGACGCCTTCCCGGGCAACCGCTGGCTCGTCACCTCCCGCCCCTCGGCCGTACGGGAGAACTGGCTGGCCGACGAGGGCTTCGCCGAGCTGACCCTCTCCCCCATGAGCCCCGCCGACGTCGCGGCGTTCATCACCCGCTGGCACACGGCGGCCCGGGGCGACAGCAGGGACCGGGACCGGCTGGACGAGTACGAGACCTCGCTCCGCACCGCCGTACGCACACAGCCGGACCTGGGCAGGCTCGCCACCAATCCCCTGATGTGCGGTCTCATCTGCGCCCTCCACCGCGACCGGCGCGGCTACCTGCCGCACGGCCGCAAGGAGCTGTACGAGGCGGCCCTGACCATGCTTCTCACGCGCCGGGACCGCGAGCGCGACGTGGGCGCCGTGGACGGCATCGACCTCCAGCAGGAGCCCCAGACCCAGCTGCTCCAGCGGCTCGCCTACTGGCTGATCCGCAACGGCCGCACCGAGCTGGACCGCGAGCACGCCGAGCGGATCGTCGGCGAGGCGCTGCCCTCGGTGCCCGTCGCCGCCGCACAGGGCGACGGGGCGGAGATCTTCCGCCATCTCCTGCTGCGCAGCGGTCTGCTGCGCGAGCCCGCCGCCGGTGCGGTCGACTTCGTCCACCGCACCTTCCAGGACTATCTGGGCGCCCGGGCCGCCGTGGAGGCCTGGGACATCGGCCTGCTCATCGCGCACGCGGCGGACGACCAGTGGGAGGACGTGATCCGGCTGGCCGTCGCCCACGCCCGGCCGCGCGAACGGGCGGAGCTGCTCGGCGAGCTGCTGGCCTCGGGCGACCGGGCCGACGGCGCCGCACGAGCCCGCATCTACCTCCTCGCCGCGGCCTGCCTGGAGCACGCCACCGAGCTGGACCCCGTGATCCGGCAGGAGGTCACCCGGCGGGCCGCCACGCTCATCCCGCCGCGCAGCACGGCAGAGGCGCAGAACCTGGCCGGCGTGGGGCCGCTCGTCCTCGACCTGCTGCCCGGCCCCGGCGAGCTGACGGACGACGAGGCCGCCATGGCGGTGATCACCGCGTCGCACATCAGCTCCGACGCCGCCCTCCCGCTGCTCGCCCGCTTCGCCCGTCACCCCTCACTGCGCGTCCGGTCCCAGCTCGTATGGTCCTGGGACCGGTTCGACATCCAGCGGTACGCGGACGAGGTGATCGCCCACCTCGACCCCACCGGTCTCTACTTCAGCGTCCGGTCGGACGAACAACTGGCCGTCCTGCGGGCCATGGGCGGCCGTCCCCTGCTCCAGGCCAAGGGCAGCCTGTCGCCCGGGGAGCTGGCGGCCTATGTGCGGGCCGCGGCACCGACCCACATCCGCCTCAGCCACCACGAGACGCTGGCCGACCTCGGCTTCCTCCGGGAGGCCGGCGAACTCGTCGATCTCTCCGTCGCCGACTGCGCGAGCCTGGTGGACCTCTCGGCCCTGGCAAGCTGCCCTCTGCGGTCCCTGCAGCTGCAGCGGCTGGGAGCGCTGGACGATCTCGGCGTGCTGTCCACGCTGTCCCGGCTGACGGAACTCACCGTGGCCGTGTCGCCCACCACCGGATGGACCCTGGCAGACCTGCCGCGGGACGCGCCGCTCCGGTTGCTCGACCTCGCGCAGGCCGACGCACCCGGCAGGGGGCTGGAGGGCATCGGCCGCTGGACGGATCTGGACACGCTGGTACTCGGGCAGGGGGCCAGCCCCCGGGCAGCCGCCGACTGGGCGGACCTCGCCGGCCTGCGGGAGCTGGCCTCCCTGGTCGTGATCGCCGAGTCCCTGGAGCACTGCCCGGCCGGACTCCGCCTGTCCGGGGTCCGGGACCTGACGCTCACGTACCGATCCTCGGCCGGAGCGGATCTCCGCCGTATTCCGGAGCTCTTCCCGGAACTCGGCACCCTCGCCCTGGTGGGGGACGAGTCGGTACGCCGCGGTCTCGACCTGGCCCCGCTGAGCGCCCTGCCCGCGCTCCAGCGGCTCTACGTACCCATCGGAGCCGGTCCGGTGCAGGGGGCCGACCGGCTCCCGGAGACCGTCGCCGTCCGCGAGGTGTACTGACGCGCGAGGTTTACTGACAGAGGTCCACGGACAAAGGGGCGGCCCCCGGAACCGAGGTTCCGGGGGCCGCCCCTTGTCACACTCAGGCCGCTGTTACGCGTCCTTGCTCAGGTTCGGGCCGGCGCTGCCGCCCGTCGCTTGCTCGATCGGCGGGACGTCCGGCAGAGCGGACTTCTCCTCGCCGCGGAAGGTGAACTTCTTCTCCTCACCCTCGCCCTCGGTGCCCACGACCACGATGTGACCGGGGCGCAGCTCGCCGAAGAGGATCTTCTCCGACAGCACGTCCTCGATCTCCCGCTGGATCGTCCGGCGCAGCGGCCGGGCGCCCATGACCGGGTCGTAGCCCTTCTTGGCGAGGAGCGACTTGGCGTCCGCGCTGAGCTCGAGGCCCATGTCGCGGTCCTTCAGCCGCTCGTCCACCTTGGCGACCATGAGGTCGACGATCTGGATGATGTCTTCCTCGGTGAGCTGGTGGAAGACGACCGTGTCGTCGACGCGGTTGAGGAACTCCGGCCGGAAGTGCTGCTTGAGCTCTTCGTTGACCTTGTTCTTCATCCGGTCGTAGTTCGACTTGGTGTCGCCCTGGGCGGCGAAGCCCAGGTTGAAGCCCTTCGAGATGTCCCGGGTCCCGAGGTTGGTCGTCATGATGATGACCGTGTTCTTGAAGTCCACGACGCGGCCCTGGGAGTCGGTCAGGCGACCGTCCTCCAGGATCTGCAGAAGGGAATTGAAGATATCGGGGTGGGCCTTCTCGACCTCGTCGAAGAGGACGACGGAGAACGGCTTCCGGCGCACCTTCTCGGTGAGCTGGCCACCCTCTTCGTAACCCACGTATCCGGGGGGAGAACCGAAGAGACGGGAAACCGTGTGCTTCTCGCTGAACTCCGACATGTCGAGGGAGATCAGCGCGTCCTCGTCGCCGAAGAGGAATTCGGCGAGCGTCTTGGACAGCTCGGTCTTACCGACACCGGACGGGCCGGCGAAGATGAACGAGCCACCGGGGCGCTTGGGGTCCTTCAGGCCCGCCCGCGTACGGCGGATCGCCTGCGACAGGGCCTTGATGGCGTCCTTCTGGCCGATGACGCGCTTATGGAGCTCGTCCTCCATGCGCAGCAGCCGGGAGGACTCCTCCTCGGTGAGCTTGAAGACCGGGATGCCGGTGGCGGTCGCGAGGACCTCGGCGATCAGCTCCTCGTCCACCTCGGCGACGACGTCCATGTCGCCGGCCTTCCACTCCTTCTCGCGCTTGGTCTTGGCCGCGAGAAGCTGCTTCTCCTTGTCACGGAGGGAGGCCGCCTTCTCGAAGTCCTGCGAGTCGATCGCGGACTCCTTGTCCCGGCGGACACCGGCGATCTTCTCGTCGAACTCACGGAGGTCCGGCGGCGCGGTCATCCGGCGGATGCGCATCCGGGAGCCGGCCTCGTCGATCAGGTCGATCGCCTTGTCCGGCAGGAAGCGGTCCGAGATGTACCGGTCGGCCAGCGTCGCCGCGGCGACCAGCGCGGAGTCCGTGATGGACACGCGGTGGTGCGCCTCGTAACGGTCGCGCAGACCCTTCAGGATCTCGATCGTGTGCGGCAGCGACGGCTCCGCGACCTGGATCGGCTGGAAGCGGCGCTCCAGGGCCGCGTCCTTCTCCAGGTGCTTGCGGTACTCGTCGAGCGTCGTGGCACCGATGGTCTGCAGCTCACCGCGGGCCAGCATCGGCTTGAGGATGCTGGCGGCGTCGATCGCGCCCTCGGCGGCACCCGCACCCACCAGGGTGTGGAGCTCGTCGATGAACAGGATGATGTCGCCGCGGGTGCGGATCTCCTTCAGGACCTTCTTCAGGCGCTCCTCGAAGTCACCGCGGTAGCGGGAGCCGGCGACGAGCGCACCGAGGTCGAGGGTGTAGAGGTGCTTGTCCTTAAGAGTCTCGGGCACCTCGCCCTTGACGATGGCCTGGGCCAGTCCCTCGACGACCGCCGTCTTTCCGACGCCGGGCTCGCCGATGAGGACCGGGTTGTTCTTCGTTCGGCGGGAGAGCACCTGCATGACCCGCTCGATCTCCTTCTCGCGCCCGATGACCGGGTCGAGCTTGGATTCGCGGGCAGCCTGGGTCAGGTTGCGGCCGAACTGGTCCAGGACGAGCGAGGTCGAGGGGGTCCCCTCGGCCGGGCCGCCGGCCGTGGCGGCTTCCTTGCCCTGGTAACCGGAGAGCAGCTGGATGACCTGCTGCCGCACCCGGTTCAGATCGGCGCCCAGCTTCACGAGGACCTGGGCGGCGACGCCCTCGCCCTCGCGGATCAGGCCGAGCAGGATGTGCTCCGTGCCGATGTAGTTGTGGCCGAGCTGAAGGGCCTCGCGGAGCGAGAGCTCCAGGACCTTCTTTGCACGAGGGGTGAAGGGGATGTGCCCGGACGGGGCCTGCTGCCCCTGCCCGATGATCTCCTCCACCTGCTGGCGGACCGCCTCGAGCGAAATCCCGAGGCTCTCCAGGGCCTTAGCGGCGACACCCTCACCCTCGTGGATAAGGCCCAGGAGGATGTGCTCGGTGCCGATGTAGTTGTGGTTGAGCATCCGGGCTTCTTCCTGAGCCAGGACGACAACCCGCCGCGCGCGGTCGGTGAACCTCTCGAACATCGTTAATCGCTCCTCAGAGCGGTCGGGCAGTGAGAGGGGCGTGTCCCCTCCCCGCAGTCCTTCCGCATGCTAGTCCCGCAAGACGGGACAGCTCATTCCAACTGCCGACACCCGTCCTTGGCCTCCTGCCCCGAACAGTCGACAACTGCTCCAACCTGATGGTGCGAGACGATGTTCCCGCAGGCCAGGCAGATACCCGTGCCATCAGTACGCCGATGGCGAACGTGAGACCGCCGGAACTCCGTGTCGCCCCTTCCCACTAGGAATGTCTTACCCGTAAGCACTGACACTCCATGCCGTTTTCCCCGGTTCCCTCAGCTACGGGCGAACATCCTTGCGCCCCCGAAAGCGCCGCCGACCACGCGATTCCACTACGGAAAGCAGTCGCCGCCGGACGCTACGTAACCCACCGGCAGGTGCGGGAGTTCACCGGGCATGGCCCTGACTGTTCCCCTCCAGCGTGCGCCGCTGGACGGCATCGCGCACTGGTACGCACGCGAGCTCGGCTGGCCGGTCGCCGGAGGGGTCCCGGTGGAGTTGCTGACCGGGCTGCGCTTCGACGTGCTGGAGCTGCCGGCCGACGCGGGTTTCGCGGTACTGCGGCGCTTCGCGGCCACCGGTCCGGTGGCGCTCGCGGGTGGGGTCCCCCATGCCGAAGGCGAGGGGAGGATGCAGCTGCTGGTGGCCGCGGGGAGCGCGGACGAGCTGGACGGGCTGCTCGACTGGCTCGACTGGGGCGGGCTCGCCCTCGATCTGACCGCGACGGGTGCGGGCGGCCGGATCACCGCCCCCGCGCCGCCCGGATTCCCGGGGGCGGGCTCGCGGGGGGCCGCCGGATGGCTGCGGCCCCCCGAGCCGGGGTGCGAGGCAACGCTTCCGGCCATGGCCCCGCTGGGGCACGTTGCCGGACTCGGGGACATTGGGGGTGCCCCCGATCTCGTACGGCTGGTGGACGCGGCAGCGACGGAATGCCACCGGGCCCGGCTGCTGCGTACGAATACTCAGCCGTTGGCCTTCTCGTAGGCCTCGCGGATCTCGGCGGGAACGCGGCCGCGGTCGTTGACGCTGTAGTTGTTCGCCTTGGCCCACGCGCGGATCTCGGCGGTGTCCTTGCTGCCGCCGGCGGCGACCGCACGGCCCTTGCCCCGGCCGGTCGCGGCACGGCCCCCGGTACGCCGTCCACTCTTGGTGTACGGGTCGAGGAGACCCCGGAGCTTGTCCGCGTTGGCGGTGGTGAGGTCGATCTCGTAGGTCTTGCCGTCCAGCGCGAACGTCACGGTCTCGTCCGCCTCGCCACCGTCGAGGTCATCGACAAGAAGGACCTGAACCTTCTGTGCCACCGGATTTCCTTTCATCGAAAATGCAGTACGCGGAAAGGAAACCGCTTTTGCCTGGAAAACACAAACCCCTGGCAGAGGTTCAGGAGTCAGCCGGCCCGGGAAACGTGCGCGATTCGGACATAGGCCCCGCGGAGCGGCCGCGTCCGGGAATAGCGGCGGACGATCACAGGTGCAGAAGCATCCGGCTGTTGCCCAAGGTGTTCGGCTTCACTCGTTCGAGACCGAGGAACTCCGCGACGCCCTCGTCATAGGAACGCAGCAGCTCGCTGTAGACATCTCCGTCGACCGGAGTCTCGCCGATCTCGACGAAGCCGTGCTTCGCGAAGAAGTCCACTTCGAAGGTGAGGCAGAATACCCGGCGCACCCCGAGCCAGCGGGCCGTCTGCAAGAGCTTGCCCAGTACCTGATGCCCTACTCCGGCGCCCCGGAACTCCCGGTCGATGGCCAGAGTGCGTACTTCCGCCAGGTCCTCCCACATCACGTGCAGTGCTCCGCAGCCGACCACCTGGGCGTCCTCGTCACGTTCCGCGACCCAGAACTCCTGGATGTCCTCGTAAAGCGTGACCGTCGCTTTGTCGAGCAGGATCCGATCGCGAACGTAGGAGTCCAGGAGTCGTCGAACCGTCGGCACATCGCTCGTCCGCGCCCGGCGGATGGTGACGGCTTTTGCGTTTGCATGGGGAACGTGAGGATGCGCAGGTGCCATGAAGGGACGCTATCGCCCCGTCTCGCCACCGCCACCTCCGGCATCGGCATCGGGCTGAACCACGCGCACCGCGTCACGCAGCGCTTCGCGCTGTTCGGGCGACATCATGCCGAAGAAGGCGACGAGGGCCGCGGCGGCGTTGTCACTCGTCGACCAGGCTTCGTTCATCAGTGCGGCCGAGTAGGCGGCCCTGGTGGAGACCGCCGTATATCGATAGGCACGGCCTTCCGCTTCCCTGCGCACCCAGCCCTTCTGATGGAGATTGTCCATAACCGTCATGACGGTGGTGTAGGCGATGGACCGTTCCTTCTGAAGGTCTTCCAGGACTTCCCGGACGGTGACCGGGCGGTTCCACTGCCACACCCGCGTCATGACGGCGTCTTCGAGTTCTCCCAAGGGGCGAGGCACACGAGAACGATAGTCGCAGATGTCCCGATTGGCTTGATATTTGCACAACAAAATCGGCGTACGGCTCGAAAAGAGCCGTACGCCGCGAGGTCGTACGTCCGGTCCGGCCGCGCCGGGGCCGCGAGGGGTCAGGCGGTGCCGCCGGGCCGCGGCGTCTGCCGCGCCGCCTCGGCCCGGGCGATCGCGGCGTCGACGGCCGCGTCCTCCTTGGCCTTGTTGGCGCCGCCCTGGCTCTTGACGATGGTCACGATCAGGGCGATGAAGAAGGCGGCCATCACCACGGGCGGCACAAGCGCGGATACGTAGTCCATGCCTTCAGAGTAGCTACCCGGCGGCTCGCTCCTCCGGTGGGGGCGCGGGCTTGCGGCGGGGCGGGAACACCTCGCCCGGGGTCGGGATCGGGCGGTCCGGCTTGGGCGGCGAGGCGGGGGTGGGCCGGGCCGGCTTGGGTTCCTCCGGCTTCTCCTTGCCGCCGGGCAGCGCGAGCAGCCGGGTACGCGGCGCGGGGGGTACGGAGGCGGGCGCCTGGGCGGTACGGCCGGCCAGGCGGGCCCGTACGGACCGCTCCGCCAGCACCTGGCAGCGGCTCAGCAGGGCCGCGCCGACCGGGTTGCCGCGCAGCGTGCGCAGCGCGGCGAGGTCGTCGGGGCCCGGGAGATGGCCGGCGGCGAGGGCGTCCTGGAGCAGCTCCAGATAACCGGTCGCCGTGCCGGGCAGCGCGGCCCGGTAGCGGCCGAGATCCGCGAGCAGGAACGCCCGGAGCCGGCCGCCTTCGTGGACCGCTTCGTCCACGGAGTCCGCCAGGCGCAGGCAGTCCTGGACGTCCTCGTCCGTCAGGGGCGTGGAGTCGGAGTGGAGGGCATGGGCGAGGGCGCGCCGGAGCACACGCAGCTCATCTGCGCTGAACGCCATGCCGCCACGGGAACCGTATGGCGTGGGCATGAACCGAAGATACGCACTAATCGGAAGAAAGCCGCTCAACGTCAATCACCCGGCGTGGTGGTACTCCTCCCGTGCCCGGGCCGCGGGAGGAGCCACGGCCGCCACGGCCCCTGCGGCCACCGCACGGGAGGCAGCCGTCAGAACGACGCCACGTTGCGCTCGTACACCAGGCGCAGTCCGATCAGCGTCAGCCACGGCTCGTGCTCGTCGATCACCGACGCCTCGCCCAGCACCATCGGCGCGAGGCCGCCCGTCGCGATGACCGTGACGTCCTCGGGGTCCTCGGCCAGTTCCCGGGCCATCCGGCTGACCACTCCGTCGACCTGCCCGGCGAAGCCGTACAGGATGCCGGACTGCATCGCTTCGACCGTGTTCTTGCCGATCACGCTGCGCGGCCGGGCCAGCTCGATCTTGCGGAGCTGCGCGCCCTTGACGCCGAGCGCCTCGACCGAGATCTCGATGCCCGGCGCGATGACGCCGCCCGCGTACTCGCCGCGGGCCGACACCGCGTCGAACGTCGTCGCCGTACCGAAGTCGACGACGATCGCCGGGCCGCCATACAGCTCGACCGCCGCGACCGCGTTGATGATGCGGTCGGCGCCGACCTCCTTGGGGTTGTCCATGAGGATCGGGACCCCGGTCTTGATGCCGGGCTCGACCAGGACGGCCGGCACGTCCCCGTAGTACCGGCGGGTGACCTCGCGCAGCTCGTGCAGGACCGAGGGGACGGTCGAGCAGATCGCGATGCCCTCGATGCCGTCGCCGAGCTCCTCGCCGAGCAGCGGGTGCATGCCCATCAGGCCCTGGAGGAGTACGGCGAGCTCGTCCGCCGTGCGGCGGGCGTCGGTGGAGATGCGCCAGTGCTCGACGATCTCCTCGCCGTCGAAGAGGCCGAGGACGGTGTGGGTGTTGCCGACGTCGATGGTGAGCAGCATCAGGCTTCGACCTCACGCAGGTCGAGACCGATGTCGAGGATCGGGGAGGAGTGGGTGAGCCCGCCGACCGCGAGGTAGTCGACCCCCGTCTCGGCGTACGCGCGGGCGGTGTCCAGGGTCAGCCGGCCCGAGGACTCCAGGAAGGCCTTCCCGGCGACGGCCCTGACCGCCTCCGCGGTCTGCGCCGGGGTGAAGTTGTCCAGCAGGATCAGGTCCGCGCCCGCCTCCAGCACCTCGCCGACCTGGTCGAGGGTGTCGACCTCGACCTCGATCGGCACGTCCGGGAAGGCCTTGCGTACGGCGTTGAAGGCTTCCGCCACCCCGCCCGCGGCGACCACGTGGTTGTCCTTGACCAGAGCCGCGTCGGACAGCGACATCCGGTGGTTGACGCCGCCGCCGCAGCGGACCGCGTACTTCTCCAGGGCGCGCAGGCCCGGCGTCGTCTTGCGGGTGTCGCGGACCTTCGCCCCGGTGCCTTCGAGGACATCGGCCCAGGCGCGGGTGGCGGTCGCGATGCCCGACAGCCGGCACAGGATGTTCAGCGCGCTGCGCTCGCCGGTGAGCAGGTCGCGGGTGCGGGTGGTGACGGACAGCAGCTTCTGCCCGGCCTCGACCCGGTCGCCGTCCTCGACGTGCCGCTCCACCTCGAACGCGTCGGTGCAGACGAGGGAGAGCACCGCCTCGGCGATCCGCAGACCCGCGACCGTACCGGCCTCGCGGGCGGTGAAGTCGGCGGTGGCGACGGCGTCCTCGGGGACGGTCGCGACGGTCGTCACGTCCACGCCCCCGTCGAGGTCCTCCGCGATCGCCATATGCGCGATGTCCTCGACCAGTACGGGGTCCAGGCCCGCGTCGGCGAGGAGCTGGGCCAGGGCGGGGTCGAGGCCGCACTCCATGGCGTCGTCGTACGCGTCGTCCGCACCGCAGCCGCAGGAGTCACCGCAGCCGGTCGGGACGAGGGGAAGGTCGTTCGGGGTGGACACGGTCGGTCACTGCTCCTGGGGACGGGTTGCCGGAGGGACGGTGGGCACGGTGGGCGGAAAGTCGGCCGAGGAAGTGCGGCGGACCACCAGGGCCCGCTTCTCGCTCCTGGAGAGTCGCACGACGAGATGGCGGTGCCAGTTCACGTCGTCGCGGCCCGGATGGTCCTCGCGCCAGTGGCAGCCGCGCGTCTCCTGGCGTTCCAGGGCGGCGGCGACCAGGACCCGGGCGACGCACAGCAGGTTGGTGGCCTCCCAGGTGTCGACCCCCGGCTCGGCGGTCTTGCCGTGCGTCTCCAGGTCGTTCAGCGCCGAGAGGTACAGGGCTTCGAGGGCGTCGGCCGCGTCCGCGAGGCTCTCGGCGGAGCGCAGCACCCCGGCACCGTGGGACATGATCTGCTGGATCGCGAGACGCGTCTCGGGCGCGAGCAGCGGCACGGTGGAAGGTTCCGGCACGCACGGCTCGCCGACCGCCGCCACCGCCGCCGCGTTCGCCGCGATGTCCTCGGCGATGCGCTCGGCGAAGACCAGGCCCTCCAGCAGCGAGTTGGAGGCGAGCCGGTTCGCGCCGTGGACGCCCGTGCAGGCGACCTCGCCGCACGCGTACAGGCCGGGGACCGTGGTGCGGCCGCGCAGGTCGGTCCGTACGCCGCCGCTGGCGTAGTGCGCGGCGGGCGCGACCGGGACGGGCTCGGTCACCGGGTCGATGCCGTTGCCGCGGCAGGCGGCGAGGATGGTCGGGAAGCGGTGCTCCCACATCTCGGCGCCGAAGTGGCGGGCGTCCAGGTACATGTGCTGGGCGCCCTGTTCCTGCATGCGGCGCATGATGGCCTTCGCCACGATGTCGCGCGGGGCCAGCTCCGCCAGCTCGTGCTGTCCGAGCATGAACCGCACGCCGTCCGCGTCGACGAGATACGCGCCCTCCCCGCGCACCGCCTCGGAGACCAGCGGCTGCTGGCCCTCCGCGTCCGCGCCGAGGAAGAGCACGGTCGGATGGAACTGGACGAACTCCAGGTCGGACACCTCGGCGCCGGCGCGCAGCGCGAGAGCCACCCCGTCACCGGTGGACACCGACGGGTTGGTGGTGGCGGAGAAGACCTGGCCCATACCGCCGGTCGCCAGGATCACCGCCGGGGCGTGCACCGCGCCGACGCCGTCGTGCTGGCCCTCGCCCATGACGTGCAGGGTGACGCCAGCCGTCCGGCCTTCGGCGTCGTGGAGGAGGTCGAGGACGAGCGCGTTCTCGACGGTCTCGATACGTGAGGCGTGGACGGCCTCGACCAGCGCGCGGGAGATCTCCGCGCCGGTCGCGTCGCCGCCCGCGTGCGCGATACGCCGGCGGTGGTGGCCGCCCTCGCGGGTCAGCTCGATCTCGCCGGTCGCGGCGGAGGTGTCGAACACGGCGCCGGTGGCGATCAGCCGCCGTACCGCGTCAGGGCCTTCGGTGACCAGCGTCCGTACGGCCTCCTCGTCGCACAGCCCCGCGCCCGCGACCAGCGTGTCGTCCAGGTGCTGGCCGGGGGTGTCGCCGTCGCCGAGGGCGGCCGCGATGCCGCCCTGCGCCCACCGGGTGGAGCCGTCGTCCAGGCGCGCCTTGGTGACCACCACGGTCTTACGGCCCGCCGCGGCGCACCGCAGCGCGGCCGTGAGCCCCGCGACGCCGGAGCCCACGACCACGACGTCGGCGGTGATCGCCCAGCCGGGGGCAGGGGCGTGCAGGCGTATACCGGTGGTCACTTGGGCTCTCCACTGTGTCGGATCGGGGAAAAGGCCAGCGGAAGATTGTCGATCAGGCGGGTGCTGCCCACCTTCGCGGCCACGGCGAGGATCGCGTCCCCGGTGTGGTCGTCGGGGACCTCGGTGAAGTCGGCCGGGTCCACCAGCGCCAGGTAGTCGAGGGCGAGCGGCGGCTGCGCGCGGGCGGCCTCGTCGAGTACGGCCCGCGCGGCGGCGCGGACCGCCGTGGGCAGTCCGTCCGCGGCGCGGGCTATGGCGTGGGCGTCCGCGGAGGCGCGGGCCTCGCCGATCTTGGCCAGCGCGGCGGCGCGCTCGTCGGTGGCGGGCACGGACTCGGCGCGGGCGCGCAGCGCCTCCTGGGCGGCGAGCCGGTCGCTGCCCGCGAACAGGGCGCGGGAGAGGGCGAGGGCCGTGCGCCGCTCGGCGACGGAGAGATAGCGGTTGCGGCTGGACAGCGCGAGGCCGTCGGGCTCGCGGACGGTCGGCACGCCGACGATCTCCGCGTCGAGGTTGAGGTCCTTGGCCATGCGTCTGATCAGCGCGAGCTGCTGAGCGTCCTTCTGTCCGAAGAAGGCGGTGTCCGGGCTGACGATGTTCAGCAGCTTCAGTACGACGGTCAGCATGCCGTCGAAGTGGCCCGGGCGCGAAGCCCCCTCGTAGCGCTCGCCCATGGTGCCCGCGGTGACCCGCACTTCGGGCTCGCCTTCCGGGTACATCTGCTGGACGGAGGGGGCGAAGACGACGTCGACGCTCTCCCTCCGGCAGACCTCCAGGTCGGCGTCGAGGGTGCGGGGGTACTTGTCGAGGTCCTCGCCCACGCCGAACTGCAGAGGATTGACAAAGATGGTGACTGCCACCCGGCCCTGCCTGCCGACCCGGTCGCGGGCGGCGCGCATCAGGGTGGCGTGCCCTTCGTGGAGGGCGCCCATCGTCATGACGACGGCCGTAGGCACATAGTCCGGGTCGGGGTTGAACGCCTCGTGGAAGTCCTCGACGGTGTGCGTCAGGACGGTGGTACGGCGGCGGCCGAACATCAGGCGTTCCCTCCGTCTGCCAGTACGTCGAGCAGATCCTCGGCCAGTTCGGGCTTGAGCAGGCCGTGCGCCAGCGCTCGGTCGGCGGTCGTACGGGCCATCGCGAGGTAGCCGGCCACGGTCTGCGGCGCGTGCTTGCGCAGCTCGGCGATGTGCGCCGCGACCGTACCCGCGTCGCCGCGCGCCACCGGGCCGGTCAGGGCCGCGTCCCCGGACCGCAGGGCGTTGTCGAGGGCCGCGCCGAGCAGCGGGCCGAGCATACGGTCGGGGGCGGTCACTCCTGCCGCGCTCAGCAGCTCCATGGCCTGGGCGACCAGGGTGACCAGGTGGTTCGCGCCGAGCGCGAGGGCCGCGTGGTAGAGCGGACGGGCCTCCTCCTCGATCCACTCGGGCTCGCCGCCCATCTCGATGACCAGCGCCTCGGCCGCGAGCCGCAGCTCCTCGGGCGCGGTGACACCGAAGGAGCAGCCGGCCAGCCGCTGGACGTCGACGGCTGTGCCGGTGAACGTCATGGCGGGGTGCAGGGCGAGCGGCAGGGCGCCGGCCCGGCGGGCCGGGTCCAGCACGGCCGTCCCGTACCGGCCGGAGGTGTGCACGAGCAACTGGCCGGGGCGTACGGCGCCGGTCTCGGCGAGGCCTTCTACCAGGCCGGGCAGGGCGTCGTCGGGGACGGTCAGCAGCACCAGTTCGGCGCGTTCGAGCACCTGGGCGGGCGGCACGACCGGGACATCGGGGAGCAGCGTCGCGGCCCTGCGGACGGAGGCGTCGGATACCCCGGAGACGGCGACCGGCCGGTGCCCGGCGAGCTGGAGCGACGCGGCGAGGGCAGGGCCGACCCGGCCCGCGCCGACCACGCCGACGGTGAGTCGGGCGGGGCGGGCGGAGTGGTCACTGGGGTTCGCTGGGTGGGATGCGTTCACGCGCGACGGCCTTCCGTTCCAGTCCGCGGGGGGTACCGGACGATTCCTCGTCATGCTACGCCAGCGTCACTGCGCGCCTGTTGGCTGTCCACAGGCTGTGGGCGCCGGCGCGGGGGGTGGGCGATGATCGACGGATGGCGGAACGGATGGCGGGTCCAGCGGAAACGGCGGATACGGCACTGGGGCGACCGGATGCGGCGGGCGCGTCCGGGACCGCGGAGCCGGACGAGACGGACCGGCGGCAGCGCAGGGTCGCCGCCTGGCGGGCATCGAAGCGGCTGCTGTGGCGCGTCTCGGGCGACGCGACGATCGGCGAGCGGCTGACCGCGCTGGCGGCGGACGCCGGCTCGGTGATCGACGTCTCCGAGGGGGTCGACTTCTACGGCCTCGGGGTGGTCGCCGAGCTGGAGCGACGGGTCGCCGACCTGCTGGACCTGGAGGCCGCCGCGTTCTTCCCCACCGGCACGATGGCCCAGCAGGTGGCGCTGCGCTGCTGGGCGGGACGCACCGGCAACCCGGTCGTCGCGCTGCACCCGCTGGCTCATCCGGAGCTGCACGAGGGGGGCGCCCTGCCCGTCGTCAGCGGGCTGCGGACCGTACATCCGACGGCCGAGCCGCGGCTGCCGACCGCGCGGGAGGTGCGCGACTGCGACGAGCCGTTCGGGACGCTGATGCTGGAACTGCCGCTGCGGGAGGCGGGCTTCGTCCTGCCGTCGTGGGACGAGCTGACCGAGGTGGTGGAGGCCGCCCGGGAAAGGGATGCGGTGGTGCACCTCGACGGCGCACGGCTGTGGGAGTGCGCCCCCCACTTCGGCCGCACTCTCCCGGAGATCGCGGCCCTCGCGGACAGCGTGTACGTGTCCTTCTACAAGTCACTCGACGGCATGTCCGGCGCGGTGCTCGCCGGCTCGCAGTCGCTGGTGGACGAGGCGCGGGTGTGGCGCCACCGGTACGGCGGCCTGGTCTTCCAGCAGTACCCGGCCGTGCTGAGCGCCCTGCTCGGCCTGGACCGGGAACTGCCCCGGCTGCCGTCGTACGTCGCACACGCCAAGGTGGTCGCGGCCGCGCTGCGGGACGGCTTCCGGGAGGCAGGGGTGCCGTGGTTCCGGGTGCACCCGGAGGTGCCGCACACGCACCAGTTCCAGATGTGGCTGCCGTACGAGGCGGACGTACTGGACGAGGCGTCGGTGCGCCAGGCGGAGGAGACGGGCGTGACGCTCTTCCGCCGCTGGTTCGCGCACTCGCCGCCGCCGGGGCTGTCGGTCACGGAGCTGACGGTGTCGGCGCCAGGCCTGGACTGGACACCGGACGAAGTGAAAGCGGCGGTGGCGGACTTCGTGACACGGCTTCCCTAGCCAGCTCCAGGCGGCAGCAGTTGTCAGTGGCTGTGGCTACCCTGAAAGTCCCAGGCATGAGGAGGTTGCTGTGACAGCCGTCGACGACCGGCCGGGCGTGCACGCTCAGATGCAGCTGGAGCAGTTCGAAGCCCTCGCCGCCGCCGCCGCGCGCGAGGCCGATGGCCTGCGCCTGGAGTTCATCGACGGGAAGCTGGGGGTCAAGGCTGTGCCGGACGGGCTGCACGAGACGATCACCATGTGGCTGGTGCGCCAGTGCTTGCAGCACAACCCGGCGCTCGATCTGCACACCGGCCAAGGGCTCAAGATCCAGACGTACCGCAAGGGTCGCGCCCGCCCCGACGGCACCCTCGCCCCCGTGGGCCACTTCGTCCGGGCCGGGGAGTGGGCCGCCCCCGACGGTGTGCTCATGACGGTCGAGGTCACCTCCCATGACCGCGACACCAACCAGCGTGACCGCATCGACAAGCCCCGCGCCTACGCCGAGAGCGGCATCCCGGTCTATCTGCTCGTCGACCGCGAGGTCGGCGAAGTCACGGTCTACAGCGAGCCCGTGGGCGGCTCCTACCAGGAGCGCCACACCGCCGCATTCGGCAAGACCGTCACCCTGCCCGACCCGGTGGGCGTCACCCTCGACACCGAGCGGCTCAAGGCCTGGAGCAGCGAGGCCGCAGAGACCGGCGAGTAATCAGGCAAGCGGTCAGGCAAGCGGCCAGTCAGGCGCTCAGACCGCTCCGCCGCCCGCCCGGACCAGGCCCGTCTCGTACGCCAGGACCACCACCTGCACCCGGTCGCGCAGGCCCAGCTTGGTCAGGATGCGGCCCACGTGCGTCTTGACCGTCGCCTCCGACAACACCAGCCGCGCCGCGATCTCGCCGTTCGACAGCCCCTGCGCGACCAGCAGCATGACCTCGCGCTCGCGTTCCGTCAGGCGCTCGATCTCCTTGCGCTCCGGCTCCTTGCCGCTGCTCGGCAGCATCGGCGCGAACCGGTCCAGCAGCCGGCGCGTCGTCGACGGTGCGACCACCGCGTCGCCGCTGTGCACCGCCCGGATCGCGCCGAGCAGTTCGGCCGGCGGCACGTCCTTGAGCATGAAGCCGCTCGCACCCGCCTTCAGGCCGGAGAAGGCGTACTCGTCCAGGTCGAACGTGGTCAGAATGATGACCTTCGGGTGGATCTCCTGCCCGCAGATGCGGCGGGTCGCCTCCACCCCGTCCAGCTTCGGCATCCGTACGTCCATCAGCACGACGTCGACCGACGTCGACCGCAGCACCTCGATCGCCTCGACGCCGTCGCCCGCCTCCGCGACGACCTCCATGTCGGGCTGGGCGGCCAGCACCATACGGAAGCCGGTGCGCAGCAGCACCTGGTCGTCGACGAGCATCACGCGGATCGACATGTGTCGTCCCTTTCGTATGAATACGTACTGGGTGAATACGTACTGGGCATCAATGGGCCGGTTTCAGGGGGAGCAGCGCGCTGATCCGGAAGCCGCCGCCCGGCCGCGGGCCCGCGTCCAGCGTGCCCCCCACCATGCCGACGCGTTCGCGCATGCCGATCAGGCCGTGGCCGCGCCCGTCGGCGCCACCGTCCTCGTACATCTCGTGCGCGGCGCCGCGCCCGTCGTCCTCCACCAGCAGGCCTAGCCCGTCGTCGAAGTACACGAGCCGGACGCTCGCGCCGGCGTCCGGGCCGCCGTGCTTGCGGGTGTTGGTGAGCGCCTCCTGCACGATGCGGTACGCGGTCAGCTCCACCCCGCTCGGCAGCGGCCGCGGCGTTCCCTCGACCTTGAAGTCCACGACCAGGCCGGCCGTCCGCACCTGCTCGACCAGGTCCTCGATCTGTTCGACGTCGGGCTGCGGTACGTACTCGCCGCCCTCCTGGGGTTCGCCGGTGCGCAGCACGCCCAGCAGGCGGCGCATCTCGGCGAGTGCCTGGCGGCCCGTACTGGAGATCGTCTCCAGCGCCTGCCTGGCCTGGTCGGGGGCCGCGTCCATGACGTACGCGGCGCCGTCAGCCTGCACCACCATCACGGAGACGTTGTGCGCGACGACGTCGTGCAGTTCGCGGGCGATCCGGGCCCGCTCGGCGGCGACCGCGACCTTGGCCTGCGCCTCGCGCTCCGCCTCCAGGCGGGCGGCCCGCTCCTCCAGCTGCGCGAAGTACGCGCGACGGGTGCGCATCGAGTCGCCGAGCACCCAGGCGAGGGCGAACGGCACGATCATGATGGCCATGAAGAAGATGCGGCCGAGGAGGCTTATGTTCGGCTCCGGCCAGCGCACCTGCGCGAGCGGCGACGCGCACAGCCCGCCGATCAGGGCGAACCGGGACACCCAGCGCGGGCCGTCGGTCGCCGCGACGGTGTAGATGATGACGAGCATCGCCCAGTCGGCGGGATTGATCTCGACGTTCAGCGCGAGCTGGGCCACGCCCGCGGCCACCGCGAGCGCGAGCATCCGCTCCGGCGCGCGGCGGCGCAGCGCGACCACGGCGCACAGCGCGAGGACGATCACCACGGCCGCGGTACGCGTTCCCGTGCTCATGTCCGCCTGGACGACCCACAGCATGGAGAACCCGAGCAGCGTCACAGCCCAGAAGCTGTCGACACTCGTCGGGTGCCTGCGGATGAAGTCGTAGAGGCGTTGCACGTAACCCAGCGTAGGGACAGCGAACAGGTGCAGGGGTCAACCGGAGGAGCGATCCACTGCTCCGGGGCGTACTCCCCAAGGTGGAGACCGCGGTGGAGAGCGAGGTGGAAACAGAGCCTAGCCTTGGCCGTGTGACAAGCGAATGGCGCGGGTGGCGCGGGTGGCGAGAGGCGAGCGAGTCCGCCCTGTACGGCCCGGACGGGTTCTACCGGCGCCCCGACGGGCCGGGACCGGCGGGCCACTTCCGTACCTCGGTGCACGCCTCCCCCCTGTACGCGACGGCCGTCGCCCGGCTGCTGACCAGGGTCGACGCCGCGCTCGGGCACCCGGCCGAACTGACCCTGGTCGACATGGGCGCGGGCCGCGGCGAACTGCTGACCGGCGTACGGGCCGCGCTCGACCCGGCCGTGCGGGAGCGGCTCCGCGCCCACGCGGTCGAGCGCGCGGCACGCCCGGCGGGTCTCGATCCCGCCGTCGCGTGGTCGGCGGAACCGCCCGCCGGAGTCACCGGACTGCTCTTCGCGAACGAGTGGCTGGACAACGTGCCGGTCGACGTGGCGGAGGTCGGCGAGGACGGCATCGCCCGGTACGTCCGGGTCGCCCCGGACGGTACGGAAGCCCTGGGCGACCCGGTGTCCGGACCGGACCTCGCCTGGCTGACCCGGTGGTGGCCGCTCGCCCCGGTCCCCGGCCTGCGCGCCGAGATCGGCCGCCCCCGGGACGAGGCGTGGGCGGCGGCGGTGGCCACGCTGGACCGCGGGCTGGCGGTCGCGGCCGACTACGCCCACGCGCGGGACGCCCGCCCGCCGTTCGGCACGCTGACCGGCTTCCGCGAGGGCCGCGAGGTGAACGCGGTGCCGGACGGCTCGTGCGACATCACCGCCCACGTCGCCCTGGACGCGTGCGCCGGCCCGGACGCGACCCTGCTGACGCAGCGGGAGGCCCTGCACACCCTGGGCATCACGGCCACCCGCCCACCCCTGTCCCTGGCCTCGACGGATCCCCCGGCGTACGTACGCGCCCTGTCGGCGGCGGGAGAGGCGGCGGAACTGACGGCCCAGGCAGGCCTGGGAGCCTTCACCTGGCTCCTCCACCCGGTCTCCATCCCCCTCCCCACAGCCGCACCATCCCCCTAGGGGGTGTCGGCCCCCGCTACGCCATCCAGCGGTCCGGGCGGGCCTCCGCTCGGCCCGTTCGGGAGCGGTCCGCCTGGTCCGCCAGCAGCGCCGCCGCCTCCACCGACCCCCGCAGCCGCGCCGTCACCGTCTTGTTCGCCCCCGTGTCCACGTGCACGTCCGCCAGTCCCCGCCCGCGTTCCCACGGGCCCTGGGTCAGCCGTACGCTCTGCACCTTCGCGTGCGGGACCACCTCGACCCGCCGGCACAGCCGCCCGTGCCGGGCCGCGAAGACCGACGCGTCCGCCGCCAGCCCGTACCCCTTCCACCACACCGGCACGCACCACCGCGCCGCCCGCCCCGGCGGCGGCGAGAAGGCGAGGGCGCCCAGGTCCACGCCCGGCAGGACCCTGGCGATGACCCGTTCGGCGACGGCCCGTTCCGCGACCGGGAGGAGGACGTCGTTCGAGGACCCCGCCACGTCCAGCTCCACCCGCACCCACCCGCGCCGCCGCCACAGCAGCGGTTCCACGATGCGTACGGTCTGGACCCGGCCCGGCGGCACCGTCTCGTGCGCCCGGTCGAGCAGGCCGTGGTCCAGGCGCAGCCCGTCGGGGGACTCGGCGACGGTCCAGTCGTACTCGCCGATGAAGCGCCCGGCGCTGGCCGCCCACACCCCGCCGAGGAACGGCAGGGCCGTCGCGAGCGTCGCCCACAGACTGCCGGTGAGCCACCCGACGAACGGCGGAACGACGAGCGCCGCGAGCAGCGCCCCCCAGGTGCCGCCGGTCAGCAGCAGCGACAGGGCGAGGATCTTCGGCTGTACGCGGACCAGCTCCCGCACCGGCGCCTCGCCGACGTCCGCCGCGTCCTCGGGTGCGAACCCGGCCGCGCGGGCCAGGAGTTCGGCCCGCAGCGCGCGTGCCTCCTTCTCGCCGAGGTAGGCCAGCTCGTCCTTGTCGTTCGTACCGATCACGTCGAGCTTGAGCTTGGCCACGCCGAGGAAACGCGCCAGCAGCGGCTGCGTGACGTCGACCGCCTGCAGCCGGTCGAGCCGGATGTGCGCGGTGCGCCGGAAGAGCAGACCGGTCCTGATCCGCAGTTCCGTGGAGGTAACCGCGAAGTGGGTGACCCACCAGGTGAGGAAGCCGTACAGGCCGGCCGCCGGGATCGCGACGGCGAGGATCAACAGGCCGGTCCCGACCGTCAGCCCCTCGATCCAGTGCTGCGCCTGCCGCAGGTCGTGGAAGGCGAGACCCGCCACGACGGCTATCGGCGCCCAGGCGCGGCGCAGCGGCGTGACGGGATGCAGCCTGCGTTCGCTGCTCGCAGGCCCAGCGCCACTCGCAGGCCCGGCGCCGCTCACCGGCCCGGCGCCGCCCACCGGCCCGGCGCCGCCCACCGGCCCGGCGCCGCTCGCGGGCCGGGCGTCCGCAGCCGGACCCGCGCCCCCCACCCGCCCCGCGCCCACCGGCTCCGCGTCGCTCACAGCCCCGCCGACCTTGCCTCGCCCAGCTCCGTGAGCCGGTCACGCAACCGGGCCGCCTCCTCGGGCAGCAGCCCGGGAATCCGCGCGTCCGTCGCCGCCGCGGCCGTGTGCAGCTGGACACTCGACAGCCCGAACCGCCGCTCCAGCGGCCCGGACGTCACCTCCACGAGCTGCATCCGCCCGTACGGGACGACCGTCTCCTCCCGCCACAGCACCCCCCGGCTGATCAGCAGGTCGTCGGCGCGCTCGGCGTACCGCCAGGACCGCCAGTTGCGCCCGAGCATCACCCACCCCCACCCCAGCAGCGCGAGCGGCAGCAGCGCGAAAGCCGCCCAGCCCGGCCCGGCGAACACCCCCAGCGCGGTCCCGCCCGCGGCGGCGATCACCCCCAGCCACACCACCAGGAGCAGCCGCCGCATGCGGAGCAACCCCCCGGGCAGTCCGGTCCAGCGTGGTTCCGCCGGTTCAACCGCTTCCGACTCCGACTCCGGTGCTGCCGTCCCCGTATCCATGCCTCAAGCGTAGGGCTGAGAGACTGTGTGCATGACGGAGACGACAGTCGGCATCGGCGGTGCGGCGGAGAGCACCGACATGGTGCTCAACATCGGGCCCCAGCACCCTTCCACCCACGGTGTGCTGCGCCTCCGCCTCGTGCTCGACGGCGAGCGCATCCAGCATGCGGAGCCGGTCATCGGCTACATGCACCGCGGCGCGGAGAAGCTCTTCGAGGCGCGCGACTACCGCCAGATCGTCATGCTCGCCAACCGGCACGACTGGCTGTCCGCCTTCTCCAACGAGCTGGGCGTGGTCATGGCGGTCGAGCGGATGCTCGGCATGGAGGTCCCGGAGCGCGCGGTCTGGACGCGCACGCTGCTCGCCGAGCTGAACCGGGTGCTGAACCACCTCATGTTCCTCGGCTCGTATCCGCTCGAACTGGGCGGAATCACCGCGATCTTCCACGCCTTCCGGGAACGCGAAGACCTCCAGCACGTCATGGAGGAGGTCTCCGGTGGCCGGATGCACTACATGTTCAACCGCGTCGGCGGCCTCAAGGAGGACCTCCCGGCCGGCTGGCTCGGCCGCGCCCGGGCGGCGGTCGCCGAGTGCCGTTCCCGCATGGACGTGTACGACAACCTCGTCCTCGGCAACGAGATCTTCCGCGGCCGCACCCGCGGGGTGGGCGTCCTCTCCGCCGAGACGGTGCACGCGTACGGGGTCAGCGGCCCCATCGCCCGCGCCTCGGGCGTGGACTTCGACCTGCGCCGCGACGAGCCGTACCTCGCGTACGCCGATCTGCAGGACACCCTGAAGGTCGTCACCCGAACGGAGGGCGACTGCCTGGCCCGCTTCGAGTGCCTGCTGGACCAGACCCACAACGCGCTGGACCTCGCGGACGCTTGCCTGGACCGCATGGCCGAGCTGCCCCCCGGCCCGATCAACCAGCGGCTGCCGAAGGTGCTGAAGGCGCCCGAGGGCGCCACGTACGCGTGGACCGAGAACCCGCTCGGCATCAACGGCTACTACCTGGTTTCGAAGGGCGACAAGACCCCGTACCGGCTCAAGCTGCGCTCGGCGTCGTACAACAACATCCAGGCGCTGACGGAGCTGCTGCCGGGGACGCTGGTCGCGGACATGGTGGCGATCCTGGGCTCGCTGTTCTTCGTCGTGGGCGACATCGACAAGTGATCGACCAGTGACGGCTGCGACGCGGGCGTCGGCGGGCGGGCGCGTTCTCGCGGCACTGGCCGCACTCGTCGCCGCCCTCCTGACCCTGCACGCGCTGGTGCCCAACGCCGTCGGCAACCCGGGCAGCCTGCTGGAGACCTTCCTCCCCTGGCTGGGCCTGGCGGTCCCGTGCCTGCTGGTCCTCGCCCTGCTGCGCCGCTCGGCCACCGCTCTGGTGGCCCTGCTCCTGCCGGTGGCCGCGTGGGCCTGGCAGTTCGGCGGGTTCCTGCTGCCCGAGGACCGGCGCCCCCGGGACCTCACGGTCGTCCAGCACAACGTGAGCGACGAGAACTCGGCCCCGGAGGCCACTGCTCGCGCCCTGGCCGGAGCCCGGCCGGATCTGATCGCGCTGGAGGAGCTGACCCCGGCCGCGCTGCCGGCGTACGAGCGGACGCTGGCTGCGGCCTACCCCCACCACACGGTCGAAGGAACGGTCGGCCTCTGGTCGAAGTACCCGCTGACGGACAGCCGCCCGGTGAACATCAGGCCGAAGGGCATCGGCCCGGACACGGCCTGGAACCGCGGCCTGCGCACCACGGTACGGACGGCCGAGCACGGCGAGCTCGCGGTGTACGTCGCACATCTGCCGTCCGTACGGCTCGGGTTGAGCGGCTTCGCCTCGCAGTGGCGGGACGAGAGCGCGGCCCTGCTGGGCAAGGCGCTGGCGGCGGAGCCGCTGGACCGGGTACTGCTGCTGGGCGACCTCAACAGCACTGCGGACGACCGCGGGTTGGCCCCGGTCACGTCCCACCTGTCCACGGCGCACCGGACCTTCGCCTTCAGCTGGCCCACGCCCTTCCCGCTGGCCCGGATCGACCACGTCATGGCGCGCGGAGCAACGGTCACCAGCCTCTGGCCCCTGTCCGCAACGGCCAGCGACCACCTGCCGATCGCGGCGCGCGTCGAGCTGTGAGCAGTTGAGCATGCGACCCGCACGGGGCTACCAAGCCGGTCGCGGATCCTGGCGTTCTGTCGAGAGGCCGGCCGGCACAGTGCTGTCTCCGTCCGTCCGCCACAGATACCCCGGGCTCGGTGGGTAGTCATCGGTCGGCGGCGCCGGAGAGTAGTACCGCCGGGTGCGCGGCAGCGGGACCTCCACCAGTACGCCGTCCTGCATCATCCACAGGGCGAAGCAGTCGTCCTCCTCATCATGGATCAGCACCTGTACGCTCCCCGGGTTCGGCCACGGAAGCGACTCAAGGTGCCGCAGCAGTCCGGAGCGCGGCCTCATACGGTCGAACTCGATGACCCACCCGCCGACGAACAAGTCGAGCGGCTCGAACTGGCCCCGCCAGCTGCGCGACTCGTCAGGCCGAGTCAGCGGTTCCATGACCTCGTCCGCGTAGGGGGCCAACACGATGACCTGCGCAATTCTGCTCATGCGGGAGTATCACGGCAGGGCACACGTCAAAGGCAACCTCATTAGTTAGTCGCCGAGGATCCGCTCCCACAGCAGCCCGTCCCGCCAGCTCCCGTCGAGAAAGATCGAGGAGTGCGCGATGCCGTACGGGCTGAACCCGTTGCGGCGCAGCACCCGCTGCGACGGCAGATTCTCCAGATTGGTGGACGCCTCGGCGCGGTGCAACCCGAGTTCGTCCGTCATCACCCGGAGTACAAGCCCGACGGCGTGCCCGGCGTGCCCTTGATTCTGGGCGACGCTGGCGATCCAGTATCCGACGGAGCCGCGGCGCAGGTGCGGCTGCGGCAGGATGCCTCCGACGGTGACCTGCCCGATCACCTGGTCGTCGGCGAGCACCACGCCCGGCCAGACCGCGCCGGCCCGGTATCCGGCCAGCAGGCTGTCGATCCGCTCCGCCTGGCCCTCCGGGGTGAAGAAGTCGGCCGGCTGGGCCGGTTCCCACGGCCGGAAAGCCTCGAAATCCCGCACCCGATGCGCGGCGATCGGGGCGGCGTCGGTGGGCTCGATCAGGCGGATCCTGGTGCTGCTGCGCATGCGATGATCCTCGTCGCGGTGCGTCGGATGAGACGGCCAGCCTATGCGAGGGTGCCCGCGCCGCCGCACCGCCCGCTTCCGGCCTCATCTCAACCGAAACGGCGAGGTTAGTGGCTGTCGTCCTGGTACATCAGCTGCTCGTCCCAGTCGCTTCCGCGCCCCTCGGGCGTGAGATCAAACAGGTTCCAGAGCGGCTCGATCGTGCCGAGGTGGCGGGGATCCTGGCCCTGATCGGTGGGCGCGTAGAGCAGCTCCGAGCCCCAGAAGTGCCGGATGCTCTCGCCGTCGCGCCGGAACACGTTCAGCATCGGCATCGACGATCCGTCCTCCGCCTCGGCGAGATAGTCGCGCGGATACGCGTTGCCGGCCGCGGACAGCAGCCGCAGCCGCCGCCAGCCGCGCTCCTCGGCGAAGTCGAGAAGCCTCGGCAGCGGCGCCTTTGCCACGACCGCAAAGTTGGTGTGCGGAGCGACGTGCTCCACGGCGCCGTCGAGCTGGTCGAGGAGCGCCGTGCACGACGGGCACGGGCCCTCTTCGAGCGCCAGCTGCGCCGTACGCCCCGTCCTCGGCCCGGGCCGGTCGTCGCCGGGGTGGCGCGGGAACATGAAGCTGTAGATCACCAGCGAGTCCCGGCCCGGCGCGAACAACTCCGAGAGCCGCACATCAACCGGACCGCCGTCCGCTCCCGCCCCCTGGAAGACATAGTCCTCGGGCACCACCCCGCCCGGCGGCAGCCTGCGCCGCGCGGCAGCCACCGCCTCGGTGGCCCGCCGCAGCGCGACCTCCTGGAGGAGCAGCCGCTCACGCGCGGCCCGGTACTCGTCCGACTCGCCCGGAAACGTCATACCTCCAGCGTGCCGTCGGCGGCGGCCCCCGGCCACTCGGTACGC
Source organism: Streptomyces mabaensis (assembly GCF_053763515.1). NCBI lineage: Bacteria > Bacillati > Actinomycetota > Actinomycetes > Kitasatosporales > Streptomycetaceae > Streptomyces > Streptomyces mabaensis. Next base: position 48,163 of record NZ_JBSOPZ010000013.1, read on the forward strand.
GACACGAACGCGGCGAAGGCCGCCCACTGCGCGGGGCCCAGGGTGAGGCCGGGCCGAGTACGGTCCTTGGAGTCCCGCACGTGCACGGCACCGGGACAGGTGGCGACCTCTACGCAGTCGCCACCTTCGGCTCCGCTGTAGCTCGACTTGAACCACTCAAGGTCGCTCATAGCGCCTGCTCCAACTCTCTGATGTAGCGGGCCGATTCACCGGTGTTGAGGGCCTGGGTGCGGATTGTTCCATAACGCTGGACCATGGCACTGACCTCATCCAAATCGGTGATCAGCCTCCCCTTCCCCTGGCCTTCAACGTATCCCGCGACACGGTGGTCCGGGGTCTCCAACAAGGTCATCGGGCCGTCGACACCTGCATGCGCCTGGCAATCGATCGGCATGATCTGGATCGAGACGTTGGGCAGCCTGCCCAGCTCCAGGAGGTGCCCAAGCTGCTCCTTGAGCACGGCCCGTCCACCGAGCGGACGGCCCAGAATCCAGGCCTCGATGACGAAGCTGAGGGTGGGCAGGGGGTGGCGGGTGAAGACGCCATGCCGGGACAGCCGGGCTTGGACTCGGCGCTCGATTTCCTCGTCACTCAGCACCGGAGAGCGCGACGAGATCACCGCCCGCGCGTACGCCTCGGTCTGCAACAGCCCTTTCAACACATGCGTGTCGTACGACTGGAGAACAATCGCCTCGGCCTCCAGATTCGCGTACTCCGCGAACCACTCCGGAAACCCGTCCCGGACCAGGAACTTGGCCAGCACCTCCAGCGAACCCTCCGCCTCAAGGACCCGCTCCAGAACGTCCACCTGGTCCGGCTTCGGCTTGTGGCCGCCGCTTTCCAGCTTGCGCACCCAGGACTCCGAGTACCCCACCGACTTCGCCAGCCGTAACTGCGTCCAGCCCTTGCCCTCCCGCCGGCACTTCACCAGCGCGCCGAACATCTGCAAGCTCACCGGTGGTTGATTTTCGCGGGACATCACCGCACCCCCTCCGCACTGCACGGACTGTGCGGTCGCATGACGCCGTCGCACCTCTCCACGTTAGCTACCGACTGTCACCGTTGGTAACATGACGACGAATTCCGCGCACCGGCTTCTGCCGTGGACCCGGCCCGACGGTGCTCCCTGCTATCTGTCCACCGACGGCACCGGGCCCGTGACCGAACTCGCCGACCGGATCGAGGAGATGCAGCTCTCCGTCGGCGAGGAACTGCTCACCCACGCCCGCCTGATGTTTCGCGCTCCGAGCGTGCCCGATACCGAGTTCCGGTTTCTCGCGACCCGGCTCGCCGAGGCCCTCCACGACTGCCTGCGCGTGGCCGTTTCGCGGGGTCTGAGACTGCCGGATTGCGACCCGCACGACCCGGGGCCGGACGACCCGGACGACCCCGACCCTTCCTAAGTAATTGAGGGAAAGAAACTCCAAACCCTCCCCTCCAACTCCCCGTGTCATCACATCGGGTGACGGAGTGGAATATGCCGGAGGAGGCGCGGTACGTTCGCGTCACAACCTCACAACGCAACGGCCCCCGGCGGGACTGGCATCCCAAGCCGAGGGCCTCATCACAGGAAGACGAAACCTTCCCGATGACTTCGACTGAGTCTATCGCGCACGCCTCCGGCGTCGTCCACGTCCGCCACCACCACGAGTCGCATTTCACCGTGGTCGGCAACCACCTCGCCCAGCACCCCACCCTCTCCGCCACCGCGATCGGGATCGCCGTACGCATCCAGTCGCTGCCCGACGGCGCGAAGGTCGGCATCAAGGCCCTGGCAGAACGCTTCCCGGAGAGCGAGTACCGCATCGCCCGCGCCCTGCGCGAGCTGGAGGAGGCGGGCTACCTCAAGCGCCAGAAGGAACGCACACCGGACCAGCGGATCATCACGCGTACGACGTACTACGAGCGCCCCGGCTGCCGGGAGTCCCAGGGATCGCCCCCGGGGTCAGCGCCTCGCCGGCAGCCCACGCCCGAGCCCAGGCCGCGCGTCGAACCGGAGCCTCCGCCCCCGCCCGTCGATCCCGCTCTGCATCAGCCGGCCGTGGACGTACTCGCCGGCCTGCGCAGCGTGGACCCCCGGCTCATCCTGTCCGTACGGGACGTAGCCCAGCTCGTACCGGGCGTGGCGGCCTGGCTGGAGCGGGGCGTACACCCCGGCCAGGTGCGCCGTACGCTCACCAGCAAGCTCCCGGTGGGGATCATCCACCGGCCCGTCAAGCTGCTCGCCCACCGGCTCGCGGAATGGCTGCCACCCGAGCTCCCGGCGACCCGAGCGCCGGAACTGGGCACCTCGCGCCGCCTGGAGCCATTCCAGAACTGCAAGGACTGCGATCGCGCCTTCCGCTCCCCCGAGCCGGGCCACTGCCGCGACTGCCGACTTCGCCGCGCGGCTTAGGCCCCTGACGGCGGCTCGCAGGGGGCGGTGACGCAGACCCATACGGGCTTGTCGGGCTTGTCGGGGGCGACCACTACCTTGCCGTCATCGGAGCCGCGCTTGCCGTGGCTGCCCTTGCCCTTCCCGTGGCTGCCCTTCCCGTTGCCCTTTCCGGGACTGCCCTTCCCGGGCTTGCCGTCGGGCTTGACGACGATGCGGGTGTCGCCCTCGCCGACGGGATGGAACAGGTTGGTGGAGCTGCTGTCATCGCTGTCGGCCGCGACGACGTGCGGCGTGGCCGGGGTGGCCGGGGCGGCGGCGAATGCGCCGGTGGGCAGCAGCACGCCGCCCGCAGCCACGGCGGTCGAGGCGGCGAATACGAGAAAGCGGCGCGTCCGGAAGTGGTGGGTCATGACAGTTCTCCTCTGGCGGGAATGGGCGGTGGGTCACCTCCTCCGGGCGAACCCATGTCCAGTAAGCCCGCGGCAGCCGAATCCCGTCACGCCCCTGAATCGCGTGGCTTGACGGCCGTCCACGGCCCTGGTAGCCGGAGCGACCGATGAGTTTCCCGGTCCTGTCGGGTCTATCCGTTATGGCAGCCGGAGCGCGAAGGAGGAGGCCTTATGTCCGTCAGTGAAAGCCCGGGCGGCAGGGCGACTCGGCCATGCGGCGGCAGCGAATACGATGCCGGCCGTCACGCACGCAGCCGTCAGAAGTGGGCGCTGGCCCTCGCGGCTGTGGCGTCCTTGATGATCGCGCTCGATCTGCTCGTGGTCTCGACGGCCCTGGACACGATCCGGGCCGACCTCGGTACGTCGCTGGCAACGCTCCAGTGGACGATCATCGGGTACAGCCTGAGCTTCGCGGCATTGTTGATGACCGGCGCTGCTCTCGGAGACCGTTTTGGCCGTCGGCGCATGTTCGCGTGGGGCCTGGGACTGTTCGTGTCCGCCTCGGCGGGGTGTGCTCTGGCGGAGAGCGTCGGGGAACTGATCGCGGCGCGCGTGGTTCAGGGAATCGGCGCGGCGCTGGTCATCCCGGTGGCGGTGGCGCTGGTGAGTGCCGCGTATCCGCCTGAGCGCCGGGGGAAGGCGATCGGGATTCTGGAGGGGGTGACCGGCCTCGCCACGATCGCGGGGCCCATCGTGGGCGGTGGAGTGGCCGGCGGTATCGGGTGGGAGTGGATCTTCTGGATCAATGTCCCGATCGGTCTGGTGGCCATGGGGCTCGCACTGACCCGGCTGGATGAGGGTTTCGGTGACGACACCCACCTGGACGTGCGGGGGATGCTCCTCATCACCGGATGCGCGGTGGCACTGGTGTGGGGGCTCGTGCGAGGGAACACCGTCGGCTGGTCAAGCATCGAGGTTTTCGGAGCGCTGACGATCGGCGTTCTGCTCGCGGTCGCGTTCGTTGCGGCCGAGATGCGCGCTCGGCAACCCATGCTGCCGATGGGGTTCTTCCGGTCGCGGGGGTTCTCGATGGCGGTGGCGGCAACCTTCTTCTGCTTCGCGGCGCTGTACGGCTCGGTGTTCTTCATGGCGCAGTTCCTGCAAACCGGCCTGGGGTACACGCCGTTCCAAGCCGGACTGCTCCTGATTCCCTGGACGGCCACACTGCTCGTCGTGGCGCCACTCGCCGGCGCGCTCGGCGACCGTGCCGGCGAGCGGCCGGTGCTGGTCGGGGGCCTGCTGCTCAATGCGGTGGGGCTCGCCGCGATCGCTCGCCTCGCCGAACCCGACAGCGACTACTGGCAGATCCTCCTCGCCTTGATCGTCGCAGGCGTTGGCGCATCGGCCGCGATCCCGGTCGTGCAGAGCGCGCTCATCGGCGCCGTCTCACCGAGGGCGGTGGGGAAGGCCTCTGGCGCGAACAACATGACCCAGGAGTTCGGCGGCGCCTTCGGCGTGGCGATCCTGGTCGCCGTCTTCACGGCGTCTGGCGGCTACGCCTCCGCAGAGGCGTTCATCGACGGATTCGTCCCAGCCATGGGCGCGTGTTCAGCGCTCGCCCTCGCCGGAGCGGTCGCGGCCGCAGTCCTGCCGGCGCAACAGCGGCCGCGCTCCTAGCACGTGCCCGTATCCGCAGCGAGAAGGGCATCCGTTGGGGCGGACGCCCCCTGCCGACAGCCGCCGCGTGACCGATCCCCTCAGCGTGTCCTATGAGTGATCCCGACGCATCCAACTCGTTGCGTCAGCCGTCGTAAGTCACTCCGATTTGTCCTCCGTACTGCGGTGCAGCGAGCGCCACACATGCTGGGCCCATGCGAGGTCTTCCGGCTCATCCCACATGCAGACGACCCCGGCGGCAGTGCCGCTTTCATGGACGGTGAATCCGTACAGCTCGTGCTGGTCGCGGCCGTGCGGGCGCGAGGTGAGCCAGAAGGCGTGCCGGACCCCGTCCGGGAGCTGCTCGGTGAGCTGCTGCTCAGGCGGCACGGCGGGTGCGCCATGCAGGAGTGAGGCCAGGAATTCTTCGCGGCTGCGGCCGTCACTGTCGGAGAACAGGTCGGCATGCACGGTACGGCCCGGTGCGGCGAACTGCGAGGTGTCGTCGATGACCCGCCCCGCGAAGCCAGCGGTTCGTTCGATGGACCAGTGCTCGTTCAAGCGCGTGCGAACAGCCACAGGCAAGGGGTGGCCGAAGCACCGGAGGACTTCATGACGGTCCCAGGTTCCTGCCAGAACCTCGGCGAGGAGGGTGTGACCGCTGCGGACCACGTATGGAATCTCGTCCGGGTTGCGGACCTCGACGGTGGCCGTCGCGCCGAGCAGTCCGTCACCCCACGGCTTGATCGAGTTGGCCAACGCCCCGCGGAGAACCAAGCCCTTGTAGGCGGGGTCCTGCCACATGGCAAGGGCGTGATCAAGATCGGCGGCGCTGATCTCCAGCCAGGTGCCGAGTACGAGTTCGATGTCGTCCGTGAGCCGGACCGGCAGCAGGCAGCGCACGAAGCAGCCGATATCGTCCACCCGAAGGAGAGCGCCGACACCGACTTCGTGCCGGGCTTCCTCAGGCGCCGCCAGGGCGGCGTCGGGCAGCCCGAACCGGGCATCTATCCGCTTCTCGTCCGGCGTGGGTGTTCCGCAGCAGGAACACGCGGGGACTGGGTTGGCGATCACGTCATCCAGCCTAGAGCCGCTCCTTCCCACAGCTCGGGCCGGCCAGGCGGCGGACCTTGTGCGCGGTCTGCCGGGACGCTCCGCAGGCTGTTGGGTACTGCTGGAACCGGTCAGCGTAGTTCGCCTTCCAACAGGCCCATCGTGAACTTGTCGTACCACTGGCCATCGCGCCGGAAGACCTGGCGCAGCCTGCCCTCCACGACGAAGCCGACCTTCCGGTAGACGTGGTGGGCGGCGTGATTCTCGGGAACGACGGTCAGCGTTATTTTGTGCAGGCGCATCTCTTCGAAGCCGTAGCGGCAGACCGTCCGCATCGTGTCGGTGGCGTAGCCGCGTCCCCAGTACTCCTTCTCACCGACGTAGATGTCGAGATCGGCGCATCCGGTTTCCGGCTCGGCATCGTGCAGTCGGACCAGGCCGATGAGCTTTGCGTCAGTGAGCACCTCGATCCCGAAGAGCACGTCGCCGTACGTGTTGCGCGGCCGCTCGTCCAGCCACTTCTGGACCTGGGCCAGCGGCTGGGCGTAGCCGTCGTCCATCCAACGCATGACGTCGGGGTCGTGGTTCCACCGCCATAGCGCCTCGGCGTCCGGCGGCGCCATCGCCCGCAGCTTCACCAGGTCTCCGAGCACCATGTCTGCCAGCCCCTCGCCGTTTCATGATCAGGGTTCGTGAACCCGGCAGTGGTAGCACGGGTCGAGGGTCGCGCTCAATCGGATAAGCGGCGGCCGAGCCTCTGCCGTTGGGGACCGGGAAGGCCGTCCGGGCGCCGGCGTCTACGTGGACGGGGGCTCGGCTCTCGTCTCGCTGGGGGCGTACTGAGGACGAGGCCCCGCAACCAGGACTATGAGCAGGATGAAGGCCGTCACGGCGGTCAGGGTCCGCAGGTCGTTGTACAGGTCCCAGCGGTGCAGGTACTCCGCGTGGTCGGCCGGGGGTGACCCGGCGGCCCACTGCTTGATGCGGCCGTTGATCGGTACGTTGCCGAACCGCGTGATCAGGAACGACGCGACGGCCAGCAGGCCGGCCGCGAACGCGAGCAGCCGCGCCGAGCCGCGCGACAGGAACCCCAGGACGAGCGAGCTGACGGTCGCCAGCGCCATCGCGGTCTGCATCACCGGTGAGTTCATCTTCATCAGCTCGGCATGGAAGGAGAGTCGCATGTCGAGCGGTACGGCCCAGAAGGTCGGCGCGAGATTGACCGCACCGTAGCCGAACGCGCCCGCGAGCAGGCCGGTGGACAGCAGGGCCAGCGCCCTGACCAGTCGTACGGGCATCTTCACCGCCCCCGCCCCGCAGGCTCTTCCGCCGGCTGCGGGAGGGTTCGGGTGATCTGGTGGGTCCGGCGAAAGCGTCGGCCGTCCGGGGCGAGTTCACCGAAGAGGTGGACATCGACGGCCACGGTCCCGGCCTTGCGCATCTGGGCGTGCATGGTGAAGCGGGCAGCGATCCGGTCCCCGTCGGCGACCGCCTCGTGCACTTCCACCCGATAGCTGACGAGGTTCCTGCGTACCGGGCGGATGTGCGCGATCAGCCTGTCGCGGTCGAGTCGGATGCCGTCGCTGATCTGCACGATGTCGGGTGTGTAGTAGCGGTCCATCGCCGGGCCCGGGTCCTCGTCGCCCCGTACGACCTCCTCCGTGAAGGAGGTGAAGAAGTCGCCGATGAACTGGGCTGGGGAGGTCTCTGCGAGTGGCTTCATATCAGTCCGTTCGAGGCAGCTCCGGTGATATCTCTTACAGGTTGTAAGATATGCATGGCCCGCTAAGTCTGACAAGGTGTATGAGATGAAGTCGTCCGAGACTCCCCCTCCCCGACGCCGCCGGGCCGACGCCGAGCGCAGCCGGGCGGCCATCCTCGATGCGGCGATCCGGGTCCTGGGCGAGCGTCCGGGCGCCACTGTCGAGAGCATGGCCGTGGCGGCGGGGGTGACCCGCCAGACCGTCTACGCGCACTATCCGTCGCGCGAGGAACTGCTCGCGGCGGTGGTCGCGCGGGCCACCGGAGAAGCCGTCGCCGCGATGGACGACGCCCACCTCGACGAGGGTTCGGCGGCCGACGCGCTGCTCCGGCTGCTCGACGTCAGTTGGCGGACATTCGAGCGGTATCCCGTCCTGCTGCACGCCGATGCGGCACCCGCCGGACCGCAGGAGGAACGCGACCAGCACGGACCGGTCGCCGACCGGCTGGGCCGGCTGATCCGGCGGGGCCAGGAGACGGGAGAGTTCGACCGGCAGCAGTCGCCGGACTGGCTGGTGGCCACGACGATCGCGCTCGGACACGCGGCGGGAGGCGAGGTCGTCGCGGGGCGCATGACCGGCGACCAGGCCGCGGCCGCGCTGCGGGTCGGCGTGCTGCGCGTCTTCGGCGTGGTCGGCGCGTAAGGCGGCTGAGTACCGCGTGTCGCGGGAACCAACCGGTCAGCCGTATCAGTTCATTGACCATGACATGGGACGGATTCACCAGCTATCTGGACCGGTTGGGTGTCACCGACATCGAGGTGCCCTCCGTCGAGGCGCTGTACGCCCTCCAGCGCGCCCACCTGGAGCGCATACCGTACGAGAACATCGGCATCCAGCTCGGCCGCCCGCCCGGGATCGACCCGCGGCTGTCCGCGCGCCGGTTCGGTGCCGGGCGCGGCGGCTACTGCTTTCACCTCAACGGGGGCTTCGCCGCGCTGCTGGGCGCCCTCGGCTACGACGTCTCGCTGCACGTGGGCGGCGTACACGAGACGCCGGACGGCCGGGGCGCGAAGGGGAACCACCTCGCGCTGACCGTACGACTCGACGGCAAGGCGTACTTCGTCGACACCGGCCTGGGGGACGGCCCGCACGAGCCGCTGCCGCTGCGCGCCGGGACGTACCAGCAGGGTCCTTTCACCTACCGGATGGAACCGTCCACCACCGAACCCGGCGGCTGGACCTTCCACCACGACCCGCGCAGCTCCTTCCCGGTCATGGAGTTCCGCGCGGCTCCCGCCACGATGGCCGACTTCGACGCCTCCCACGAGCAGCTGTCCACCGGGCCCGACTCGCCGTTCCTCAGAACGCTGACCGTACTGCGCCGCGATGCCAAGGGGGTGGACATCCTTCGGGGGCTGGTCCTGATGCGGATCGACGCCGCCGGCCGGTCCGAGCGCGAACTCACCGGCGAAGGTGAGTGGTTCGAGGCGATCGCCGATGTCTTCGGCCGCGACCTCGACGATCTCGACGCCGACGACCGCACCGCGCTGTGGAACCGTGTGACGCGCGCTCACGAGGAATGGAGGTCCGCCCCGCAGACCTGAGCCGTGTCGCCCGCGGATCCTGCCGTCTCGCACCGGCTCAGCACACGCGCAGTCCGGGGCTCTGATGTCCGGGGTTCTGAGGTCCGGGGCTCTGAATGCCCCGGCAGTCAGGAGATCGCGCTGCGCAGCCGGGCCACGTCGATCTGTTCGGTCTCGTCGTGCTCGGTGAGGTCGATGACCTGGCCCACCGCTGCGCGGTTCGCCGGCGGGAGGGCCTTGAACTCGCCCGCCGCTGCCTCGGCCTTGTGCGCGGCCATCGCCTCCGCGCCGACCACGTCGGCCAGGTCCTCGTTCTGAACGGCCTCGATGGCCGCCTTCGCGCCCGCCTTCCCGCCCGGCTTCGTACCGAAGAAGTCGAAGCCGCCCTCGATGCGCGAGGCGGAGCGGCGGACCGGTGCGTACGGGGCGATCGCCGTGGCGGCCGGGACCGGGCGGCGCGCGGGGAGGGCGGCGGGGAGGGCGGACGACGGGCGCGTGTGCTCGGTGCCCGCGGCCGCCGCGTGCTTCCCCTGCGGCTCCTCCGCCTCCCGCTCGCGCTCCGCGAGGTCGCGACGGCGGGCCTCCTCGACCGTGCGCCGCGCTTCCTGCGCGGCGGCGTTGCGGGTCAGCTGCCGCAGGGCGCCGGCCGCGCGGGCGTACGCGGCGGGGGTTGGCGCACCGCTTGCGGTGCGGTCGCCGGAGGCGGCGGTCAGTTCCCTCGCCGGGGCCGCGGCTTCGATGGCGAGCAGCCGGCGGCCCTCCAGCGCGCTGGCGCGCTCGGTCTCCGCCGTGGCGTACCGGCGCAGCAGCTCGGCGTGCTCACCGCGCAGACCCGCCAACTCCACGCGCTTGGCGCGCAGTTTCGCGTCGAGCCGGGCGCGCAGTTCGCGGGATTCCTCGAGGTCCGCCTCGAGCTCGGCTATTCGCTCCTCGGTCTTCCATTCGTCGGCCGCCCGCGCCCGGGTGAGCTCCGCGACCCTGCGGCCGGCGGTGCGGTCCCACGTGCGCATGAGCGCGGCGCCGACGACCGCGGCGGCTGCCGCGGCGGCCACCAGGACGCGGAGCGCCACCGGTTCCGCCACCAGCCATGCGCCGGCGGCGCAGGCGAGTGAGACACCGGCGACCGTCGACGGCGTGAGGAGCCTGTGCAGGGGTGGGGAATGGCGGTGGCGTCCACGTGGCATGGCCTGAAATTTACCGTGCGTAGGCGGCGTGTGGGGACCCGCCCGGCAATCTGTTTTCCGGGAGTTGTCCCCCGCCACGCCACGCCGCCGCGCGATTACTCCTCAGCTACTTCTTCAGCAGACCCTTCGACTCCAGATAGGCCTTCGCCGCCTCGGCCGGCTTGGTCCGCTCGGCGTCCACCTTGCGGTTGAGTTCGATCAGATCCTCGGTCGTCAGCGTCTTCGTGAGCTTGCCCAGCGCCTCGGCTATCGCGGGCGCTCCCGCGTCCTTGGCATTCAGCACCGGCAGTACGTTGTCCGCGTTCTGCAGCTTCTTGTCGTCCTCGAGAAGGACCAGCCCGAAGCTTTCCAGCGTCGCGTCGGTGGTGGTGGTCAGAACCAGCTGGTCCTCTCCGTCCTTGACCGCCTGCTTCGCCTGCGGGGTGCCGACGCCCTTGGGGTCGATTCCGGCGACGTCGATGCCGTACGTCTTCTTGAGACCCGGCGCGCAGAACGGGCGGATCTCGCACTCGTCGCCCGCCGCGATCTTCACCTTGATCTTGGACCGGCCCAGATCGGAAAGCGTCTTGAGCTTGTTCTTCTCGGCGAATTCCTTGGTCACCGCGAAGGCGTTCTGGTCGACGGCCTCGCCGGCCGGCAGCGCCTTCAGCCCGAGCGGGGTGCCGAGCTTCTCCAGCGCGGCGACGGTGGCCACCGGGTCGCTGGAGGCGACCGGCTTCTCCTCCGGCGCCTTGGGGCCGTTCACCTTGGCGTTGAGGAATTCGGCGAGGGTGGCGGCGTATTCCGGTACGACGTCGATCTCGCCCTTCTCCAGGGCGGGTTCGTACAGCTCGCGGTTCTTCACGGTAGTGACGGACGTCGAGTACCCCGCGTCCTTCAGGACCTGCGCGTACAGCTCAGCCAGGACCTGGGACTCGGTGAAGCCGGCCGCGCCGACGACCAGCGAGCCCTTCTTGCCACCGCCCGCGCCCGCACCGGCGGACGCGCTGCCGCCGCTCTTCTCCTTCTCCAGGCTGTCACCGCCGCACGCGGCGAGGGAGCCCGTCAGAGCCGCCACGCCCAGTACCGCACCCGCTATGCGCGAGGTCTTGCTCATACGTTGTCTCCGTCCACAGAAAGCCGTCCACAGAAAAGGGAATCAGGGGTGCCGCAGGGGGCTGAGCAGCCGGTTCACCGCCACCAGTACGCCCTCGACAATGAGCGCGAGCAGCGCGACGAGCAGCGCGCCCGCCACCACCTGCGGGGTGTTGTACGTGTTGAAGCCCGCCGTGATGATCCGGCCGAGCCCGCCCTGCCCCACCATGGCGGCGATCGTCGCCGTCGCCACCACCTGGACGGATGCCGACCGCAGACCCGTCATGATCATGGGGTACGCGAGGGGCAGTTCGACCCGCAGGAACACCTGGCGGCCCGACATCCCCATTCCCCGGGCAGCCTCCACCACCGCCCGGTCCACCTCCCGCATGCCGACGTAGGCGTTGGTCAGCAGCGGCGGCACGGCGAACAGCACCAGCGCGATGATCGTGGGCAGGTACCCGGCGCTGCGCAGCGGCGAGACCATGAACAGGGCCAGTACCGCGAAGACGGGTATCGCCCGGCCCACGTTGGAGATGTTGACCGCGAGCGCACCCCCCTTGCCGATGTGTCCGAGGGCGAGCGCGAGCGGCAGCGCGAGGGCGCAGGCCAGCGCGAGGGCCACCCCGCTGACGTACACATGCTCGCCGAGCCGGTTCCAGACGCCACCCTCGCCGGACCAGTGGCTGCCGGTGGTCAGCCACACCCAGGCGTCGGCCAGTACCCCCATCGCTCAGCCCGCCTTCACCGGGTGGGCCGTACCTATTCGGGGTGTACGTATGCGGGGTGCGCGTATGCGGGTCCAGGGGGTCAGCAGCCGCTGGAGCCCGAGGAGCAGCAGGTCCGCGACGACCGCCAGCAGCACGCACAGCACGGAGGCCGCGAGGATCTGCGCCTTGAAGAAGCTCGGCAGCGCGCCCTCGATGAGATTGCCCAGCCCGCCCTTGTCGACGATCGCCCCGACCGTCGTCAGCGCGACCGTCGAGACCGTGGCGATCCGGACGCCGGCCAGCAACGCGGGCAGCGCGAGCGGCAGTTCGACTTCCCAGAGCAGCCGGCCCGCGCCGTACCCCATGCCCTTCGCGGCCTCCCGGGCCTCCGCCGGTACCGCTTCGAGGCCGGCCAGGATGTTGCGCACGAGAATGGTCAGCGAATAGAGCACCAGGCCTGTGATCACCAGAGCGGCCGAGAGCCCGAACACCGGCAGCAGCAGCGAGAACATGGCCAGTGAGGGAATGGTGTAGAGCACGGTTGTCAGTCCCAGGACCGTCCCGGCGAATCTCCTGCTGCGGCGCGCGAGCAGCGCCAGCGGAAATGCCACGACCAGCCCGATCAGCACCGAGACCACCGTGATCCAGACATGCTGCACGGTCGCGTCCGTCAGTTCCTGGCTGCGGGTGCGGACGTACTCCCAGCAGATCCAGTCGTTCGTCACCAGGCAGTTCTGCGCGGCCATTGACGTCCACCCCCTCTCCGGTCTTCGACCCTATCCCCGACCTCTGACAATCGCCGAGGGCCGTCTCGTGCCGGCAACACGGCCTTCACACAACCTTGGCCGTACGCGGCGGCGACGCGGCGGCGAGTCGGCAACAATGGCGAGTCGGCGACAATGGGGAAGCATGATCCGATTCGAGCACGTCACCAAGCGGTACGACGACGGAACAACCGCCGTCGACGACCTTTCCTTCGAGGTCGCCGAGGGCGAACTCGTCACGCTCGTCGGACCGTCGGGCTGCGGCAAGACGACCACCATGAAGATGGTGAACCGGCTGATCGAGGCCTCCGAAGGCCGGATATTCCTCGAAGGCAAGGACATATCCGCCATCGACCCGGTCCAGCTCCGCCGCCGCATCGGCTATGTCATCCAGCAAGTCGGCCTGTTCCCGCACAAAACGGTCCTGGAGAACACCGCGACCGTCCCCCATCTCCTCGGCTGGAACCGCGCCAAGGGCCGCGAGCGCGCCGCCGAGCTCCTCGATCTGGTCGGCCTGGACCCTGCCGTGTACGGCGACCGCTACCCGGAGCAGCTCTCCGGCGGCCAGCGGCAGCGCGTCGGAGTGGCCAGGGCGCTGGCGGCCGACCCGCCCGTCCTGCTGATGGACGAGCCGTTCGGGGCCGTCGACCCGGTCGTCCGCGAGCATCTGCAGAACGAGTTCCTCGCGCTCCAGAAGGCCGTCCGCAAGACCGTCCTCTTCGTCACCCACGACATCGAGGAAGCCGTCCGGCTCGGCGACCGGATCGCCGTCTACGGGCAGGGCAGGATCGAGCAGTTCGGTCCGCCGGCCGCCGTGCTGGGCGCACCCGCCACCCCGTACGTCGCGGACTTCGTCGGCGCGGACCGCGGCCTGAAGCGGCTGTCGGTCACCCCGATAGAGCCCGGCGACCTGGAACAGCCGCCCGTCGTCCACCTCGACGACCCGGTCGCGAAGGCCGCCGCGAAACTCCGGGCGGAGGACGCGCGCTGGGCCGTGGTCCTGGACGGCGACGACAATCTGCACGGCTGGATCTCGGCGGAGCGGACGGCGTCCGCCACCGGTTCGGTACGCGAGCACGCGCGCCGGATGGAGGCCTGGCTGCCCGTCGGGGCCTCGCTCAAGCAGGCCTTCGCCACCATGCTCCAGCACGACGCCGGATGGATCGCGGTCATCGACGAGGACGGTGTCGGCCGCTTCCTGGGCGTCCTCACCCCGGCCCGGCTGCACGAGGCGCTGCGCCGCTCCACCGCCGCCGACGCGCAGGACGTGCCGCGCGCGCAGGTGGCGGTGGAAACGGTCGGCTGAGCCGGCCCGCCCGGTTTCAGGCGGTGATCGGGCCGTTCAGGCGGTGATCCGGCCGTTCACGCGGTGATCCGGCCGCTCAGCCACACCAGCGCCGGCGGGATCTCGCGCCGCCAGGTGTTGAAGTTGTGGCCGCCGCTGTCGAGCATGATCGACGAGACCCGCCCGGGGGCCTTCACCTTCTCGATGAACTTCAGGGTGTCCTTGAGGTTGCCCTCGCCCTCCCGGCTGCTCGTCACCAGGAACGACGTCCCGGCGGGCGGCAGATGGTCCAGGCTCCACAGCAGGTTGGCCCGCTGCCTCAGCTTCTGGTCGCCGTGGAAGAGGTCGCCGGTGGTCGGGTCCTCCGCGGCCTTGTAGTACGCGGACAGCCCCGCGCCCGCGGCGAACGTGCCCGGGTGGTGCAGGGCGATCTTCAACGCGCAGTAGCCGCCGGTCGAGTTGCCGATGAAGCCCCAGTTCTCCGGCTTGGTGCCGACCCGGTAGTACCCCGAGACCGCCTTCGGAAGGTCCTTGGCGAAGAAGGTCTCGGTCTGCGGCCCGCCCGGTATGTCCACGCACTCGGTGTCCCGCGGCGGAGCGACGGTCGGGCGCAGCATCACCAGGATCATCGGCTGCATCTTGCCCGACTTGGCCTGCTGGTGCGCGGTCTGCGGGTACTTCAGCCCTTTGATGAGGTTCTCCGCGGTACCCGGGTAGCCGGTGAGCACCACGGCCGCGGGGAAGTTCCTCTTCCGGTACTCCGCCTGGAAGTACTCCGGCGGCAGATAGACGTACGCCGGACTGGCGATCCCCGACCGCCTGCCCTCGATCACCACCTTCTGAATCTGGCCGCCGACCGCGGGGTTCGAACCGCCCGGGACGTCCACCTTCTGCTTCCCGGTCACCTTGACGTACTTGGCACCCGCGGAGTGGTCCACGACCACACCCGGCAGGGTCTCGCGGCCCAGCAGATCGGCCCAGGACCCGTAGAAGAGAAAGGACTTGTTCGCGGCGAACCCCACCGCGGAGAAGAGCGCGAGCTGCGCCGCGAGCAGCAGACCGACGCGGGCGAGTACGGCACGCCAGGTGCGCCCCGCGAGCCGTGGCCAGAGCCACACGGTCGCGACGAACAGCAGCACAGCCACCACAATGGCCAGCGCCAGAACCTTGTTACTGGTGAGCCCCATGAGCAGTTGAAGACCTTCTGGATGAGTTTTCCTGAGAGCGAGTGAACCCGCTCCCCCTGCCTGCCGTCCTACTGGGCGCAAATCGTCCGGATGCCGAAGCGCTCGGACACAGGATCTGTTGCGGAGCTCTGGGAAGCGATGTCTGTCAGGATAGATGGCGATAAATCGGGACTGGTTCCGAATCGGGTACGCCGCATCCTCGGCGGCCCGCGCCCCGAGTCCGTACCCGGTCTGGTCGGTACGGCGTGCACGCTTGTGGGCCTGCTCGACATCGCGGCCGGCGTCTTCCCCCGCTTCCGGCACAGCCGGATGCACGCGGTGGCCGAGGTGCTGCCCGGAGCGCTCGGCCCGTTCGCCGCGGCCCTGTCCCTCAGCGCGGGCGTACTGCTGCTGCTCCTCGCCCACGGCCTGCGGCGCGGCAAGCGGCGCGCCTGGCGCGCCGCCGTGGTGCTGCTGCCCGCCGGAGCCGTCGCTCAGTTCGCGTACCGCAACTCCGTCCTCGGCGTACTCATCTCGCTCGCGCTGCTGGCTCTGCTGCTGCGCCACCGCGGTGAGTTCGCCGCGCTGCCCGACCCGCGCAGCCGCTGGAGGGCGGTCGCCAACTTCGTCGTCCTCGGCGCCGGTTCCATCGGCCTCGGCCTGGTGATCGTCAACTCCCATCCGCGCCGGATGCTGGGCGACCCGAGCCTCGCCGACCAGCTCGAACACGTGATGTACGGCCTGTTCGGCTTCGAGGGCCCCATCGACTACGCGGGCCGGGTCTCCTGGACCGTCGGCTACTCGCTCGGCGCCCTCGGCCTGCTCACCGCCGTCACCACCATCTACCTCGCCTTCCGCCCCGAGCACCCCGCCGCCCGGCTGACCGCCGACGACGAGCGGCGGCTGCGCGAGCTGCTGGAGCGGCACGGCGGCCGTGACTCGCTCGGCCACTTCGCGCTCCGCCGTGACAAGGGCGTCATCTTCTCCCCCAGCGGCAAGGCCGCGGTCACCTACCGCGTCGTCTCCGGCGTGATGCTGGCCAGCGGCGACCCGATCGGCGACGTCGAGGCGTGGCCCGGCGCGATCGAACGGTTCATGGACGAGGCCAAGGCCCACTCGTGGACCCCCGCCGTGATGGGCTGCAGCGAGACCGGCGGAGAGGTGTGGACCCGCGAGACCGGTCTGGACGCGCTGGAACTCGGCGACGAAGCGGTGGTGGACGTGCGGGATTTCTCCCTTTCCGGACGCGCCATGCGCAACGTACGCCAGATGGTCAAGCGCATCGAGCGGAACGGTTACCAGACGCGGGTCCGGCGCGTCCGTGACCTGTCCGGCGCGGAGCTCGAGCGGATCCGGAACGCCGCCGCCGACTGGCGCGGCACCGACACCGAGCGCGGCTTCTCGATGGCGCTGGGCCGGATCGGCGACCCGGACGACGGGGACTGCGTGATCGCCACCGCCCACAAGACGGACGAGGCCGACGACGGCGAGCCCGGCCCGTACGGGGACCTGAAGGCGGTCCTCCACTTCGTTCCGTGGGGCCCGGACGGCATGTCGCTGGACCTGATGCGCCGCGACCGCTCCGCCGACCCCGGCATGAACGAACTCCTCATCGTCGCCGCCCTCCAGGCCGCCCCCAGGCTGGGCGTCGAGCAGGTGTCGCTCAACTTCGCGATGTTCCGCTCGGCCCTCGCCCGCGGCGAGAAACTGGGCGCGGGACCGGTCCTGCGGGGCTGGCGCGGACTGCTGGTCTTCCTCTCGCGCTGGTTCCAGATCGAGTCGCTGTACAAGTTCAACGCGAAGTTCCGGCCCCGCTGGGAGCCCCGCTTCGTGGTCTTCCGCTCCACCCGCGACCTGCCGCGCATCGGCTTCGCCGCCATGCAGGCCGAGGGCTTCGTCACGCTGGCCCTCCCCCGCCCGTTCGCCCGCCGCCGCACCCGCCGGCCGCGCCCCTGCGCGCACCTGGCCCCGGTGAGCGCCGAACGGGAGATCCGCGCGGCGTAGCGACGCCAAGGCGGGGGCCTAGTCTGGAGGCATGAGTACGTTGCGTGGGCGCGGCCGGGTCGAGGGGCTGCCGCAGTGGGACCGGTGTGCGGTGATGGGGGTCGTCAATGTGACGCCCGACTCCTTCTCCGACGGCGGCCGCTGGTTCGACACCACCTCGGCGGTCAAGCGCGGCCTGGAGCTGGTGACCGAGGGCGCCGACCTGGTGGACGTCGGAGGTGAGTCCACCCGCCCCGGTGCCTCCCGCGTCGACGAGGACGAGGAACTGCGCCGGGTCGTCCCCGTCGTCCGGGGCCTCGCCTCCGAGGGCGTCACCGTCTCCGTGGACACCATGCGCGCCTCCGTCGCCGAGCGGGCCGTCGCCGCCGGCGCGGTCCTCGTCAACGACGTCAGCGGCGGCCTCGCCGACCCCGCGATGGTCCCGGCGGTCGCCGCGGCCGGCGTCCCGTTCGTCGTCATGCACTGGCGCGGCTTCAGCCAGGACATGAACAGCCGGGCGGTGTACGGCGATGTGGTGGCCGAAGTCACCTCGGAACTCCGCGCCCGGATGGACGCCGTGGTCGACGGCGGCATCGCCCCCGAGCGCATCGTCATCGACCCGGGCCTCGGCTTCGCCAAGGACGCCGGGCAGGACCTCGCCCTGGTCGCACACCTCGACGCGCTGCACGAGCTGGGCCGCCCGCTGCTGGTGGCCGCCTCCCGCAAACGGTTCCTCGGGCGCGTACTCGCCGGGGAGGACGGCTCTCCGCCGCCTGCCCGGGAGCGCGACGCCGCCACGGCCGCCGTCTCCGCGCTCGCCGCGCACGCCGGCGCCTGGGCGGTACGGGTCCACGAGGTACGCGCGACGGCGGACGCGGTCCGGGTGGCGCGGGCCGTCGAGGGCGCTGCCCGGTGAACCCTCCCCGTACCGACGTCGAGCAGATCGAACAGGCCAACACCGCCTTCTACGAGGCCATGGAGCGCGGGGACTTCGAAGAGCTCTCCGACCTCTGGCTGAACGACGACACCGCCGAGATCTCCTGCGTCCACCCGGGCTGGCCGGTGCTCTCGGGACGGGGCGAGGTGCTCCGCTCGTACGCGCTGATCATGGCGAACACCGACTACATCCAGTTCTTCCTGACCGACACCAAGGTCACCGTCGCCGGCGACACCGCCCTGGTGACCTGTACGGAGAACATCCTCAGCGGCGGTCCCGCCGAGGAGGCCGGCGAGCTGGGCCCGCTCGTGGGGCAGCTGGTCGTCGCCACCAATGTGTTCCGCCGCACACCGGACGGGTGGAAGGTCTGGTCTCACCACGGCTCCCCGGTACTCGCCGAATCCGACGAGGAAGAGGGCGACGAAGCACCCTGACGAGTGGGTATGGGCCTGTGGAGGGTTGGATTCCGGGCCGCCGGGTATGGGCGGCTACCAGCTCCGCCACGCCCTGTCCATAGCCCCCGCGGGCAAGGACTGTCGGTGCCCGCAGGTAGATTCGAATAAGGGTGGTGCGCCGACCGCACTCGGCCCAGCCCGTGTGAACTACGAAAGCAGGAGTGATTCGCGTGGATCGTGTCGCGCTGCGCGGCCTCAAGGCCCGCGGGCACCATGGCGTCTTCCCCCGGGAGCGCGAGGAAGGCCAGACCTTCATCGTCGACCTGGTGCTCGGCCTGGACACTCGCCCCGCGGCGGCCGACGACGACCTGGCGAAGACCGTGCACTACGGCGTGGTGGCCGAGGAAGTCGTGGACGTCGTCCAGGGCGAACCGGTCGACCTGATCGAGACCCTCGCGGAGCGGATCGCCCAGCAGTGCCTCAAGCACGAGGGCGTCCAGGAGGTCGAGGTGGTCGTGCACAAGCCCGACGCCCCGATCACCGTGCCGTTCGACGATGTGACCATCACCATCACACGGAGCCGAGTATGACTGCGTTTTCTGTCGAGGGGCAGAGCGACCCGACCGTACAGCCGGTGCCTGCCTCCGTGGTGGAGCAGGTGGACGCGGCCGATGTCACCCTGTCCAACCCGAAACGGGCCGTGATCGCCCTCGGCGCCAACCTGGGCAACCGGCTGGAGACGATCCAGGGCGCCATCGATGCCCTGGAGGACACGCCGGGCCTGCGGGTCAAGGCGGTCTCGCCGGTGTACGAGACGGAGCCGTGGGGCGTCGACCCCGGGTCCCAGCCCTCGTACTTCAACGCGGTCATCGTCGTGAAGACCACCCTGCCGCCCAGTTCCCTGCTGGAGCGCGGTCAGGCCATCGAGGAGGCCTTCGACCGGGTGCGCGAGGAGCGCTGGGGTCCGCGCACGATCGACGTCGACATCGTCGCCTACGCGGACGTGGTGTCCGACGACCCGCTGCTCACCCTCCCCCACCCGCGCGCCCACCAGCGCGCCTTCGTCCTGGCCCCGTGGCACGACGTGGAGCCGGAGGCGCACCTGCCGGGTCACGGGCAGGTCGGCGACCTGCTGGCCGGCCTCGGCCGGGACGGTGTCGCGGCGCGCGCCGATCTGGAACTCCGCCTGCCCGAGTAGTCGTTAGCCTGTGGGGCTGCGGCTCCACCAACGACCAAAGGGAAAAGCTTCGTGAAGCAACTACGCCTCGGTGTGCTGGCCGGTCTGTTCGTGGTGGCCGGGGTGCTGTCCTGGGCGGGCGCCCGCCTGTGGAACTCGGTCGGCGACCTGCCCAGCGTCCCGCTCGCGGCCCCCATCGTGCTGGCCGTGATCGCCGCCGTACTGCTCGCGACGGCACTCTCGCTGCGCGCGCGGCTGAAGGCGCAGCGCGAACGGCGCCCCGGCGCGAAGGGCGTGGAGCCGCTGATGGCCGCCCGCGCGGTGGTTTTCGGCCAGGCGAGCGCCCTGGTCGCGGCCCTGGTCTGCGGGATGTACGGCGGGACGGGCCTCTTCCTGCTGCTGGACGGCCTCGACGTCCCGGCCCGCCGCGACCAGGCCGTCTACGCGGGCTTCGCGGTCCTGGCGGGCGCGGCCGTCGTAGCGGCGGCGATGTTCCTGGAGCGGGTCTGCAAACTCCCGGAGGACGAGGGCGACACGATGACCCCGGCCTAGGTCAATCCTGCGGGCCCATCGGCGCGCCGGCGCCGGCGTCAGTTGGACATGATCAGGCTCATCGCCTCGTTGCGAGTGGCGGCGTCCCGCAGCTGGCCCCGCACCGCGGAGGTGATGGTCTTCGCGCCCGGCTTGCGGATCCCGCGCATCGACATGCACATGTGCTCGCACTCGATGACCACAATGACGCCGCGCGGCTCCAGGATCTCCATCAGCGAGTCGGCGACCTGGGTGGTCAGCCGCTCCTGTACCTGGGGCCGGCGGGCGTAGACGTCGACGAGCCGGGCCAGCTTCGACAGTCCGGTGATCTTGCCGCTGGTGGCCGGAATGTAGCCGACGTGCGCCACTCCCCGGAACGGCACCAGATGGTGTTCACAGGTCGAGAACACCTCGATGTCCCGGACCAGCACCAGCTCGTCGTGGCCGAGGTCGAACGTCGTGGTCAGGACGTCCTCGGGCTTCTGCCACAGCCCGCCGAATATCTCCTTGTACGCGCGGGCCACGCGGGCCGGTGTTTCGCGCAGGCCCTCGCGGTCCGGGTCCTCGCCGACCGCGATGAGGAGCTCGCGTACGGCGTTCTCGGCGCGCTTCTCGTCGAACTCGCCGATCGTGCCCTCGCCGTCCAGCGTCACCGGGTCGGTCATCTGTGCCTCGTTCCTGTGCGTTCACGTGCGGCGGTACGAAAAAAGGGGAGCGGCGAAAAATGGCCGCGTCCCCCAGGCTAGAACCTGGGGGACGCGGCATTCATTCCGGCCCCTGGGGGCCCCGGGACCGGGTCCCGGTTCAGCTCTCGGGGCGCTCCTCGGGGACCACCTCGATGACCTTGTCCGCCGGGGCGGCCGTGACCGCGGGCGTGGCGCCGTTCGCACCGTTGGTCAGCGACAGTTCCTTCGGGGAGAGCACCGGCGGCCGGGTGGAGGGCGTACGCCGCGACGAGCCGGTCCACGCCGGGCGGGCCGGGCGCTTCACGATCGTCGAGAAGACCTCGGCGATCTCCTCCTTGTTCAGCGTTTCCTTCTCCAGCAGCGCGAGGACCAGGTTGTCGAGAACGTCGCGGTTCTCGACGAGGATCTCCCAGGCCTCGTTGTGCGCGGTCTCGATGAGCTTCTTGACCTCTTCGTCGACCAGCGCCGCGACCTCTTCCGAGTAGTCGCGCGGGTGGGACATCTCACGGCCCAGGAACGGCTCCGTGTTGTCACCGCCGAACTTGATCGCGCCCAGCCGCTCGGTCATGCCGTACTGCGTGACCATCGCGCGGGCCGTGGCGGTGGCCTTCTCGATGTCGTTCGCGGCACCCGTGGTCGGGTCGTGGAAGACGAGCTCCTCGGCCGCGCGCCCGCCCAGCATGTACGCGAGCTGGTCGAGCATCTCGTTGCGCGTGGTCGAGTACCTGTCCTCCTCCGGCAGCACCATGGTGTAGCCGAGCGCCCGGCCGCGGGACAGGATCGTGATCTTGTGGACCGGGTCGGAGTTGGGCGAAGCCGCCGCGACCAGGGCGTGTCCGCCCTCGTGGTACGCGGTGATCTTCTTCTCCTTGTCGGACATGATCCGGGTCCGCTTCTGCGGGCCCGCCACCACCCGGTCGATCGCCTCGTCCAGGGAGTGGTTGTCGATCAGCTTCTTGTCGCTGCGCGCGGTGAGCAGCGCGGCTTCGTTCAGCACGTTCGACAGGTCCGCGCCGGTGAAGCCGGGCGTCCGCCGGGCGACAGCGCCCAGGTCGACGTCCGGGGCGACCGGCTTGCCCTTCTGGTGGACCTTGAGGATCTCCAGCCGGCCCTGCATGTCCGGGCGGTCGACGGCGATCTGCCGGTCGAAGCGGCCCGGGCGCAGCAGCGCGGGGTCGAGGATGTCGGGCCGGTTGGTGGCGGCGATCAGGATGACGCCGCCCTTCACGTCGAAGCCGTCCATCTCGACGAGCAGCTGGTTGAGCGTCTGCTCACGCTCGTCGTGGCCACCGCCGAGACCCGCACCGCGGTGCCGGCCGACGGCGTCGATCTCGTCGACGAAGACGATCGCCGGAGCGTTCGCCTTGGCCTGCTCGAAGAGGTCACGGACACGGGAGGCACCGACACCGACGAACATCTCGACGAAGTCGGAACCGGAGATCGAGTAGAACGGCACACCGGCCTCGCCCGCGACGGCGCGCGCCAGCAGCGTCTTGCCCGTACCGGGCGGGCCGTACAGCAGCACACCCTTCGGGATCTTGGCTCCGACGGCCTGGAACTTCGCCGGCTCCTGCAGGAACTCCTTGATCTCGTAGAGCTCCTCGACCGCCTCGTCGGACCCCGCCACATCGGCGAATGTCGTCTTCGGGGTGTCCTTGGTGATCAGCTTGGCCTTGGACTTCCCGAACTGCATGACCCGGGAGCCGCCGCCCTGCATCTGATTCATCAGGAACAGGAAGACCACGACGATGAGGACGAAGGGCAGCAGCGAGAGCAGGATCCCGAGGAACGGGTTCTGCTTGTCGGGCTTGACGGAGTAGCCGTCGCTGATCTGCCCGCCCTCGGACTTGGCCTGCAGGTCCTTGGCGAGCTCGGCGCCCTGGTCGCCGATGTAGCTCGCCTGGAACTTGTCGCCGGACTTCTCGCCCTCGAGCTTCTGGCCGTCCTTGAGGTCGACCTTGATCATCTGGGAGTCGCCGGTTGTCAGTTCGGCGGACTCGACCTGGTTCTTGCTGATCGCCTGGATGACCTTGCTGGTGTCCACCGTCTTGTAGCCGCCGGACTGGCCGACGACCTGCATCAACACGACCACGGCGAGGACGGCCAGCACGATCCACATGACCGGCCCACGGAAGTATCGCTTCACGTCCATCCATACGGGGCGGTGATCGCCCCGTCCCTCCTGCCCGTAGGTAAATGCTGCTGTGAGAAAAGACTGTTCTTCGGAAGGTACCCCAGCTTTGTCACCCGCGACTGCACGCTGCGGCTGCCAAAGCGTCCTTCCCCTGCTCCAACGGCGGGAAATGGGTGAGGGTTCCCCGGAGGTTCTCCGAAGCCTCCCCGCAGGACGGTTCCGGCCCTCAGCCGCCGTAGACGTGCGGCGCGAGGGTTCCCACGAAGGGGAGGTTCCGGTACTTCTCCGCGTAGTCCAGGCCGTACCCGACGACGAACTCGTTCGGAATGTCGAAGCCGATCCACTTCACGTCGATCGCGACCTTCGCGGCATCCGGCTTGCGCAGCAGGGTGCAGACCTCGAGCGAGGCGGGCTGACGCGAACCGAGGTTCGACAGCAGCCAGGACAGCGTCAGACCCGAGTCGATGATGTCCTCGACGATCAGGACGTGCTTGTCCTTGATGTCGGTGTCCAGGTCCTTGAGGATCCGGACCACGCCCGAGGACTGGGTGCCCGCGCCGTACGAGGACACCGCCATCCAGTCCATGGTGACCGGGGTGGACAGCGCACGCGCGAGGTCCGCCATCACCATCACGGCGCCCTTCAGGACGCCGACGATGAGCAGGTCCTTGCCCGCGTACTCCGCGTCGATCTTGGCGGCCAGCTCAGCCAGCTTCGCGTCGATCTCTTCCTTGGTGATGAGCACCGACTTGAGGTCGGCACCCATGTCCTTCTCGTCCACGTACGTCACTTTCCTGGGGGGTTCGCCCTGGCGCTTCAGCCCTGCCGAATGACAAGTCTGCCACCCTGCCGCCGCGCCTCCACCCGGCCGGGGAGGCTGATGGCCCCCTGGCCGCGCCAGCTCGTGATCAGCCGGTCCATCTCCGCGATGTGCCGGGCGAAGAGCGAGCCGGCCGGCGAACCGGCCGCGATGGCGGCCTTGCGCAGCACCCGGCGGCGGACGGCGGGCGGCAGGGCGAAGAGCTTGGCGCAGTCGAGCTGCCCGGCTCCGTCGCGTACGGAGGCGTCCGCGTCGGCGGCCCAGGCGTCCAGGGCGTCGGCATCGTCGCGGGAGAGCTGAGCGGTGCGGGCGAGCGCCTCGATGACGCCCTTGCCCAGCGCCTTCTCCAGCGCGGGCAGGCCCTCGTGGCGCAGCCGGGAGCGGGTGTACGCGGGGTCCGCGTTGTGCGGGTCGTCCCAGACGGGCAGCGACTGGACCATGCAGGCCTTGCGGGCGGTCTGCCGGTCGATCCCCAGGAAGGGGCGGCGGTAGCGGCTCTCGCAGCCGGGGCCGCCGGAGACGGAGGCCATGCCGGACAGGGAGCGGATGCCGGAGCCGCGGGCGAGGCCCAGCAAAACGGTTTCGGCCTGGTCGTCACGCGTGTGGCCGAGGAGTACGGCGGCGGCGCCGTGGCGCTGTGCGGCCTCGTCGAGGGCGGCGTACCGGGCGTCGCGGGCGGCGGCTTCGGGGCCGCCGTCGCGGCCGACGGTGACGGCGACCGACTCGGCGGGATGCAGCCGCAGCGCGGTCATGCGCGCGACGACCTCGGCGGCCCGCAGATCGGAGCCGGCCTGGAGGCCGTGGTCCACGGTGATACCGCCGGCGCGGACGGAGAGTTTGGGCGCTTCGAAGGCGAGCGCGGAGGCGAGCGCCATCGAGTCGGCGCCGCCGGAGCAGGCGACCAGCACGAGGGGCGTCGCGCCGGGCTCGTGCGGCTGGAAGTCGGTCAGGACGTCGTGGAGTACGCGGCGGACCGCCAGGCGTATCGCTGCGACCGCAGGATGGGGACCCATGTCCGGTGCCCTTCGGTGAAGTTGTGGGGTGCCACGGGGGGCGGATCAGTCACTCAGAGTGTGTCGATGGTGACAGAACCGAGCCGTTCCCCGAGCATCGCACGCCTATCCATCGCCCACGGTCCCTCGGATGGGTGATTGGGGAGGCGTTCTCCTGCCGTCGGCAGCGTCCCCGTCACGACTCTGCTTTACGGTGCACCCGCGCGACCCAGTCCGCCGGTTTGGCGATCTCGGCCTTGGTGGGAAGCGTGTTCGGCGAGGTCCAGACCCGGTTGAAGCCGTCCATGCCGACCTCCTCCACCACGGCCCGTACGAACCGCTCGCCGTCCCGGTACTGACGGAGCTTGGCGTCCAGGCCCAGCAGCTTGCGCAGGGCCTGGTCGAGGCGGCTGGCTCCGCTGGCCCGGCGCTGCTGGAACTTCTCCCGGATCTCGGCGACGGAGGCCACGACGTCCGGTCCGACCCCGTCCATCACGAAGTCCGCGTGGCCCTCCAGCAGGGACATCACGGCGGTCAGCCGGCCCAGGATCTCCCGCTGGGCCGGGCTCTGCACCAGCTCGACGATCGACCGGCCGTCCTCGTCGTCGTCGCGCGGGCCGGCGAGCGACTGGGCGGCCTCCCTGAGCCGTTCCAGGATCGTCATCGGGTCGACCTCGGTCAGGTCGAGGAATGACTGGATTTCGCCCTCGAGGTGGTCGCGCAGCCACGGCACGCCCGTGAACTGGGTGCGGTGGGTCTCCTCGTGCAGGCAGACCCACAGCCGGAAGTCGTGCGGGTCGACGTCCAGCTCACGCTCGACGTGCACGACGTTCGGGGCGACGAGCAGCAGCCGGCCGCCGCCGCGCTCGGAGCCGGGGAGGTCGCGCGAGGCGGGGGCGAAGGTCTCGTACTGACCGAGCACGCGCGATGCCAGGAACGACAGCAGCATGCCCAGCTCGACGCCGGTCACCTTGCCGCCGACCGCGCCCAGGACCGCGCCACCGGCGGTGCCGCCCCGGCGCTCCTGCATCTTGTCCAGGAGTGGCCGCAGCAGCTGGCGGAAGCCCGCCACGTTCGCCCTGACCCAGCCGGCCCGGTCGACGACGAGGACGGGGGTGTCCTCGGCCTCGGTGCCCTCCGGGATCATGCGGGTGAACGAACGGACGTGTTCTTCCGAGGACTTGGCATGCCTGCGCAGCTCCGCGACGACGGCGCGGGCCTCGTCACGGGTCACCTCCGGACCGGGCCTTACCAGCCGGGTCGCGGTCGCCACCGCAAGATTCCAGTCGACCATCTCCGCACCACCGATGCTCGTCATGCGTCAACCGTACGTGCTCGGGTCCGTGGGCGGTGAGGTGTAGGACCCGGCTTCGTCCCCGTCCGGTCCCCTAGGGGCGACCTAGGGGACCGTGGTGACCGTTGCGGCCAGTCGGTCCAGGGCCGACTGGGCGGCGTCCTTGCCCGGGGTCCCCGAAGCCATGAAGGCGAACGCGAGCAGTCGTCCGTGTGCGTCCACCACCGTGCCCGCGAGGGTGTTCACGCCGTTCAGCGTGCCGGTTTTGGCGCGCACCAGCCCGCCGGCCGGGGAGCCGTCCTCGTACCGGCCGCTCAGCGTGCCGGTGAAGCCGGCCACCGGGAGGCCGGTCAGCACCGGGCGCAGCTCGGGGCGGGCCGGGTCGGCGGCGCGGACGAGGATGGCGGTGAGGAGGGCGGCGGAGACCCTGTCGTCGCGGTTCAGTCCGCTGCCGTCGGCGAAGCGGGTGCCCTTGGTGTCGAGCCCGAGCTCCCGCAACTCTGCGGCCACCGCCTTCTCCGCGCCCGCGAAGCCGGCGGGCTCGCCCGCAGCAAGGGCGGTCTGGCGGGCGAGGGCCTCGGCGATGTCGTTGTCGCTGTACGTCAGCATCCGCTCGACCAGGGCCGACACCGTCGCGGACAGGGTCTTGGCCAGGGGTTTCGCGGTGGCGGCCGGTTTCCCGGGGGCCGGGTCGCCGGTGGTACGGACGCCGCGCTCGCGGAGCATGGCGGCGAAGGCGCGGGCCGCGTCGCCGGCCGGGTCGGCGGTACGTTTCGCCACTCCCGCGTAGGAGTCGTCGAGCCGGCCCTCGTCGGCCATGAGCGGGGTGATGGGGGCGATGTTCTCGTTGCCGGCGCCGATGGGGTGGTACTGCGGGCCCGAGTAGAGCGAGGTGTCGTAGGCGAGCGTGACCCGGGTGATGCCGCGGCCCTTGAGGGCGCGGGCGGTGTCGTCGGCCAGGGCGTGCAGGCTCGCGCCGTCGTCGCCCGCGGGCGTGCGGGCCTTGCCCGCCTCACCGGGCTTGCGGGCCGTCAGGGTGGGGTCGCCGCCACCCACGAGCACGATGTCCTTGGCGCCGGCTCCGGGAGCCGCCATGACGGTCGTGGCGATACGGTGGTCCGGGCCGAGGGCGGAGAGTGCGGCCGCCGCCGTGGCGATCTTGACCGTGGAGGCCGGTGTCATGGCCTGCCCCGCCCCGGCGCCGTACAACTGCCGGCCCGTGGCGGTGTCCACGACCGAGGCGGTCCGCAGGGTGCCGAGCGCGGGGACCTTCATCAGGGGCGCGAGCGCGGCGCCGAGCGCGCTTGGGCCGGCCGGCGGGACCGCGGGTGCGCCGAGGACGGAAAGCACCCCGGGGGCGCTCGGGGCGGGGGCGGGCACGCGGGCGCCGGACGCGCCGCGGCCGTGATGTCCGCCACCCGTACGGTCCTGGGACACGGCCCACTGCCGCTCGGCCTTACGCTGACCGGAGTCCCAAGGGCCTGCCGCGGTCACCGCCCCGGCCGAAAGGGCGAGGCCGACCACGGCGGCGCCCGTCGCGAGTTGCCACGTTCTGATCACTGGCACCTCGGACCAGCCCCTTTCGCGATCACTCATGTGCGTGAGGGACACTTAATCACCCGAAGTATGTGCTGATCATGGAGGAGCCACCCGTGGAGTTCGACGTCACCATCGAGATCCCGAAGGGTTCGCGGAACAAGTACGAGGTGGACCACGAGACCGGTCGGATCCGCCTGGACCGTCGACTCTTCACTTCGACCAGCTACCCGGCCGACTACGGCTTCGTCGAGAACACCCTCGGCGAGGACGGCGACCCGCTGGACGCGCTGGTCATCCTGGACGAGCCGACCTTCCCCGGCTGCCTCATCAAGTGCCGCGCGATCGGCATGTTCCGGATGACGGACGAGGCCGGCGGCGACGACAAGCTGCTGTGCGTGCCGGCGTCCGACCCGCGCGTCGAGCACCTGCGCGACATCCACCACGTGTCGGAGTTCGACCGCCTGGAGATCCAGCACTTCTTCGAGGTCTACAAGGACCTGGAGCCCGGCAAGTCGGTCGAGGGCGCCAACTGGGTCGGCCGCACCGAGGCGGAGGCCGAGATCGAGGCCTCGTACAAGCGCCTGCAGGCCCAGGGCGGCAGCCACTGACCGAGCCCCTGCGGCTCGCACGACGTGACGGCGGGCGGTGCACCCCAGCGGGGGCGCGCCGCCCGCCGGTGCGTCTCACCTCCCCGTACGGCTTCTCGTACTGCTCCCGGGGGTGCGGCGCCCGGTGAGGTAACCGTGGACATACTGGGCATGCGGAACGTGCAGCACCGCTCAGGAACGGTCGGCACGGATGAAGGAGTGTGTTGGTGGCGGAGCCGGAAGGGCCCGAGGACCGCAAGCCACAGTCGGACGAGGCGCACAGCGCCTTCGCGTCGCCTGCCGGGGTCGATCAGCCGGCGGTGGCCGAGGAGGAGCATCCGACCTCGGAGTTCGCCATTCCGGCCGGGGTGGCCGCTGAGCCGTCCGCCGAGGCGGCCGCCAGAGCAGCCGGCAGAACCGAGGGGTCGGCCTTCGCACCGCCCAGCACGTACAGCGCGCAGCACGCGCATCCCGCCTTCACTCCCGCCCACGGCTTCCCCACGGTCAGGCTGACCAAGGAGGCGCCCTGGCAGGACCGGATGCGGGCGATGCTGCGCATTCCGGTGGGCGAGCGGCCCCTGCCCGAGGTGGTGCAGAAGCAGGGCGACACCGGCCCGGCCGTGCCGCGCGTGCTGGACCTGACGCTGCGTATCGGTGAACTGCTGCTGGCGGGCGGCGAGGGCGCGGAGGACGTGGAGGCGGCGATGTTCGCCGTCACGCACGCCTACGGCCTGGACCGCTGCGAGCCCACCGTCACCTTCACCCTGCTGTCGATCTCCCATCAGCCCTCACTGGTCGACGATCCGGTGACGGCCAGCCGGACCGTGCGCAGGCGGGCCACCGACTACACCCGGCTGGCGGCCGTGTTCCGGCTGGTCGCGGACATCAGCTCTGAGGACGTCGAGGTCTCGCTGGAGGAGGCGTACCGGCGGCTGGCGGAGATCCGGCGCAACCGGCACCCGTACCCCGGCTGGGTGCTCACCGCGGCCAGCGGGCTGCTGGCGGGCGCCGCGTCCACGCTGGTCGGCGGTGGCGTGGCGGTGTTCCTCGCCGCGGCGGTCGGCGCGATGCTCGGGGACCGGCTGGCGTGGCTGTGCGCGGGCCGCGGGCTGCCGGAGTTCTACCAGTTCGTGGCCGCGGCGATGCCGCCCGCCGCGATGGGCGTCGCGCTGACCCTCGCGCATGCGGACGTCCGCGCCTCCGCGGTGATCACCGGTGGCCTGTTCGCGCTGCTGCCCGGAAGAGCCCTGGTCGCGGGCGTCCAGGACGGCTTGACCGGCTTCTACATCACCGCGGCCGCCCGGCTGCTCGAAGTGATGTACCTCTTCGTCGGCATCGTCATCGGCGTGCTGCTGGTGCTCTATCTGGGCGTGCAGCTGGGCGCCAAGCTGGATCCGGACGCGGCGCTGACGATCACCGAGCGCCCGGTGGTGCAGATCCTGGCCTCCATGGTGCTCTGTTTCACCTTCGCGATCCTGCTCCAGCAGGAGCGCAGCACGGTGCTGATGGTGACGCTCAACGGCGGCATCGCCTGGATCATCTACGGGGCGTTGCACTACGCGGGCGGAATTCCGCCGGTGCCCGCGACGGCCGTCGCCGCCGGACTCGTCGGCCTGTTCGGGCAGCTGTTCTCGCGGTACCAGTTCGCGTCCGCCCTGCCGTACGTCACCGCCGCGATCGGCCCGCTGCTGCCGGGGTCCGCGACGTACTTCGGGCTGCTCGCCATCGCCCAGAACCGGTTGGACGCCGGACTGGTCTCACTCACCAACGCGGCCGCGCTGGCCATCGCCATCGCGATCGGCGTGAACCTGGGTGGGGAGATCTGCCGGCTGTTCATCCGGCTGCCGGGTGCGGCCAGCAGGGCGGGCCGCCGCGCGGCCAAGCGGACGCGCGGCTTCTGACCCGTTCGTACGAGTGCCGGTGGTGGTTCCTGCTCCGGGTCAGCGCTTGGCGTGGCGGCCGCGCTGCGCCGGGGGCGTGTCGCCCTCCTGCGGGCTCTGGTCAGCCGCCTTCCTGGACTT
The DNA here is from genome assembly GCF_053763515.1 of Streptomyces mabaensis. NCBI lineage: Bacteria > Bacillati > Actinomycetota > Actinomycetes > Kitasatosporales > Streptomycetaceae > Streptomyces > Streptomyces mabaensis. Next base: position 78,203 of record NZ_JBSOPZ010000013.1, read on the forward strand.
GCCGCGAGCCCGCAGGAGCTCGATCGCGATCGGGAGCACCGAGATCAGCACGATGAGGATGAGGATCGCCTCGATGTGCTGGTGGACGAAGTCGATCTTGCCGAGGGCGGCGCCGAGCAGCGTGACGCCGGCGCCCCAGAGGATGCCGCCGATGACGTTGAACGTGACGAACGAGCGGTAGTTCATCCGGCTCACACCGGCGATGATCGGCGTGAACGTACGCACAATCGGCACGAAACGGGCCAGCACCAGCGACTTCGGGCCGTACTTCTCGAAGAAGTCGTGGGCCTTCTCGACGTTCTCCTGCTTGAAGAACCTGGAGTCCGGCCGCTTGAACAGCGCCGGGCCGACCTTGCGGCCGAAGAGATAGCCGACCTGATCGCCTATGACCGCCGCGAACACGATCAGCGTGCACACCAGCCAGAGCGGATAGTCCAGCTTGCCGGCCGTCACCAGCAGGCCGGTGGTGAACAGCAGCGAGTCGCCGGGCAGGAAGAAGCCGATGAGCAGCCCCGACTCCGCGAAGACGATGACGAGGACACCGATCAGGCCGAAGGTGCCGATCAGAAAGTCCGGGTCCAGCCAGCTCGGTCCGAGCGCAAGCGTATTCACGGGTTCCGGGCTCCTGGATCGGTCGTCTGTGTGAGGCGGGCTGCCCAAAGCTATCAACGCCATGTGACTCTGCCAGGTTCCAGTCCACCACATGCCGGCCCACCAGGTGCCGGCCCACCGCCCGGGATGCAGGGTGGGCGCACCGGTACGAAGCTGTGCCCCAGGAGGTGGATGCCCATGAGCATCGACGACTACGGCGGCGGACAGGGACTCCAGTCGGACGTCCTGGTGGTGACGACCAATGATGTGCCGGGCCACCAGGTGCAGCAGGTCATCGGAGAGGTGTTCGGTCTGACCGTACGCTCCCGGCACTTGGGCAGTCAGATCGGCGCCGGCCTGAAGTCGATGATCGGCGGCGAGCTCAAGGGGCTCACCAAGACGCTGGTGGAGACCCGGAACCAGGCAATGGAGCGGCTGGTCGAGCAGGCCCGGGCGCGCGGCGCGAACGCCGTGCTGATGTTCCGCTTCGATGTGACGGAAGCGGCCGACGTCGGCACCGAGGTCTGCGCGTACGGCACAGCCGTCGTGATCTCCAAGCTGTGAGCGGGCGCGTACGGACCGGGGCGCCCGGCCCGTACGCCGCCCGGCCCGCCCCCGCGCGCACCCTGCTGCCGCTGATCCTGCCGTCCCTGGTGGTCGGCGTCGTGGCGAGCCTGGTGCTGCTGGGAGTGAGCGCGGTCGCGGAGAGGTTGCGCGACGTGCTCTGGGAGACCCTCCCGGACGCTCTGGGTGTCGGTCGCTATTCCTCGCTCTGGGTGATCGTCATGCTCACCGCGACCGGCTTCGCGGTGGGGCTGGTGGTGTGGAAGGTGCATGGGCACGCCGGTCCCGATCCCGCCACCACCGGACTCGTCGATCCCCCGATCCCGCACGGCGTCGTGCCCGGCCTGCTGCTCGCCGCCGTCCTCGCGCTGGCCGGCGGGGTCAGCCTCGGGCCCGAGAACCCGATCACCGCCGCCAACATCGCCCTCGCCTACTGGCTCGGCAGCCGGGCCATGCCGCGGGTCCCGGGCGCGCTCTGGGTCTCGCTCGCGGCGGCCGGGACGATCGGCGCGCTGTTCGGCACTCCCGTCGCGGCCGCACTGGTCCTCTCCGAGGCGCTCACCGCTCAGCCGGGGCCCGGATCGCTGTGGGACAAGCTCTTCGGCCCGCTGATCGCCGCCGGCGCAGGGGCGCTGACCACGACGCTGATCGCGCGTCCGACGTTCGATCTCGGGCTGCCCGCCTATCCGGGACCGCACTGGGGGGACGTGCTGGCGGCCATGGTGATTGCCTCGGTGGCCGCCGCGCTCGCCCTGGCCGCCGTGTACGCATTCCCGTACGTCCACCGGACGTTCCGCCGGCTGAAGCACCCGGTGCTGACGCTGACGGCGGGCGGGCTGGTGCTCGGGCTGCTCGGCGCGCTCGGCGGCCGCCTCACCCTCTTCAAGGGCCTGGACGAGCTGAAGGAACTCGCCGCCGACCCCGAGGACTACTCCGCCGGGCGGCTGGCGCTGCTCACCGTGGTGAAGGTGGTGGCGCTGCTGATCGCCGCGGCCTGCGGCTTCCGCGGCGGCCGGATCTTCCCGGCCATCTTCGTCGGCGCCGCCCTGGGCCTGTGCGCCCACGCGCTCGTGCCGTCCGTGCATCCAACCCTGGGTGTGGTCTGCGGCGTGCTGGGCGTCCTCCTCGCGATCACCCGGCAGGGCTGGCTGAGCCTGTTCACCGCGGCGGTGCTGGTCTCCGACGCCACCGTGATTCCCCTCCTCTGTATCGCGACACTCCCGGCCTGGCTGCTGGTCACCGGCCGCCCCCAGATGCAGCTTCACGACGACGGCACCCCACTGCGATAGGAGACAGCGGACATGGCGCTTCACAGGGGCGGCACCCGCCGCGACGAGAGCGACGAGCGGCGCCGGCTCGCCCTCAACCCCTTCTACGGCCAGGCGAATCCGGTGGGCGGGATGACCACCGCCCCGCCCAAACACCGGCTCCCGGACAGCCCGCTGCCGCCCGCCACCGCGTACCAGCTGGTGCACGACGAGCTGATGCTCGACGGCAACGCCCGGCTCAATCTCGCCACCTTCGTCACCACCTGGATGGAGCCGCAGGCCGGTGTGCTGATGGGTGAGTGCCGGGACAAGAACATGATCGACAAGGACGAGTACCCGCGCACCGCCGAGCTGGAGCGGCGCTGCGTGGCGATGCTCGCCGACCTCTGGAACGCCCCGGACCCGTCGACGGCCGTGGGATGTTCGACCACGGGGTCCAGTGAGGCCTGCATGCTGGCGGGCATGGCGCTCAAGCGCCGCTGGGCGCAGCGGGCCGCCACCCGGAAGGAGGGCGGCCGCTATCCCGGGACGGCCCGGCCGAATCTCGTCATGGGCGTCAACGTCCAGGTGTGCTGGGACAAGTTCTGCAACTTCTGGGAGGTGGAGATGCGGCAGGTGCCCATGGAGGGCGACCGTTTCCACCTCGATCCCGAAGCCGCGGCGGCGCTGTGCGACGAGAACACGATCGGAGTCGTGACCGTGCTCGGGTCCACCTTCGACGGTTCGTACGAACCGGTCGCCGAGGTCTGCGCCGCGCTGGACGCCCTCCAGGAGCGCACGGGCCTCGACGTACCGGTGCATGTGGACGGTGCCTCCGGCGCGATGGTCGCCCCCTTCGTCGACGAGGATCTGGTCTGGGACTTCCGGCTGCCGCGGGTCTCCTCCATCAACACCTCGGGCCACAAGTACGGACTCGTCTACCCGGGAGTCGGCTGGGCGCTGTGGCGTTCGCCCGCCGAGCTCCCGGAGGAACTGGTCTTCCGGGTCAACTACCTGGGCGGCGACATGCCGACCTTCGCCCTCAACTTCTCCCGCCCCGGCGCCCAGGTGGTGGCGCAGTACTACACCTTCCTACGGCTGGGCCGGGAGGGCTACCGGGCCGTCCAGCAGACGACCCGGGAAGTGGCACGCGGCCTCGCCGACCGGATCGAGGAGATCGGCGACTTCCGGCTGCTCACCCGCGGCGACCAGTTGCCCGTGTTCGCCTTCACCACAGCGCCCGACGTGGCGAGTTTCGACGTCTTCGACGTGTCCCGCAGACTGCGCGAGCGCGGCTGGCTCGTGCCCGCCTACACCTTCCCCGAGAACCGCACCGACCTCTCCGTCCTGCGCGTGGTCTGCCGGAACGGCTTCTCGGCCGACCTCGGCGCGCTCCTGCTGGAGGACCTGGAGCGGCTGCTGCCCGAACTGCGCAGGCAGCCGCACCCGTTGGGCCCGGACGAATCCGTGGCGACCGCCTTCCATCACTGACCGGCGGGGCGGCCGCGACCAGCGACCCGCGCCTTCAGTGGCTGAGCCGCCTGAACCGCCCGACCGCCAGCGGGAAGAAGACCGCCACCAGTGCCACCGGCCACACCACCGCCAGCAGCCCCGCGTGCTCGGCCGGCCAGGAAGTGCCCGCGGCGCCCGGGTTGCCGAAGAGGTCACGTACCGCTGTGGCCGTCGCCGACATCGGGTTCCACTCCACGAACGCGCCCAGCCAGCCCGGCATCGACTCCGGCGTGGCGAAGGCGTTGGAGAGGAAGCCGACCGGCCAGACCAGGATCTGTACCGCCTGCACCATCTCCGGCCTGCCCGCCACCATCGCCAGATGGATGCCGATCCACAGCATGGCGAACCTCAGCAGAAGCAGGAGCCCCACCGCCCCCAGGGCCGCGCCCGCCCCGCCGTGCCAGCGCCAGCCGATCAGCAGCCCGACCCCGATCATGACCAGCAGGCTGAGCGCCGACTGCAGCATGTCCGCGAGACTCCGGCCGACCAGCACGGCCGACGAGGCCATCGGCATCGACCGGAACCGGTCGATCACGCCCTTGTTGAGGTCCTGGGTGACGGCGAGCATCGTCGCCTCCAGGCCGAACGCCATGGTGAGGGTGAGCATCCCCGGTACCAGGAACTCGACGTAGTCGCCCGCGACGCCCTTCCCGCCGCCGACCAGATAGCCGAACATCAGCAGCAGCATCACCGGGAAGACCAGCCCGACGACGACCTGCACCGGCTGCCGTGCCCAGTGCGCCAGTTCCCGCCTGGTCATGGTCCAGGAGTCGGCGACCATCCAGCCCACCGTCGTGCTCATGCGGCGACCTCCTTCGTCTGCCCGTCCTGCGCCTGGCCGTCCTGTGCCTGCCGGCCCTCTGTCTGCCGGTCCTGCGTGAGGTGCAGGAACACCTCGTCGAGCGTGGGCCTGCGCACCGCGATGTCCTCCGGCTCGATTCCGGCCGCCCGCAGCGCCCGTACGGTCTCGGTGAGGGCGGCCATCCGGTCGCGGGCCGGCGCGCTGACCATCCGCCGGTCCTCGTCGGTGTCGACCTGGTCCGCCCGCGCCGCCATGCCGATCACCGAGGCGGCGGCGGCCAGTTGACCGGCGTCGTGCAGCACGACGTCGATCCGGTCCCCGCCGACCTTGCCCTTCAGCTCGTCCGGTGTGCCGTCGGCGATCACCCGGCCGTGGTCGATCACCGCGATCCGGCCGGCGAGCTGGTCGGCCTCCTCCAGATACTGAGTGGTCAGCAGCACGGTCGTACCGCCCCCGACCAGCGCGCGCACCGCGTTCCACACCTCCGTACGGCCACGCGGGTCGAGCCCGGTGGTCGGCTCGTCCAGAAAGAGGATCCGCGGCTCCCCGCCGGGACACTCACCGATGAGCGAGGCCGCCAGGTCCAGCCGTCGCCGCATACCGCCGCTGTACTGCTTGACGGCCTTGCGCCCGGTGTCCGCGAGCCCGAACCGCGCCAGCAGCTCGTCCGCCCGTACGCCTGCCCGGCGGGCGCCGAGATGGTGCAGCCGGCCGAACATCTCCAGGTTCTGCCGGCCGCTCAACTCCTCGTCCACCGCCGCGTGCTGGCCCAGGAGTCCGATCCGCCGCCGCACCTGGACGGCGTCGCGGGAGACGTCGTACCCGGCGACCTCCGCGCGGCCTGCGTCGGGGCGCAGCAGGGTGGACAGGATCCGTACGGCCGTGGTCTTGCCCGCCCCATTCGGCCCGAGCACGCCGTACACCATGCCGCTCTCGACGGTCAGGTCGAGACCGTCCAGCGCGGGCTTGTCCCCGTACCTCTTGCGCAGTCCCTCGACAATGATCGCGTGCGTCACGCCCAGCTCCTCCCACCGGCCAACAAGCAGTAGTCAAACTTGACTACCCACCCAAGCTAAGCGGCGCGGAGCTCATTAGTCAAACTTGATTACGTCTCATCCCCGGGATCCGGGACCCCCGTGGCGTAAGGGTTCACCTCGCCCTCGGCGAGCACCCCCACAAAAGCCTCCCCCTCGCCCGCGAAGGTGTACGCCCCGCCCTCGATCCGCTCGATCAGGCCGCGCGTCCACTCGGCGCCGCCGTCCGCCGAGTGGACCCACATGTTCATGATTTCGCCGATGTGGCCGAGCTGCTCGGGGCCGTCCTCCGGGGTGTAGTACTCCGTGACCGCCGCCCGCCACTCCTCCAGGCGCCGCACCCGCTCCTTGAGCAGGGCAGCCGCCTCCGACCTCTCCAGGTCTACGATGAACCCGACGCCCGCCGACAGCACGTCCATCTTCTGGTCGTACGCCGTGAGGGCGTCGCGCAGCAGCGCGAAGAACTCCTCGGTGCCCTGCTCGGTGATCTCGTACTCGGTACGCGGCGGACCGCCCACCGTGCTCGGCGCGACCTCGTGCGCGCGCAGGAGTCCCTGCTTCGCCATCTGCTTCAGCGCGTGGTAGATCGAGCCGGGCTTGGCGTTCGACCACTCGTGCGCGCCCCAGAACTCCAGGTCGTTGCGGACCTGATAGCCGTGCGCCCGCCCGTGCTGACGGACCGCACCGAGCACCAGAAGCCGGATCGCGGACATCCACCTACCCCTTTAGTCAACTTTGACCAGGGTACCCCTGCTCCTCCGCCACCAGGTCGAACGCACCCTTCCCGTCCAGCGACTCCCGGACGATGTCCGCGTGCCCGGCGTGCCGGCCGATCTCCTCGACGAGGTGCAGCATCAGCCAGCGCATCGACACCGAGGCGTCCTTGGGATACCAGGGGGCCTCGGGCAGCGGGAAGGTGTCATCCAGACTCGGCACCGAGCGGATGAAGTCCTCCGTCTCCTTGGCCACGCCCTCCCAGAAGGCCAGCATCGCCGGGACCGACTCCCCCTCCACCAGCCGGAAGCTGTCGTCCCAGGTCTCCTCGGTGCGCTCCCTCTCGTTGGGGCGCTGCTGCGCCAGCCGGAGCCAGCCCAGCTCGGTCTCCGCGACATGCTTGAGCAGTCCGGACAGACTCAGCTCACTGGCGCTGGGCCGGCTCGCGGCCTGCTCCTCGGACAGTCCGAGGAGCGAGCGGCGGATCGCGCCGCGCTGCGCCTCGACGAAGGAGAGGAGCGCGCCGCGCTCGTCGCCGGGTGCCTCTGCGGGAACGTGGGTGACCATGGTGTCCGTCCTTCCGGGAAGCTCGGGTGGGCGGCGTCCTGCCGTCCTGACACCCACCAAGCTACGGACCCTTGCGGACAGTTTCTGTCCTCAACTCGCCAGCCGGGGTGGCCGATCAGAACGGGAACCGCGTGCGCCCGTGCTGCACCGAGATCCACTTCTGCGTGGTGAACGCCTCCACCGTCGCGTCCCCGTTCAGCCGGCCGATCCCGGAGTACTTCTCCCCGCCGAAGGCCACCAGCGGCTCGTCCTGGATCGTCGAGTCGTTGACGTGGATCATGCCCGTCTCGATGCGTTTGGCGAACCGCACGCCCCGCTCGACATCGCCCGTGTGCACCGCCCCGCTCAGCCCGTACGGGCTGTCGTTGGCGATCCGCACCGCCTCGTCCTCCCCGTCGAACGGCACCAGCACCACCACCGGACCGAAGATCTCCTGCCGCAGCAGCGGCGAGTCCTCCGGCAGCCCGGCCAGTACGGTCGGCTCGACCAGGTTGCCGCGCGTCCGCCCGAGTACGAGTGCCGTTGCCCCCTGCGCCAGCGCCTCGTCCACCAGACCCGTCAGCGCCTCCGCCTGGAAGGAGTTGATGACCGGGCCGATGTGGGTGCCGGGATCGCGCGGGTCGCCGGTCTTCAGCGCCTTGACCCGGGCGACGAACTTCTCGGTGAACTCCTGCTCGATCCTGCGGTCCACCAGGATGCGGTTGGCTGCCATACAGACCTGGCCCTGGTACACGAAGCGGCTGAACACCGCCGCGTCCACGGCGTAGTCGACGTCCGCGTCGTCCAGCACGACCAGCGCGCTGTTGCCGCTCAGCTCCAGGATCGCCCGCTTGAAGTGGCTGCCGGCGACGGCCCCGACGTGCCGGCCGACGCGGTCCGAGCCCGCGAACGAGATCACCTTCGGCACCGGGTGCGCGATGAGCGCGTCGCCGATCTCCGCGATGTCGGTGACCAGCACATTGAGCAGCCCGGCGGGCAGCTCCGCGTCCTCGAAGATCTTCGCGATCAGACCGCCGCCGACCACCGGGGCGTTCTGGTTCGGCTTGATGACGACGGCGTTTCCGAGAGCGAGCGCCGGCGCGACCGATTTCATCGTCACCAGGAACGGGAAGTTGAAGGGGCTGATGACGCCGATGACACCGACCGGCAGCCGGTAGACGCGGTTCTCCTTGCCGTCCACCGGCGAGGGCAGGATCCGGCCCTCGGGGCGCAGCGCGAGCTGTATGGCCTCGCGCAGGAACTCCTGGGCGAGATGGACCTCGTACGCCGCCTTGAGCCGCGTCCCGCCGAGCTCGTCGATGATCGCCTCGACGATCTCGTCCTCGCGCTCCTCGGTGATTCTGAGCGCGCGCTCGAAGACGAGCCGTCTGCTGTACGGATTGGTCTCCGCCCAGGGCTTCTGCGCCCGCTCCGCCGCCCGGTAGGCCTGATCGACCTCTTCGACCGTCGCCACCGTGATGGCGGCGAGCTTCTCCCCGTCGTACGGGTTGAAGTCGATGATGTCCCACGAACCGCTGCCGGTCCGCCATTCGCCGTCTATGTACTGGTGGGCCAGATCGGTGAAGAAGGACATCTCATCCCTTACTTCGGGTGCGCGTACCTGATGAACCATCATCGTACTTGTGAGTCAGGAGAGTTGGAGCAGGCCGCGCAGCAAATCCCGGGTGCCGTCGGGATCGGGGCTGTCCCGCTGGAGCTGCTTCATCACCCGTTCGTACAGAGCGACCTCCTCGCGCTTGTCGAGGTACAGCGCGCTGGTCAGCTGCTCCAGGTAGACGAGGTCCTGGAGGTCGGACTCCGGGAAGCGCAGCATGGTGAAGGCGCCGCCCTCGCCCGCGTGCCCGCCGAAGCTGAAGGGCATCACCTGCAACGTGATGTTGGGCCGCTCGGAGATCTCTATGAGGTGCTCCAACTGCCCCCGCATTACGGCACGGTCTCCGTACGGACGGCGCAGCGCGGCCTCGTCGAGTACGGCGTGGAAGTGCGGGGCACGCTCGGAGACCAGGACCTTCTGCCGCTCCAGCCGGAGCGCGACGCGGCGCTCGATCTCCGCCTTCGGCGCGTCCGGGATACCCCGGCTCACGACGGCGTGTGCGTACGCCTCGGTCTGCAACAGGCCGTGCACGAACTGCACTTCGTAGATCCGGATGAGCGAGGCGGCGCCCTCCAGGCCGATGTACGTCTGGAACCAGCCCGGCAGTACGTCGCCGTAACTGTGCCACCAGCCCGCGACGTTGGCCTCGCGAGCCAGGCCGAGCAGGGACTCGCGTTCGGTTTCGTCGGTGACCCCGTAGAGCGTGAGGAGGTCCTCGACGTCCCTGGCCTTGAAGCTCACCCGTCCCAACTCCATGCGGCTGATCTTCGATTCGGATGCGCGGATCGAGTAGCCGGCCGCCTCACGGGTGATGCCACGGGATTCGCGCAGTCGCCTGAGCTGTGATCCCAGGAGGATGCGCCGCACCACAGAGCCACTGGACTCCCCTGCGGTCACTTCTCCAACCCTCCCCAGTCCGATGGTGTGCGCGGGGACCCCCGAACCCCAAGTCCCGCAGTCTGCCATCAAAACGCTTCAGCGCGTACTCATTCGGTTACGGAAATGGAGAGCGCTGCGGAAGACCGGCCGAAGTCTTGCCGGGAGGCCCCAGAAGCCCCTAGGAATATATGAGCAAGAAACGGCACGGGGTCGGACAGGTCCGGCGCGTGCACGTGCATCTGCCCTTGCATCCGCCGTACGCATTCGGAACCATGGTCCCCGCGCAGTATCGCTATGGCCGCGAATCCCGGGAGCCTCGCATGGGGACGAATGGATCGACCATGCTCGAGCCATTAAGGCAGGGGCTTCCCCCGATCGACCCTTCAGCCGTGTCAGGTTCTGCGTCGTGTGCGCTGCCCGCCCGTTTCGAGGCGGTGCGCGGCGCCCGGAAGTTCACACAGTCGACACTGGACCAGTGGGGTCTCGACGAGCGGTTCGACGATGTCGCGCTGGTCGTCTCCGAACTCGTCACCAACGCACTGCGGCACGCCCTGCCCGCCGACGCCCCGCGCGACCAGGATCCGCCGGTGCGGCTGCACCTGATGCGGTGGACGAGCCGGCTGGTGTGTGCGGTACGCGACCCCAGCGACCGGAGCCCGGCCACGGGCGAGGCGCCGTGCTCGACGGAGGCGAACAGCTCCGCCGAATCGGGCCGGGGGTTGTTCCTGGTGGACTCGTTCAGCGACAGCTGGGGATGGCACCCGCTCGCGGGCCGGCTCAGCGGCAAGGTGGTCTGGGCGCTGTTCCGCCTGCACGAGCAGTAAGACACGAGCAGCAAGACCTGCACGACGACCTGTACGACCACAGCCGGCGGACGGCAGCCCTCAGCCGCCGGCTATCAGGTGATCGAACTCCCCGTCCTTGATGCCGAGCAGCATCGCCTCTATCTCGGCCGGGGTGTAGACCAGCGCGGGCCCTTCCGGATGGCGTGAGTTACGGACCGCCACGTTCCCGCCCGGCAGCTTCGCGAACTCCACGCACGAGCCCTGCGAGTTGCTGTGCCGGCTCTTCTGCCAGACGACCCCGTCGAGCTCTGTGGCTGCCATGCCGTTGTACGCGTGGTCCGCGTGGTCCACAGCTCGCTCCCGATGGTGCAGATGTCAACTGCACCGGATCATAGCTGTGTTCACGTGCGCCTGCATGGGCAGATGCACGTGCACGCGGGGTGTGGCTTCCATTACTCACGCCCCGTTACTTCAGACGCATCCCGAGCCGTTCAGGATCCCTCCGCCGCGAATCCGCCCTCAGCGGGACGAGGACGAGTACGGCAGCAGGGCCATCTCCCGCGCGTTCTTCACCGCCCGCGCCAGCTGCCGCTGCTGCTGGGCGCTGATCCGCGTCACCCGCCGGCTGCGGATCTTCCCGCGGTCCGAGATGAACTTCCGCAGCAGGTCGGTGTCCTTGTAGTCGATGTACGTGATGCCGGCCGCGTCCAGCGGATTGGGGCGGGCCTTCAGCGGCTTGCGGGGGTCGTGGCGACGGGCCATGGGTACTCCTACGAAACGAATGCGGGGTTACGAAACGGGGTCGAGCAGGGAGTCGAAGGCCGGGGGCAGGCGCTTCCACGCCTCGGGCCCGGCCGCGTACTCCGCGTCGGTGAGCAGGCACGAGTCCAGCAGCCGCCCCAGTCCCTCCCGGTCGAGACCTGGCGAGGTGAAGACGAGGTGCTGGCAGCAGTCGCCGTGTTCGGGATGCCAGTCGAGCGCGGCGGCGGCCCGGCGTACGGCGGGCACCAGCTCCCAGGCGGCGTCGGGCAGCGAGGCGAGCCAGGGGCCGGCGTTCTCGACGCACAGCGCACCGCCCGCGGCGTCCCACGCCAGCAGCGTGTCCGGCCGGTCGGCCAGCCAGAACCGGCCGCGGCTGCGGGCGGCGGCGCAGGTCAGGTCCTCCAGCGCGGAGTAGAGCCGTTCCGGGTGGAAGGGCCTGCGGCGGCGCCACACGAACGTACCGACGCCCGAGTCGTCCGCGTCCTGCGGAAGCAGCGCGCAGGCCGGGTGCTGACGGGCCGCGGCCGCCTCCACGTCGAAGCCGGCGAAGGCGGCCTCGGCCAGCTCGCCGGAACCGGCGGCTACCCGGCGGGCGGTCGGATGGAGCTGCGCGAGCAGCGCCGCGTCCTCATCTCCGGCTTCCGCGCTGTCGACGACGGCGAGCACTGGCGCGTACTCCAGCTGGCGCGCCCAGGTGTCGCCGACCGTGCGCTGGTCGGTCGCGGCCGCCGCGAGTCCGGCCTCGGCGAGGTCGTCGCCGCAGCCGAGGTACGGCAGCAGCAGGGCGGGGTCGACGGCGGTCATCACGTTGGTGAGGTCCAGTACGCCGCCGCCGTGGGCGACCACGACCTCGGCCATCGCCTTCGGCTCGACCGAGTCCCAGAGCTCGACCACGGAGAGACGGGTCATGCCGTCACCGGCCAGCCGCTCCAGTTCCGGGACGAGGTCCTCGCGCAGCGCGCAGCACGCGCAGTCGTTGACCAGCGGGGCCTCGCCCGCGTCACGCTCGCCACGCGCGTCGCGGACGGTGCGCCGCACGGTCCCGTGGGCGGCCGTGGAGAGGTCGTGATGCAGCGCGACGCTGCCGGGCACGGTGCTCAGCAGCCGCTCCACGACCTCCGTACGGGCGTCCGAGTGCAGCCCGCCGACGATCACGACGGGCAGTTTCATCCCCGGCTCCGCCCGTAGCGGCGCTCGAAGCGCTCGACGCGGCCGGCGGTGTCGAGCACGCGCGCCGTGCCCGTGTAGAAGGGGTGGCTCGCCGAGGAGATCTCGACGTCGATGACGGGGTACGTGCTGCCGTCCTCCCACTCGACCGTCTTGTCGCTGGTGGCGGTCGAGCGGGTGAGGAAGGCGAAGTCGGCGGCCTTGTCGCGGAAGACGACGGGGCCGTACGCGGGGTGGATTCCGGGCTGCATTTCTGCGGCCTCCTCAGCGCTCTTCGCGGAAGTCGACGTGCCGGCCGGCGACCGGGTCGTACTTGCGCAGGGTCAGTCGGTCGGGGTCGTTACGGCGGTTCTTGCGGGTGACGTAGGTGTAGCCGGTCCCCGCGGTGGACCTGAGCTTGATGATCGGGCGGAGTTCGTTGCGGGCCATGTGAGCTAGTATATGGAAATGGTTTCCATTTTCAAAATGAGAGAGGTGCTTCACCCTTGTCCGCCCACTGCCAGCTGACCGGCGCCAAGCCGGGCTTCGGCAACCAGATCTCCCACTCCCACCGGCGCACGTCCCGCCGCTTCGACCCGAACATCCAGCGCAAGCGCTACTGGCTGCCGAGCGAGGGCCGGTACGTCCGGCTGACGCTGTCCGCCAAGGCGATCAAGACGATCGACACCATCGGCATCGAGGCCGCCGTGTCCCGGATCCGCGCGCGGGGAGTGAAGGTCTGATGGCGAAGAAGAGCAAGATCGCGAAGAACGAGAAGCGGAAGGTGATCGTCGAGCGGTACGCCGCCCGGCGTGCCGAGCTCAAGGAGCTGCTGCGCAGTCCCGCGACGCCGGCGGCCGAACGGCAGGCGGCGCTGACGGAGTTGCGGCGCCAGCCGCGCGACGCGAGCGCCACGCGGGTCCGCAACCGGGACAGCGTGGACGGCCGACCGCGCGGGCACCTGCGGAAGTTCGGGCTGTCCCGGGTCCGGGTGCGTGAGGAAGCGCACGCGGGCTTCCTTCCCGGAGTGCGCAAGTCCTCCTGGTAGCTTGGCGCGTTGCCAACCGACACAGGGGAGACCGGAGTGTTCACGCACGTAGGCACGCACGTCCGCACGCACGTCCGCAGCACCGTTGCCGTGGCGGCCCTCGCCGGCGCGCTCGTACTGACCGGCTGCAGCAGCGACGGGGACAGCGGGGGCGGCTCGGGCAAGGACAAGGGCGGCGCGAGCGCGGGCGCCACCGCTCAGCCGAGTGACTCGTCCGGCGGCGGGGACACGAAGCAGGGCGGTGTCGACGGCAGCTGGCTGTCGACGACCGGTGGCAAGACCGTCGCGATGGTCATCGACGGCAAGCAGGTCGCGCTGGCCGGTGAGCACGTGTGCACCGGGACGGTGGCGGAGAAGGCACTGACGCTCAAGTGCGTGGACGGGAACACGGATCGCACCAGCGGCACGGTCGAGGCGAACGACGGCGATACGCTGACGGTCTCGTGGGGTGCGGGCCTGAAGGAGACGTTCACCCGGACGGAAGGCGCGCCGGGTGCCACCCTGCCGACCGGCCTGCCGTCGGACTTCCCGACCGGTCTGCCGTCGGACTTCCCGACCCCGTGACCTGAGACCGGCAGCGTGTCCTGAGGCCGGCCCCGGGCGGATGGGGGCCGGCGTCAGGAGCCGGGGGTGACCGGCCGGTGGGGGTTTGGCATGTGCGCCTTGTCGGCAGCTGCCGTGCCGTGGTCCCACCCGTCGCGGTCCGTCGCTCCGCGCAGCCTCGTGGTCGTCGTCCGGGGGAACATCCGCTCCGCGCGGTCGACGACCGCCACCTCCCGGGCCGCCAGCACCGGAAGGAGCGTTCCCGGGGCCTCCTCCGTGACGTGCTCGGTGACGGCGGCCAGCCGCTGGCCGAGCCGCGTCGCGTACGCCAGCAGGAACGACTGCCGGAACGTCTTCGTCCGCTTACGGCCGCCCGCCCGCTGGCCCGCCTCAGCCCGGGTCATCGCAGCCGTACCCTGCACCAGCAGCGAGGTGTGGAGCAGTTCGACCGCCTCCAGGTCGCCGTCGAAGCCGACGACCGTCGAGAAGCCGAACGCGCTGTTCCACACCGCGCGGCAGCGGTTCGCGGAGGCCACCGCGTCCAGCAGTACAGCCTTCGCCTCCTCGTACGGAGCGTCCACCCCGATCCGGCACGCGCCCGGCACGTCCTTCGTACCGCCACGCGCGGCGGCGAGCACCGCCTCGTCGATGCTGTGCCGGGCCATCAACTCCTGCGCCTTGCCGCTCAGCGCCTCCGCCTCCTCCGGGTACTCCGTCGCCTCGGCCTTGGCCAGCAGCGCGCGGATCCGGGTGAGCATGCGGGGCTCGTCGTGAGCCGGCGGCGGTACGTGCAGCGGGTCCCCCGGCACCGGACCGACCGGCTCGATCGAGGGGAGCCGGATGAGCAGCCGCAGCAGCTCCAGCAGCGCGGTGGCCAGCGAGAACCGGTCGGCGGACTCGCGCCGGGCGAGTGCCTGTGCGTACGCCCCGTCGTCCCCCCACCACACCTGCGCGTCGAGGTCACGGAGCTGCCCGGACCAGCGCGGCGGAAGCCCGGCGTACCGCCGGCCCTCGGCGGCGATCAGGTCGGCGGCGAGCCGGACATGCCGGTCGTCGAGGTCGCGCCGGACCAGGCGTACGACGTCGGCCGGCTGCCAGCCGCGCTCCCACGCCTGCCGTACGAACCCCTCGCCGCGCCGCAGCACCTCGCGGCCGGTGTCCGGCCAGCGCGCCGGATCGGCGGCGAGCAGGGACGCGCCGGTGTCCAGGCCGGTGTCGTCGTGGGCATACAGCGCGGCCCCGAACGCCCGCTCGACCGTGTCCATCAGACCGCCTCCGCCTCCTCGGGGACATACGCCGCCCTACCAGGAATGGTCGCAGTTTCCCCGCGCGCACCGGGCGGCGGCTGTTACTGGTGAGACGGATGAGGTTCTCGGCGACGGACCGAGGGAGCACTCGACAGGACCACCAGCGCCGAACTGCCAGCACGTCAAAGGGAGTTGGGTGGCCGCGAGGGTCCGCCGCGCGGACGGTCGACCGCCCAGAAACCGAAGAGGCACTCATCCACAGCCTGTGGATATCGAAATCCGTACCGCCGTTCGGGCGATGCGCGGTTAGCCCGACCGGCCGTCATTACGGACGGTGACGCTTCGAGGTGTGCTCTTGGCCGGGTGCTGCGAAGGTGACTGCAGGTGAACGTCACCCCCTCCGTGGGGACGACCCACCATCCCCCCAAGTTCTCTCAGGAGAAACGAACATGGCGAAGAACAAGAACCGCGAACGCAGCAACAAGCAGCAGGCCCGCAGCGCGACCGAGCGCGGAGCCCAGCAGCACAACGAGTCGCTGGAGACGCAGCCCGGCCGGCCGGAGTCGCAGGCCGCGCCGTCCCACATGCAGGGCAAGGGCCGGCCGAAGCACAGCTGATCAGCTGACCGCGGCCAAGAGCTGAGGTGCGTGTCCGCGCGGACACGCACCTCAGCGGCGCGTGGGGGGTGACTGTGCCCGGGGGCGAGGGGCGGACGGGAAACCCGGGGCCGCCCGCTTCGTGAGAATGGCGGGCCACGTCTGCCTGTAAAGGGCGCTCCTTCGTCGCGTCGCTGCGCGATGGCCTGCGGCCACCCTTGACAAGCAGCCGCGTCCCGCTGGTGCAGATGAGTGTCGGGCGGCCCCGGGGAGCGGGGCCCCACCTGAGCCCCGGGAGTGGACCAGCTTTCGTCGGTGACCTCAGCCCGGCGGGCAGGGCAAGACACGCGGCCACTGCGGGGACGGCTGGCCTAGGCATAGCGGCCGACGGCCGCCTGTTGCACCAGGACAACGCCCAATCCGAGGTGGATTGACACCAAGCGGCCGAGGGGGCCCGCAGGCAGGCCATAAACCCCGGCAAATCGGGCACGATTGAGGCTCGGCGGACCCCGCATGCGGACTGATGTCGCCACACCTCGGCTCCAACGGCCTGACGGCCGGATAGCCGGGGCCGAGCACCTCCCGGCCTGCCATGCGCGGCAACGACCCGCCGGCCTGCGGCCGCTTGGCCGGGCCGGGCCCATCCCGGACCTGTCGCGCTGCCTGGCCACCCGGCGGCCGCTTAGCCGGAGCCGAGCCCCCGCCAGGCAATGGCGGACCACCCACCGGCCTGCGGCCGCCGAGCCGGAGCCGGACCCCTCCCGGACCAACCGCGCACCACCCACCACCCGGTGGCCGCTGAGCCGGAGTCGGGCCCATCCCGGACCGATGGCGCACCACCCACCACCTGGCGGCCGCTAAGCCGGGGCCGGGCCCATCCCGGAGAGACCGCGCCCGGCAACCGCCCACCGGCCTGCGGCCGGCAGCGGACCGGGACCAACCGACAAGCAGCCCCGGGGCCCCGCTCCGGGGGCCGCCCCCCACTCATCAGTCAGCGGTGGAGGGACGGGAGTCCAGGGTGGGCGCAGCCCATCGCGCAGCGACGCGACGAAGGAGCGCCCTTGACGCCCGGCCCGCAACCGCCATCATCACCGGCCGGGCGGCCCCCCACCCGAACGAACTCGACCCCGGACACGCACGCCCCCCTCCGGCCCGCTCACCCCCCACTGTCAGTCCCCACTGCCACACTCGAAACCATGAGCGACCGGTGGGCCCTCGCCGAGGGCGAGGGGGAGGTGCACGTCGTGCCCCTGGGTTCCGACGGGCTGCCCGCCGGGCCCGTACAGACCGGGAAGGTACGCAACGACGGCGACCTCGCCCAGATCGTCCGCGCGCGGCCCGGCAGCACCCGCTGGGTCTGGCGGTCGACGCACGAGATCTATCCGCGCCTGCTCGCCGCAGGCGTCCGCGTCGAGCGGTGTTACGACATCGAGGACGCCGAGCTGCTCCTGCTCGGCCACAAGGGCCGGCTCGGCGAGCCGCGCTCCGCGGCCGCCGCCTCGGCGCGGCTGCGCCACGCACCCGTACCACCCGATCCGCCGCAGCGGTCCGCCGCGCCCGGCTCGCAGTCCTCGCTCTTCGAGCCGCAGCCGGTGCACGTCCCCTTCGACGCGCTCCTGGAGGTGTACGCCGATCAGCAGCGGCGGCACGACGCCGCGGAGCACCCGGACCGGATGCGGCTGCTGACCGCGGCCGAGTCGGCGGGGATGCTGGTGGCCGCCGAGATGAACCGGGGCGGCCTGCCGTGGCGCGCCGACGTGCACCGGGCCGTGCTGACCGAACTGCTCGGCGAGCGGTACGCGGGCGGCGGCGAGCCGCGCCGGCTGGCCGAGCTGGCGGACGAGGTGTCGGCGGCTTTCGGCCGGCGGGTACGGCCCGAGCTCCCCGCCGACGTCATCAAGGCCTTCGCGCAGGCCGGCATCAAGGTGAACTCCACCCGGCGGTGGGAGCTGGCCGGCGTCGACCACCCCGCCGTCGCACCGCTCATCGCGTACAAGAAGCTGTACCGGATCTATACGGCGCATGGTTGGGGCTGGTTGCAGAACTGGGTGCGGGAGGGCCGCTTCAGACCCGAGTACGTCCCCGGCGGGACGGTCACCGGCCGCTGGGTGACCAACGGCGGCGGCGCGTTGCAGATCCCGAAGGTGATCCGCCGGGCCGTCGTCGCCGATCCGGGCTGGCGGCTCGTCGTCGCGGACGCGGACCAGATGGAGCCCCGCGTGCTGGCCGCGATTTCGCGCGACCCCGGCCTGATGGAGGTGGCCGGTCAGCCCGGCGACCTCTACAAGGCCGTCTCCGACCGGGCGTTCGCCGGCGACCGTGACATGGCGAAGATCGCGGTGCTGGGCGCGGTGTACGGGCAGACCTCGGGGGACGGCCTGAAGAACCTCGCCGCACTGCGCCGCCGCTTCCCCCGGGCCGTGGCGTACGTCGACGACGCGGCCCGCGCGGGCGAGGAGGGTCGGCTCGTCCGGACCTGGCTGGGCCGCACGTGCCCGCCGGCGGCGGGATCGGGGGACGACGGCGAGGCGGGAATCCCCCAGGAGATCCCCTCGGCGCCGCAGGGCGAGGACTTCGTCCCGGGATACGCCTCGCGCAACTCCCGTGCCCGGGGCCGCTTCACCCGGAACTTCGTCGTCCAGGGCAGCGCCGCCGACTGGGCGCTGCTCATGATGGCCGCACTGCGCCGGGCCATCGCCGACATGAAGGCGGAGCTGGTCTTCTTCCAGCACGACGAGGTGATCGTGCACTGCCCGGCCGAGGAGGCGGCGGCGGTCGCGGAGGCGATCCGCGCGGCCGGTGACCTGGCCGGGCGGATCGCCTTCGGCGAGACGCCGGTACGGTTCCCGTTCACGACGGCGGTCGTGGAGTGCTATGCCGACGCGAAGTAGCCCCCGAGGGGCCTCAACGGACGGCCGGAGGCCCCGCGCGCGGCCCGGACGGCAAGGGGCCGGTTCACCGTCGTTGGCCGGCTCGTTCGCCGCAGGAAAGTACGCGCTGTCAGCCGCCCACAACCCACACCGCCAGCAGGCGTGTGCCCCCGAGGTACCACCGATGTGCCGCATGAGCCTTCACGGTTGGTAGCCGCCCGGCAAGCACATGAAGCCGCCCCTGACCAGCGATGATCCCGTTGATCACTCGGAGCGGTGAACCGTCCCACCATCCAGAAACCGCCTACAGGAATGGGGAGTTCTTCTTGATCAAGAGGCACACCGCCGGAAGGACCCCAACGTGTTCAAGCAGTACGCATCCCGACTTGCCGCCACCATCGCGGCCGCCGGCGCACTCGTCCTGACGAGCGCGCCGCAAGCACAAGCCGGCGCTGTCGGCTCAACTCCTGTTCAGACATTCGAGTACACCGTCGGTGGTGCGACGATGAAGATTCCGACAGGCTGCATGTTCACGCATGCCATCCGCGGCAGCGGAAGGAAGATCACGTACCAGAACGCCGGGGTCGACTGCGCCTTCATCGGAGCACTCAGCAGCGGGTTCTGCAACTGGCGCATCGATTTCACCTACGCCAACGTCAACAACAGGACCTACCGGACGTCCCGCGGCAGGACGCACTCGGAGTGCAAGATCGACCCCATGCGGAACAATTCCCCGCAGACGCTGCCTCGTTATGGCAAGGCGTGCGCACATCTCCACGTCAACGGAGTACGGCGGGCGAGCCAGTGCCACCACATCACGAAGTGAGTCATTCATGATCGATCAGCAGCACACACACGAGCATGGGTGGGCAGCGCGGCGCCGCAGGGCCGGGATCGTCTCGTTCATCGCGGGCGCAGTCGTCACACTCGCCTTCTTCGCCTTCTTTCCCGGCCTCCCGCACGTCATCGACTGGGGCGCCGTCCTCGCCTCTCTCGCAGTTGGCGGGCTGGCCCGCTGGGCCTGCCAGTCCTGGATGGCGAACAGAAGTGCAAAAGGTGAATGAAAACATCGACAGGGTGAGCCAGGTGCGGGGCAGCATCCCGAGCACCCGGCTGCCGGCCGTTATGGCCCGGCGCTCGTCGGAAGGCAGGCGCTGACCAGGAAGCCGCCGTCGTCCGTCGGGCGGGCCTCGAAGGCGCCGCCCAGGAGTTGGACGCGTTCGCGCAGGCCGACCAGGCCATGGCCGCCGTTGGGGAGGTCCAGTGGCGGGACCGTGGGGTCGGGTGGGCCACTGCGGACCTCGACGCGCAGCCCTTCGGCCTCCTGGCGGATGACGATGCGTGCCCACGCGCCGGGTGAATGCTTGCGCACATTGGTCAGCGTCTCCTGCACCGTACGGAACGCGGCACGCTCCACGGACTCCGGGAACCGGTCCGTGAAGCTGTCGGCGATGTCGCAGTCGACGGTGAGCCCGCTGTCCTCGATCAGCCGGCGGATGTCGGAAAGGCGGGGCTGCGGGCTGAGCTGCTCGCAGTTCCCGCCCGCCGCGCGCAGTACGCCCACCATCTGACGCAGTTCGTTCAGAGTCCGGACGGACAGCTCACGGATCGTCGCCGCGGTGTGCCGCGTCGCAGGGTCGTGCGTACTCACCCTGAGACCGCCGGCCTGGAGGCTGATCAGGGACACCTGGTGGGCGACCACGTCATGCATCTCGCGGGCCAGCCGGACCCGTTCCGTGGCCAGTACGCGCTCGGCCAGCAGCCGGTCCTCACGGCCTCGGCTGCGGGTGAGTTCCGCCAGGCGGGCCGCGAGTTCGCGGCGGGTGGTGACGAAGAGGCCGAGCATGACGGGCGCCCCGGCGGTCACGAACGCATCGATGATCTGCAGCGCGACCTCCCGGGACGGGGACAGCACCGGGTTGCCGATGGGGTAGGGCAGAAAGTGGGCGGCGGCGACCAGCAGCGCGCACAGCGCCAGGAGCCGGCGGTCGTCACGTCGGCAGGCCACGGTGTACAGGGCGATGAGCGGCGCGAACATGACGTAGCCGATGTACAGCCCCGGCAGTGTGGCCAGCAGCACCGTCACCGGACAGCGGTGGCGCAGCAGGAGCGCTGCTGCGGCGAACAGCGACAACCCGAGCTCGGTACTGGGCGAGACACCGTTGACCAGCAGCGCTTCAACGCCGGATGCAACGACCGGGACGGTCCTCGTCAACCCGGCTCTCCGCGGCCGAGGGGCGGGCCGTCGACGAGCCCGGCCCGGTCGGCGACCACGGCAGCCTGGACGCGGTTGATTCCACCGAGCTTGGCGAGCACCACGCTGATGTGGTCCTTGACCGTGCTGTTCGCGAGTCCCAGACGCTCGGCCGTCTGCAGGTTCGACAGGCCCTCGCCGAGCAGCGCCAGGACTTCCCGTTCGCGCACCGTGAGCAACTGCACGGCTTTCGCGGCCTCTTGGTCGATGCCGGTCGCGGGGTCCAGGTAGTGGTCAATGACGGTACGGGTGACACCGGGAGCCAGCACGCTGCCCCCCGTGGCCAGTATGCGTACAGACTGGACCAGTTGCTCCGGGTCCGTGTCCTTCAGCAGGAAGCCCGTCGCACCGAGCCGCAGGGCGGCCCCGAGGTACTCGTCCGTGTCGAACGTGGTCAGCATCGCGACGGCGGGAAGCTGCCCTGCGAGGGCAGCCCGCAGACCCCGCAGCACGGTCAGGCCGTCCGCGTCCGGCATCCGGATGTCCAGCAGCACCACATCGGGCCGATGCGCGACGACGGTGGGCACCGCCTGCCCTCCGCCGCAGTCCGCGACGACCTCGATGTCGCTCGCAGAGGACAGGATGAGACGCAGCACGGACCGGACAAGCTGCTCGTCGTCAACCACGACAACGCGGATCACGGTCTCTCCTCTGTCAAGACGATTCTGCGCCTCACTCTAAGGAGGCCCGTTTCGTCGGCCGACCTCGGGCCGACGAAGCGCCGGGAGGGCGGCACCCCCTCTGGGTGCCGCCCTCCGTGGCCCGCGCAGCTCTGTGGTCCGCGCAGCTCTGTGGTCCGCGCAACTCTGCCCCGCTGATCAGCCGTCGGCCGTCCGCTCGGTGTCCACTCCCCCCACGAGCACTCCGGCCAGGGGTCGCGCCGCGAACAGTTCGGCGCCGACGCGGGCCACATCCGCCGCGCTCACTTCGCGCATCAGGCGCGGCAGCCTGGCGGGCCAGGTGGGCTCCTGACCGTAGGCGACCGTCCGGCACAGGACATCCGCCACGCCCGCCTGCGAGTCAAAAACAGACAGCAGCTGCCCCGCACAGAAGGCACGGGCCGCGGACACTTCGGCAGCTCCCGGCGGATCTGTGGCCATGGCTCGGGCCTCTGCGCGCAGTTCCCGCAGCGCCTCCGGAACCAATGCTTCCGGCAGCCACGCCCGTACGTACGCACGCGGCCGGTCCGCGAGGATGTCGCGCCCGGCGAGCGCCACGTAGGCCGACGTACCGCGGCGTGCGATACGGGAGGCGAGACGGGACCCGAAGTACCCGCCGAAGACCGTCGTCGCGACATAGCGCGCCGCCTCGTCCGGACCGCTCATCGACGCGGGCGCGTGGAGGGTGAGGTGGGCGCCGGGGTAGTGGTCCTGGCGCACCACGAGCAGACCCGTGCCGTCGTGGGGGCGGGAACGTTCCGCCGGGGCCTCGTGCTCCGAGGTCCACGGTGCAAGCAGGTGTTCCGCACGCGCGGTCAGCCGGGTGCCGTCCAGGGCGCCGACGGCGACCAGTGTTGCGCCCGCCGGGCTCATGACCGAGCGGTGCAGCGCGGCTGGATCAGCCGGGGCAGCCGCCGGGCAGGCCGGCAGCCGACGGCGCAGGGCGTCGTCGGCCAGGCGGTCCGCAGGGCGGAGGGGTGACGGGGCGTGCGGCGTCGGCGGGACCGCGGTTACCTGCTGCCGCGTGCCCTCACGGGCCGCCGGTTCCGGGGCGGAAGCGAGATCAGCCAGGACGCACAGCCAGGTTTCCACGTCCGACGGCGCGACGTGGCCGGTCGCCTCCAGCCACTGGCCGTCGGTCGACCACTGGATGTCGCCCCGCACGGATGCGGCTCGCCAAGCCGTACGGGCCCGCTTGTTGAGCAGGCGCAGCAGCTCGTCCACCGCATCGGGCCGGGCCCAGCCCAGCACGCCGAGCGGCTTTCTCAGACGCAGCTCGACCACAGGCGTACCGGTGTGGACAGCCACCAGCCGCAGGCCGTTGCTCAGGGTGGTGTCCGCGCTGACCGTGAGGGCCGGGTCCTTGACGAGGCCTGGCGCCGGCACGGGCACGCGCCGCGGGCCGGCCGGGCTGCGGCCCAGCTGTACCGCGGTGCGGTGCGGCCGTTCCGCCGTCGCGCGGGGCACGGCGTGGGCCGCGGGCGAGGGGCGGGTACGTACCGGGCCGGGCTCGATCACCAGAACCGCTTTGTGGGCACGCAGCAGCCCGTGCGCGGCCTCGGCCACCTGGGACGGGCCGATCTCCGCGAGCCGCACGGGGAGTTCGTCGAGGAGTTCGGCGCGGCCGAAGAGCGTTTCCAGCCGGCCCAGCGCGCGGGTGCGGACCTGGAGATCATCGTGGTCACGATGGTGTTCCAGGACCAGTGCGCCGACGGCGTGGGCCACGGCGTCATCGTGGGCCACGGCATCGTCGTCGCCCTTGCCGTCTGTCCACGCCTCCCACCGCGTCTCGATCCGTGCCAGCAGATCCTGCGGCGAACTGCCCGGCGCCAGGCGGCCGGTGAGGACCAGGGTGTCGGGGCTCCTGGCGTCCAGGGGACCGAAGAACCCGCAGCTGCTGTCGATGTCGGTATCGCGGGTGAGCAGCCTGGCCAGCACCCGGTGCGCGAGATAGCCGGGCAGGTCACGGCCGGGATCAGGGAGGCGGTAGCCGACGGCGACGGCGGTCGCGGAGACGCCCGGCTCGGTGCACACGCTCCACCGGTCGGCTGCCGGCACCGGCTCGTCCAGGTCGGGGCGGGGCGGGACCGGGCGGTCGGGTATGTCCGCGAAGTGACGCTCGACGAGGTCAAGCCCGGCATGGAGGTCGAAGCCGCCGCCCACGGTGAGAACCGCGTTGGACGGGGCGTAGTACGTGTCGAAGAACTCGGCACACTGGTCGGGTGTGGTGCGCCGCAACTGTGCGATGTCCCCGTAGCCGTCGTGGGCGTTGGCGTGCGCCCGGTAGAGCAGCCCGGGCAGCAGCGGCCAGGGGAAGCCGCCGTAGGGGCGGGCGACGGTCGCCTGGTGGATCTCCTGGGCGACCCCTTCGAGCTGCTCGGCGAGGCTGTCCGGGGTGAAGCGGGGCGCCCGCATCCGGTCCGCCTCGCTGAACAGTGCCTGTTCCAGAGCCTCGGCCGGTACGGCCTGGTAGTAGTCCGTGTAGTCCTGGTGGGTGGTGCCGTTGGCCTCACCGCCCCGGGAGTGCACATGGTCGTAGAACGCGCCGTGCGGCAGGCTCTCGCTGCCCCGGAACATCAGGTGCTCGAAGAGGTGGGCGAAGCCCTCCCTGGCGGGAGGTTCGGAGCGGAATCCGACCCCGTAGTGCACGCACACCGTGACGCGCGGGGCACGGGGGTCGGGCGCCAGCAGCACCCGGAGCCCGTTGGCCAGGGTCACCCGGTGCAGAGGCGGGCGCTCACCCCGCATGGGCGATCTCCACGGTCTCGCGGAGTTCCGGAAGAATCCTGCGCAGCGCCTCGAAGGCCGGGCCGCCGCGCCCGGCCAGCGCTGCCAGCCGCTGCTTGTACGCCCCGGTCTCCGCCTCCCTGATGACGGTACGCAGACCGCCCGCCGCCGCCAGCGTGACCAGAGCGGCATCCCGGTCGGACACCGCCTCGGCAGGCTCCTCGCCGCGCAGCGCCCGTACGGCCTGCTTCCGCAGGTCATCGGCGACCTCGATGGCCGCGGCGGGCCGCAGGTTCACGGTCGTCACGGGGACCAGGCCGCCGAGGTGGTGGGTGTCGACGCTCAGGTAGCCCGCCTCCGCGAGCTGTTCCCGCACGGCGGTGAGGGTGGGCTTCACGCCCTGGTTGATCCAGCCCTTCCAGGCGAGGGGCCTGGAGCGGGCGATGAGATCGAGCAGGTCGTCGAGCGCCGGCTCTCCCGTCGGTGCCCCCTCGGCCGGGGCGGGCCGGCCGTCGGCGTCGGTGAGCAGCCCGCGCAGGGCGAGTTCGGCCAGCGCCCCGGCCCGCACCACATGGCCGATGGTGTCAGTGCTGGTGAGCTTCTGCTTGTCCGTGTTCCATGCCAGCAGGTAGAGGCCGGCCGGGAGTGAAAGCTGATGCTGCGGCATGAGAGCCCTCCATGGGATGCACAGGAATGAGATCGATGAGAAAGGTGAGAAAGGTGGCGAAACGGTCGAACTCGGTCGGTTGCCAGCCGACGTACGCGATGTAGTCGTGCAGATGAAGGGCGACCCGTACGGCCGCCTGCCGGGGCCAGGTGGGGCCCAGCCGCCGTCCGTAGCCCTCCTGCAGCGCGTCGATGAGGCGCTGCCACTGCCGGGGGTCGCCGCCCAGCTGCCAGGAGAGTTCGACGATCTCGCCGAGCGCCCAGCCCAGATCGGAGTGCCAGGGGCCCAGGCACAGGTCCTCGCCGATGAGGAGTTGGGCGCGGTCCGATGAGGGGTCGACGACGAGGGAGCCCAGTCCGGGGGCGCCGTGGGTCACGACCAGCGGCTCGGCCTCGCCGCAGAGGCCGCCGCCGCTGTCGCCGCCGAGGCCGCCGCCGCCGGGGCCGCCGCCGCCGGGGCCGCCGGGGCCGCCGCCGCTGTCGGCTCCGTCCGCGTACGACGGGGCGGACCAGGCGCGCAGCGTCGTCCAGCGCACGGGCCCGAGCCGGTCCTTCAGCATGGCCCCCGCCTGGGCGGCCCACACCTGCGGCGCGCGGCCGGTCAGCCAGTGCTCCAGTCGGGCCAGTCCGCGTGACGGGGCGACAAGTCGCGGCCCGCTCACGGGAGGCGGGACGGCGTGCAGGGCGGCGAGCGAGCGGCCCAGCGCGCGCACCGCGGGCTCCAGACCGGCGTGCGCACCGTCCCGCAGCAGGCAGCCGGCGACGGATTCGGCACCGCCGAGGTCGTACGTACGCTTCTGCTGTCCGCCGCCCGGCCTGCCGGGCACCAGCCGGGCGCCACCAGAGGTGTCGAGGGCCGCGAGCGTGCTGTCCAGGCCGCCGTTCACCGGGGAGAAGGGCGCGGGGGCCAGCGCACCCGGGGACCTGGTCCAGCGATATCCCCCGCCGTCGCGGAGGATGATCGTGGTCCGGAGCAGGCCGGTGGCGAACTCGGTCGTGGCGAGCTCGGTCGTCATGCCGTGCTCCCTTCCGCCAGGAACGCGGCCGCCGGCGGCAGGGGTGCTGCCGCAGCGGCCCGCTCGGCGAGTTCGACCCGGCGCTGCTCCAGCAGCTCGATGACATCAGGCAGCAGCGCGGGCACCCATGCGTCGGATCGGCCGGTGGTCGCGCTCACCCCCGAGCGGGGTGGCGCGACCACGACGTTGCGTCGTGCGGTCAGCGCGGCCCAGTGCGCCTGGTAGGCGGCGCTGTCCAGGCCGCCGGGCGGCAGCGCGGGCGCCACCGCGACGGGTGCGGCGGTGCACTGCGCGGCGAGGACCGCGGGGGTGTCGGCCAGACCGAGCGCGAGACGGGCGACGAAGTGCAGCGTCGCCGGATGGATGACAACCGCTTCGGCCCACTCCGCCCATGCGACGTGCCGGGCATGTGCGGTGTCCTCGGGCCAGGCGTCGGTGAGGACGTCACCGCCGGTCCGTGCCGCCAACGACGCCCGGCTCACAAAGCGCTCGGCGCTCCGGGTGATCACTGTCGTGATCTCCAGGCGGGGGTAGGAGGCGCGGAGCCACTCCGCCCAGAACGGCAGATCCGAGACCGAGACCGACCCGGTGCCGACCAGCAGCAGCCGGGAGACACCGAAGTCCGGAACACCGCCGACGGCGGGCGTGGGGTGGTTCACAGCGCGCCCCCTCGCGAGGCCGTGGTGAGGAGGCCGACGCCGGCCGGTGTGACGCCGGCGGCGGCCCCGGCGCCCTGCGCGACCGCACCCAGGAGCGTCTCCAGTTCGCCGAGAGCCGCGGGCAGTCCGTAGCGCCGGCACAGGCCCGTGACGTTCAGCACGATCTCGTCCACGCCGACCGCCCGGTACTCGTCCAGTACCGCCCGGATCTCGTCGGCGTCCCCGCTGACGAAGGCACGTCCGGCGATCACCGCCTTGGCCGACCCGGCCGGGTCGTCCGGATCGACGTCGATTCCCGACCGGCGCAGCATGTCCTGGTAGTGCGGCAGTTTCAGATGCCCGGCGTTGCCTGCGAGCAGCAGTTCCACCGGGTCGCGGTCGGGCGCGCTCAGTGCCAGGGGAACCATTGCCACCAGCCGCGGCACCGGCCTCCCGGCCGCCTGCGCGCCCTCGCGGAGCGCGGGCACGATGACGTCCCGCAGATAGCGTGGTGGGGTCATCCACGTGATGGCGACATCGGCGACCTCCCCCGCGACCCGGGCCATCCTGGGCCGCAGCACACCGAGTCCGACCTCCACCGGAGGACCGGGCTCCGGCACCAGCTCGACATGGCAGGTGAAGTACTCGCCGTCGTGCTCGACCTGGCGTCCGGCCAACAGTCCGCCGACGATGGTCAGATACTCGCGTACCGCGGTGAGCGGGCTGGCATAGGGGGCGCCGAGCACACTGCGCTGCAGTACGGCCGCGCCCGGGCCGTACCCGGCCACCACTGGATGGCCGGTCGCGAGCGCCAGCGAACGCGCCTGCAGCGCCGCCTCGTACGGGTGCCGGAACGGCATGAGGGTCACGCCCGTGCCCACCGGCACCCGGAAGCCTGACGCGGCCAGGTGATTGAACGTCTGGTGGGGTTCGACGACCAGCGCCTGCCCCTGCCACAGCCGGTACGCCGCGCTGTGCTGCACGAGGGCGGCCAGCGGCAGGGCCTGCTCGGACCTGGTCGGCATGAACGGCATCAGGACGGAGATGGTGCTCACGCGGTCTCCAGAGTGCTGAGGAGCTGGCCGGCGACTAGTTCGGAGTACGCAGGGCAGCTGCTGAGCAGCCCGGTGTGCGTGCCCTGGGCGATGACCTGCCCCTGATCCATGACGATCACCTGGTCGGCGTGCTGCACGGTCGAGATGCGGTGTGCGACGACCAGTACGGCCCGGTCGCCCGCGAGGTCGTCCACGACGCGGCGCAGCTTCTGCTCGTTGACGCTGTCGAGCTGGGAGGACGGCTCGTCCAGCAGCACCAGCCGGGCGTCGGCGAGGGCCACCCGCGCGAGCGCCAGCCGCTGGCGCTGTCCGCCGGACAGATCGTCGCCGCCGCCCAGCACGGTGTCCAGGCCGGCCGGGAGCCGCCGGATCTCCTCCTCCAGGCCGACCCTGGCCAGCGCCTCCAGAAGCGCCTCGTCCGGCAGGGCGTCCTCGCGGCCGAGGTTCAGATTCTTCCGGATCGAGTCGCTGACCAGGGTGAAGCTCTGGTCCACGTAGGCGAGTTGGCCACGGAGTTCGCCGAGCGGCAGCCGCCGGAGGTCGTGGCCGAAGACTTCCACCCGGCCGGAGTGCGGGGTCATGAAGTGCTCGATGAGGCCCAGCACGGTGGACTTGCCCGCTCCCGAGAGCCCGACGACAGCGGTGAGTCCGGCGGCGGGCACAGTCAGATCCACCTCGCGCAGCACGGGCTGGTCGCCGTAGCCAAAGGTGACCCGGTCGAACCGCACCGCGGGCGCGCCGGGTCGTGCCGGAGGCGGCGTCGTCCCCCGGCCCGCCGCCACGGTCTCGACGGGCAGGGCGAAGACGCTCTTGAACCGTTCCCTGGCCACCATCCCGGCCTGGATGGTGGAGGCGCCCGAGGCCGCCATGATCAGCGGCGCGGTGAGCTGCAGCAGATAGAGCAGGAAGGCAACGAAGTCCGCCAGGGCGAGGTCTCCGGAGACCAGCCGGGCGCCGCCGCCGATGAGGACAGTGAGCAGCGCGATCTGCTGACCGAGGTTGATCACCGGGACCACGAGGGACTCGAGCCTGGCCACCTCGGTGCCGAGCCGGGAGAGACTCTCCGCCCTGCCGGCCAGGACCCGCGCGACCTGGTGCTCCGCCCGGTGCGCCTTGATGACGGTCAGCGCGTCCAGAGTGGTCACGAACTGCTGGGTGAGTGACCCGAGTTCCTCCTGGACAGCACCGTACTTACGGCGCAGGCCCACGACCACGACGGCCACGATCGCCACCGCGGTCACAAAGCCCGCCATGGTGATCAGCAGGAGCATCCAGTCCAGGATCCCCATGATGACGAGCGTGCCGACCAGGGTGAGGAACGCCATCGGCAGCTGCACCGGCCCGATGTCGATCGCGCCCTTGAGCTGCATCGCGTCCGCGGTCAGCCGCGACGCCAGGTTGCCACTGCCTTCGCGGCGCGCGTCGGACATCCGGAGTCCGAGGCCGTGGCGCATGGTGCGGATACGGAGCCGGCAGATCAGGCGCTCACCCAACTGGGAGAGCAGGTACGCGGCCAGTGCCCCGGCCGCTGCGGCGCCCACCCCGACTCCAGCCATCGCGGCGGTCGTCCAGGTGAGGCCCTTGCCCTCCTGGACCTCCCGCACCAGGGTTCCGACGACCATCGGCAGCGCCAGGGTCGCCGCTGCCGAGAGCAGCGAGAGGACGGCGATGGCCGCCACCCGCAGGCCGTTGCCCGCGGTCAGTTCGTGCAGAATCCGCAGCTCTGCGGGCTCGCTGCGCGCCTCCTCACCGACCGTGGTGACGCCGGTGCTCATGAGCCGGCCCCTTCACGGGCGCGTCGCAGCGCTTCCCGGGTCTTGATGATTCCGCCGTGCTGGAGAATCGCCGCCATGTAGATGCGGCCGCCGACTCGCAGCAGTACGCCGATCGTCACGACCATCAGCAGCGCCGCCGCCACGATGTCCCACCAGGGCACCGGCTCTGCGGCCATCCGTACGGGCATCACCGCCCATGAACTGCCCGGGACGATGGAGAAGATCCGGGTGAGGGTGGCGCTGAAATCCATGAACGGCAGCAACGCGGCAGTGAAGCCGATCGTCTGCAGGAAACTCACCGGACCGGCCGCGTGCTGGATGTCCTCCTGCCGGGAGACCATGGCCCCGGCCAGGGCCCAGAGCGTGGCGAAGAGGAAGTAGCCCGGGACGAACCAGGCGATGACCAGCATTCCGGTGCTGATGGCGTCGGCAGGCGCATCGAGCAACCCGGCGACCAGCGCGAAGCCGATTCCGCAGACCATGATCGCGGTGATCTGGGCGAGGGCGACGACACCGATGCCCAGCACCTTCCCGGTGAGCAGCTGCCAGGACGTGACCTTGGCGAGCAGAATCTCGACGATGCGGCTCGACTTCTCCTCCAGCACGCCCTGCGCGATCCCCTGACCGAACATCAGCATCATGAAGAAGAGGAGCATCACACCGATTCCGGCGGTCATCGTCCGCTGGAAGTCGCGTTCCACATCCGGGTCGAGGGCCGCCACCTGAAGCGGCTGCACCGTCAGGGCGCCGGTGATCTGCGCGTCCCCCAGGCCGCCGTCCCTCAGGCGGTCCACCGTGACGGTCGTCCGGTGAGCCTGCTGTACCGCCGCGCCCAGCTCCTCCGGGAGCTTCTCCTGGACGACGATCCGCCCGTCGCCGACGACCGCGGCCTCCGCCTTGCCGTCGCGGACCGCCCTGCGTGCGGTGTCCGCGTCGGCATACCGGACGATCTCGATGCCGGGGCCGCCGGCGGCGCTCTGCGCCGTCAGGGCGTCGGTGAACTCCCGCTGCTGTCCGACGACTCCGAGGGTGGACTTCTCGTCACCGCCGAAGGCGGTCTGCAGTCCGAGTGACCCGCAGAACACCACGATCATGATGACCAGCGAGACCCACATTTCCTTGCGCAGGAACTGGGTGACGATCTCGCGCTGGGCGACCATCCGGACCAGCGTGCCGCTGCTCAGCCGGTCGGCCCGGTACGTCTGTGCCTGCGGCTGCGTCTGCGTCTGCTGCGTCTGCGTGGTCGTCATGCCGCCACCGCTTCCCGGAAGATCTCGGCCAGCGTCGGCTCGCGCCGTGAGAAGTGAACGAGCTCGCCGAGGCTCTGGGCCGCAGCCAGCACCTCCCGTACCGGCGTGTCCTGCTGGACCTCCACGGTGACGGTGACTTCCTCGTCCGTGTCCTGGGACACGACCCGCGCCCCGGGCAGCTTGTGGGCCCAGCCCTGTGGTGCGCCGGTCAGGGCTATCCGGATCTGCCGGCTGCCGGTACCGCGGCGCAGCTCGGCCACTGTCCCCTTGGCGACGACGGTTCCGTCGCGGATGATCCCCACCCGGTCGCAGAGCCGCTCCACGAGTTCGAGCTGATGGCTGGAGAAGACCACCGGGACGCCCTTGCCGCTGAACTCGACCAGGGCGTGGGCCATCGCGTCGGTCGCCACAGGGTCCAGGCCGGAGAAGGGCTCGTCCAGGATCAGCACCTCGGGGTCGTGGATCACCGCCGCGATCAGCTGGACCTTCTGCTGGTTGCCGAGCGAGAGCTTTTCCAGGGTGTCCTTGGGACTCAGTTTCACGCCGAGTCGTTCGATCCACTCA
This sequence comes from Streptomyces mabaensis, assembly GCF_053763515.1. NCBI lineage: Bacteria > Bacillati > Actinomycetota > Actinomycetes > Kitasatosporales > Streptomycetaceae > Streptomyces > Streptomyces mabaensis. The sequence continues at coordinate 109,308 of NZ_JBSOPZ010000013.1, forward strand.
TCGGCCCGGCGCTTGGCGACCGAGGCGGTGACCCCGCTGAGGCGGGCGAAGTAGACGAGCTGGTCACGCGGGCGCATGGTCGCGTACAGGCCGCGCTCCTCCGGCATGTAGCCAATGCGGCGGCGGGTCTCGGCGTCCACCGGCCGGCCGTTCCAGCGGACTTCGCCGGCGTCCTGGGACAGCAGGCCCAGCGCGATCCGCATCGCGGTGGTCTTGCCCGCCCCGTTCGCTCCGCAGAAGCCGAACAGTTCGCCCGGACGGACCTCGAAACTCAGCTCGCGCAGTACGTGCTTGGCCGCGAAGCTCTTGGTGAGCCGGTCGAACTCAAGCATGTGTGCCCCCCGCCCCGAACTCGAGCAGCGACCGGATGTGCGTGCCGGGCCCCTCCCAGGTGAGGGCCAGACCCGCGGCGGCGCCCAGTTCCCTCAGCCGGCCGACGGTGCGTGACGGTGTGGGTACGGTGGCCGATACCCAGAGGTCAGTGGCTGCGGCGCTCTGGCCGGAACTGTCCATGTCCAGGTTGATCTCGGCGAGCAGCACCTTGCCCCCGGGGCCGGCCGCCTCGCCGCACCTGCCGAGGATCTCCACCGCACGCTCGTCACTCCAGTCGGCGAGGACCCCGGAAAGCAGGTAGACATCGGCTCCTGTGGGGAGCGGGTCGAAGAAGCTGCCCGCCACCGCCTCGCCCCGGTCGCTCAGGCCGGCCTCAGCGATCCTGCGGGCAGCGATCCTGGAGACGGCCGGCAGGTCGAGGACGGCACCGGTCAGATGCGGGTGCCTGACCAGCAGTTCCATGAGGAGTGTGCCGTTGTTGCCGCCGACGTCGATGACGCGGTGTACGCCACTCCAGTCGTAGGCGTCGACGATGATGTCCGCGTCGAAGGCGATACGGCTCGGGCCTTCCTTGTCCAGCGCCTCGGCGAACGCCGGATCCCCGTTGATGTCGTCCCAGTACTCACGGCCGAAGGCGGCGGCATAGCTCGACTCACCGGTCCGTACGGTGTGCAGCAGGCCCACCAGTCCGAGATCGGCGCGGCCGAACAGCCCTTCCGCACTGAGGAACTGGCCCAGGCTATGCCGGCTGTCCCGGCGCAGGGGCTCGCCCAGTTCGGTCAGTTCGAAGGTGCCCTCGTCGTCGCGGCCAAGGAGTCCGAGTTCGTCGAGGTAGCGGAGCAGTTTGGTGAGCATCACGGGGTTCGCGCCGGTGCGCTCCGCGAGCGTCTGTGCCGTCAGGGGCCCGTGAGCCAGATGGTCGGCGAGCTGGAGTGCCGCGGCGGCACGGATCGCGTTTGGCCGCAGCAGGTCGGCCATGTCCAGGAGAGTCGCGGCATGTGATCTTGTGTTCACGATTCTTGCTTCCTCATGGCCGTGACAGCCAACTCGTCTCGTCGGTACCCTGTGTGCTTCGAGCCGACGGTGGCCCCGCAATTAGCGTTTGCGGGGCCACCGTTGCTACGGGAGGGCGATCTAGCCGGGACCATTGGTCGTGATGTAGCTGATCGCAAAGCTCGCGGCGGCGCCACAGAAGGGAGTCGTCGCCGGAGCGTCGACCATGGCGGTCACATTGAGTTCATCGGTCTCGGCATACGACGTGTAGCCAGTGACCATCTCTTCGATGAGAACCTTCTCGTTCATTGAGTTCACCTCCTCCGTTTTTGACATACGCGTGTGAGGGAAGGGCTGTTCAGCCGGGTGGCTGGATCAGCAACCGACCTTGTACGTGGCACCGCCGGCGGCGCTGACCGCCGCGGAGACGAGCCACTTGCCGGCGGCGGCACCGGTGACGGCGGCACAGACGGGGGTGGTGGCCGGCGCTTCGACGGCCGCCTGAGTGTTGAGCTCATTGGCGCTCGCGTACGCGTCGTAACCGGCGATGAGCTCCATCATCGAGGCGTTGTCGCCCATGGTGTTTCTCCCTGTTTCAGTGACTGGCTGATGCGAAAACAGGGAATGCGTGCACTCACTCCCTGCAACCGCCTCAGAACAACCGGGGCGAGGTGGAATTGCGCGCCGGATCGGCGGGATCGATATTGGCCTCCGCGAATTGGGCCAGCAGCTCGCACTCCACGGAATTCCCGGACTTTCCGCTGTCGAGTACGGCCTTGGCCACCGCGCTCGCCCGGTGCTGGCCGAAACTCAGTCCCTGCATAGGCTGACGCCGATCCTCCGGTTCCCAGGCCAGTGCGACACCGGGCCCGAGCCGATGGGTGAACACCGAGGTCTCCTCCCCCACGCCGGGGCTGCCCACGACGGTCTCGGCCAGCCCGGGAACGGCGGCCCAGGCCTCCTGGCCGAGATAGACCACCAGGGCGTCACGCCGGGGATACAGCAGCCTCGACGAGAGCACCTTGGCCCGGTACGGCAGCTTCCGCTCCTCCAGGTGGCTCAGGACCCGGCCCCATACAGCGACAGCACTCCGGGAGTCGGTGAGGTGCACATAGAGCCGGACTGTCCCACCGGAGCCGCTCCCGGGAGTGGATCCGTCGACCAGGAAGAACCCGGGCGAGAGCGCGGGGCGCGCGGCCGGCATCCGCAGCGTGATCCGGTCACCGGGAACCCAGTCCGCGGTTGCGCCGGCGGTTGCGCCGAGGGCCCCTTCCACGGATTCCCGTGCGATGCGGATGCGCACCCCGTCCCGCTGGACGATCGCTTCCGCCGCGCCCACGGTGGACCGCGCCGGAGCGGCGCACATGAGCACTCCGACCGATGTGTGCTCATGCGGCACGGCCTCGCTCAGTGCCTGCTCGAACTCGGCGTCTCTCAGCTGTCGCGGGAGGTTCTCCGACCCCTCGCGGCGGCCTGCGTGCCATGTCTCGTAGAGCGCGCCGGCGAGCAGGGACTCCAGGGCACGCGGATCGTCGGCCGTGAGTTCCCGGCCGGCCACGGTCGCGGACGCCCTGTCCTCCGAGACGGATATGCCGCCGACCGCCGACCGCAATGCCGCGGACAGTCCGACCACGGCCTCTTTGACCTCGTTCACACCATTCACTTCGTTCTCCCCAGGCCGAGCGTGGCGGTGAACCGCTCAGGGTTGAGCAATATCCCTCGGCCGACACCGGCAGCCGCGCGTTCGATACCGGAAATCCGGCCGCGTTGCGGACTTCCCGCGATCAAGCGGTCCAGCATGTGCCAGCCGGCGAAAGCGGTGGCCCGCACAGCGAGTTCCGCATCGGTCCGGCCGGCGGTCTCGCGATATCCGTCCCAGAAATGCTGGATGCGTGGCCGCAGTCGCTCGATCTTCTCCGTGCCCCGCCGCAGGACCGACTCATGTGTGAGATCGGTATCCATGAGAACCGTGTCCCCACGGGAGGTCGCGATGTCCAGGATGGAACGGTAGAGCCATTCACCGGCGAATCCGCCCACATCACGCGCCGGGTCGGCCAGCCGGAATTCCTCCCAGTCCGCGACATGGAACCCCTCGTCCGTGACCAGCAGTTGATCCACACGCAGATCGCAGTGGGCCGGCACCCGGGGCGCTTCCTCTTCCCGGGCGCGCAGGTCCGTCACCGCCGCGATCAGCGCGGGGTCGCTCTGTATGAGCCGCCAGGTCTGCAGCTCGCCGAAGCTGAGGTTGTCGAACATCCGCTGCGGCAGCGCTTGCAGTAGCGCCGGTGAGGGCAGTTCGGGTGTGGAGCTGTCCAGGTCGCCGGGTTCGCGCACCGGGCTGTCGTGCAGAAGGCCGATGGCCCGGCCGACCGCGTGGGCCAGCGCGTCGTCGAACGTCTCGTCGACCATCAACTCCGCGCCGCTCCGCGCACCTTCGAGATACTCGAAGACGACGATCCGCGCTTCCTCGTCACAGCCCAGGAATTCCGGACCACGCAAGGCGCTGGAGGAGAGTTCCGCGGAGAACTGCTCGAAGGACAACAGGCGCCGCATTCTCGCGCGTACATCTTCGTCCCCGCCGACCAGACGCTTGACGAACACCTTGCGACCGCCGGCTGTGGCGCCCGCCCACACTTCATTGCGGCCCACCGGCGCGACGAGTGAATCCCGGTCGAACGGACCGAGCCCCAACAGTTCCAGAAGTGCGTCGACTGCGGGCACCTTCTCCAGATCGACCGGTGCGAATCCCGGCTGTTCTGTGGGCACGCGCTCACGTGTCAGGTTGTTCATAGCCATTCCCCCCGTCCGGCTGCCTGCAGGTCATACTCTGTCGCCGCCGGTTACTGATGCCAACCCCCCTTTCGGGGGGATGGGATACGCATCAGACGTGTACGAGCTCGCACCTGGCCGCTATTACCGCCGCCTGTATGCGGTTGGCGACCCGCAACTTCCCGAGGATGCGGCTCACATGCTCCTTGACCGTTTCCGGGCTGAGAAAGAGCCGTCGGCTGACTTCCCCGTTCGACAGCCCCTCGGCGACGAGGAACAGCACTTGCCGCTCCCGCTCGGTGAGCGAGGCGATCCGCTCCCGCGGCGACGAGGGGCCGATCACCGACATCGGGCCCCCCGGCACGAGCCGGGCCGTCGCGGCGGAGACTGCCCAGCAGCCCGACGCGACGAGCTGAAGCGCCCGGACGAGGTCGATGGGCTCCATGTCCCTCGTCAGCACGCCATGAGCACCCGAACGCAGCGCCAGAGCCATGTCGGCGGCGGCCCCCGTCGCCAGCAGCGCGACCTTGGGCGAGCTGGGCAGCGCCCGGAGGTGCTCCACCACCGTGCGCAGCTCTGCCGCGGGGATGTCCGCGGTGTCGATCAGAACCAGATCGATCCGGTCGCGTGCGGACTGCTCCAGCGCCTGATAACCGGCACGCTCCCCCACCACCTCGAGGTCGTCGACCTGGTCGACGGCCCGCCGGATGCTCCGTCGCAGCGGAATGGCATCGGAAATGGTGATCAACGACTTCTTGTGCACTGTGCCCCGTTTTCATGGTCAAGCAAAGGTTCATGGTCAAGCAAAGGTCGATGTGGCGCATGGTCGAGTTGCGCCACAGGAACGAGCCTAGGCAGCGGCAGGGGGCCTCGCATCGACTGCCCGGACGATTCGACCCCCGCCGCCCGGCGGGTTTGCGGACATTGCGTTCGCGGACCGGCTCGACACGTCGTTCGGCTCAGGGGCGAGGCAACTGCGCTCTCAGGCCCGGCAGTCCACCCCCCATCTGCGCCGCCGCGCGGCGCACGAGCACCGCTGAATCACCCGGAGGAGGCGTAGCCCTGTCGGCCTCGGCCTTCGGTGCCGTCGTCGGGGATCGCCCAGGAGGGCCGGGCGGAGGAGATCGCCTGCCGCGGCTGCGCGGCGGGGCCGGGACGTGAGCGGGGAGCAGGGGCGGCGCCCGGCCGCGCCGGACTCGGCGCGGGCACCGGAGTGAGCTGCTGGCCTGGGCCGGGGGTCGCCGAGCCGCGTGGTGGCGTGAAGCGGGCCACCTCGCTCGGTGACATGCCGAGCAGACGCCCGGCGTCGCCCTGGCTCACGCGCAGCTGGTCCACGAGCTCCTGAACGGCTGCGGCGATCGCCTGATCCTCGGCGGCGACCGCGGCCGCCCGGCGGCGCCGCGCTTCCGCGACCGGGCCGAGCACGGGTCCGAGTTCGGGCACCGCCATGTCCACGACGACGGCGTCCGGAGGGACACCGAGGGCTTCGGCGACGAGGCCGCGGGCCAGGTCCTCCGCATGCTCCAGAGTGCGGCACTGGGCGTGCAGGTCGAGACGGGGGACGTCGACGGCCCACCACCGGCCGATGCGGCGCAGCAGGACTTGGACTTCGTAGCGGGGGCTCACGGGCTCTGCCTCCTCATCCCTTCCATCGGCTGGGGCTGTTGCTCACGGACTGAGGAACCAGGACGTAGGAGCGCCATGTGCGACACACGTCCCGCTCGTCGAGCCGGCAACGGCCGGGTGTCGGCATGGTCAGCCGAGGCACACCACGAGCACACACACCTCCGTCGGCGACGTCGATATCAATGCGGGACCGGTCTGGGACGCGCCCGAGTCCGGGCTGCCGGCGGTCGGGGGCGCCGACGGTTGCTCCGTCGTCGTATCGGAGCGCTCGGGGGCCGATTCGCCGGCGGACGCGGCGGTGCTCTGCGGCTGCGGGGTCGACGACGCAGCCGGGCGGGGAGGCGCGGCGGCATCCGGCCGAGCGATCGACTGCGGCGTGCGGGGCGGGGCCGCGAGGGACTGCTGTCGCGGGGCGCTGGTCGTCGGCGGCTGCGGCTGGGACTGGGAAGGGGTGTGTGACGACCGGAGAGTGCCCTGAGTGGTGGCTGGTGTGGACGCCGGAGGGTTCTGCTCAGGCATCTGCTCTTCCACGGCGCCCACACTCCGCTGGTCCGGCGCCGTGGCCGCCTGTGCCCGGTCCGTGGAGTGCCGGTCCATCGTGGCGATGGTCAGTCCGCCTCCGACGAGTGCGACGGCGCTCGCGACCGCTGCCCGGCGCTTGTTCTTCTTCCAGCGGGCCAGCTGGCGACGGCGTGCTGCCCGACCCTGCTGCGCCGGCGACGGGCCCTCCACGTCGGCGGCGAGGGTGTGCGGGGCCGCGTCCGTATCAGCATGGAACTCCGCCTCGTTGTCCAGGGGTCTGTCGTGCCACACGCCGGAGGTCGCGGATTCCCGGTGGGCCGGTGTGGCCGGTGGGGCGCCCGAACCGATGCGGCCGTCGGTGGCGGGCGGGGCGATGTCCGGGGCGTAGGCGCCACACCCGGGACACACCAGGGCGCCGTTGAGATGCCGACGGCACGAGGAGCAGTAATCCATCTGCGGTCTTCTGGTCTTCCTGGGCGGACTGCGCCGTTGGCCCGCCTGGGCCACGGCCTGGTCATGTTTCGCATAGGGGATCGAGCGGCCAGTCACGCTAACGAGGCTTTCGAAAGGCTGTGTGCAGCCTGTGTGATGCTCCTGCGTGGATTCAGCGGCAGCGGTTCGTGGCGATCGAAAAAGGCCGGTCCGCTGTCAGGCTCGGTTGAGCCGGGCAGCGATCCCATGGCCGATCAGCAAATACATGGCAGCCGGAAGACCATAATTAAGGGCAACACGTAGACCTTCTGTGTCCATCGTGAAAATGTCCCGTGCCCACCAGGCCAGCCAGTCCGCCGTTCCCCGCACGAACTCGACGAACACATTCGCCTGGTTCGCGTCGAGCAGGAACAACAGGATCCACAGGCCGAGCAGACCTGCCGCGATGTCCGCGATCGTACAGACGGTGAGGGCGGTGCGCCGTGTGGCGGTCTGGTGACGCGCGGAGCTGTCCGGCTGCGAGGGCTGGATGTACGTCTGGTGTCCGGGAACCGGGTCGATGTTGCTCACAGGAAATCCGATCGACGTAGTGCCATGTCGGCGCGCTCGCTCCAGGTGTCGAAATTCAGCCCGGGTCGTCGCCCCGCTTCTTCCTGCTTCTGCGTTCCGCATGCGCTGCCTGTTACACCGCCGCCCGCGATGACTCACATATGGCTTCCTATTCAGGTACTTACGCAGATGTTCGCGCACCTGGGCTCTTATCGGGATGGAATGGAGGCCTGACGTGCGGCACGCCCCCGTGACCGGGCCTGCCCCTGCTCGCACAGGCCGCAATCCCCCTGCCCAACCCCGGACTTCACGGCATGCGTTCACTGGGGGCCTACGCCGGGGCATGAAAAAACCCCAGGTCACGGCGAGTGAGTCCTGGGGTTAATCCGAGCCGCCTTCGGGATTCGAACCCGAGACCTACGCATTACGAGTGCGTTGCTCTGGCCAACTGAGCTAAGGCGGCAAGCTGCGGAGGCATCTCCTCGCGCACGAAGAGATTCGCATCAGCAGCGGCGCCAAGTCTACAGGGTTGTTCGGGGTGCCCCGGACCAGCCTCCGGTTGGGTGCCGGAGGGGCCCTGTCAGCACTTCTTGCCGTCCGCCGGGGGCCTGCCCTCCAGCAGGTAGCGGTTGATCGCCGTGTCGATGCAGTCGCTGCCGCGGCCGTACGCGGTGTGCCCGTCTCCGTCGTACGTCAGGAGGGTGCCCGACGAGAGCTGGCCGGCCAGCGCCTCCGCCCACTTGTACGGGGTGGCCGGATCCCGCGTCGTACCGACGACCACGATCGGCGCGGCCCCCTTCGCCTCCAGGCGCTGCGGCTTGCCAGTCGCCTTGACCGGCCAGTACGTGCAGTTCAGCGAGGCGTACGCGAGCCCCTCGCCGAAGACCGGCGAGGCCTTCTCGAAGGACGGGAGCGCCGCCTGGACCGCTTCCGGCCCGCTGAAGGCCGGCGGCAGGTCGACACAGTTCACGGCGGCGTTCGCGTACATGAGATTCGCGTACGTGCCGTCCGGCTCGCGCTCGTAGTAGGAGTCGGCGAGGGCGAGGAGCCCGGCGCCGTCGCCCGCCTCCGCCCGGGTGATCCCTTCGCGCAGCTGCGGCCAGGCCGACTCGTCGTACATCGCGGCGATGACGCCGGTGGTCGCGAGGGACTCGGTGAGTTCGCGGCTCTGGCCGGTCGGCACCGGGTCGGCGTCGAGCTTGTCGAGGAACGCCTTGAGCTGCTTGCCCGCGTCGGCCGGGCCGCCCGTGCCCAGCGGGCAGTCCGGCTGCGCAGCGCAGTCCTTCGCGAAGGACCGGAACGCCGTCTCGAAGCCGGCCGTCTGGTCCCGGTTCAGCTCGATCGAGGGCAGCGTCGGATCCATCGCGCCGTCCAGGACCAGCCGGCCGACGCGGCCGGGGAAGAGGTCCGCGTACGTCGCGCCCAGGTACGTGCCGTACGAGGCGCCGACGTACGCCAGCTTCTCGTCGCCCAGCACAGCCCGCAGCACATCCATGTCCTTGGCGGCGTCGACCGTCGACACGTGCGGCAGGATCTCACCGGACCGCTTCTCGCAGCCCGCCGCGAACTTCTTGAATGCGGCGACCAGCAGGCCGCTCTCGGCCGGGTCGTCCGGAGTCTGGTCGACCTGCGTGTACGCGTCCATCTCCTTGCCGTCCAGGCACTCGACGGGCTCGCTGCGAGCCACCCCGCGCGGGTCGATCGCCACCATGTCGTACTGGGCACGGACCGGGGCGGGGTAGCCGATGCCCGCGTACGCCTGGAGGTAGCCGATCGCCGATCCGCCGGGCCCGCCCGGGTTGACCTGCAGCGATCCGAGGCGCTTGCCGGGGCCGGTGGCCTTCTTGCGGGCCACCGCGAGCTTGATGTCCTGGGCGGGGTCGGGCTTGTCGTAGTCCAGCGGCGCCTTCATCGTGGCGCACTGGAACCCCGGGACACCGCAGTCCCGCCAGCTCAGCTTCTGGTCGTAGTACGGCTTGAGGTTCGCGGGGACGTCCGTGGCCGCCGCGGGGCCTCCCGGAGCCGACGCCGATGCGGTCGGGCTGGAACTCCCCGACGTACAGCCGGAAATGAACAGTCCGGTTGCAGCGAGCACGGTCCCGGTGGTGCGGAGCAGGCGCCTGGTGTCCATCTGCGGAGCGTAACGCCCGGCGGGGCGACCTGCACCGTTCGTTCCCGTATGAGTGATCGTGTCAACCCGCACGGAGGGCCATCGTCATGGCCTCGACGGCCAGCAGCGGGGCGACATTCCGCTCGAGCGCGTCGCGGCAGGCGATCACCGCCTCTATCCGGCGCAGGGTGCGCTCGGGGGTCGAACTCTGCGCGATCCGGTTCAGCTCGTCCCCCATCTCCGCATTGGCGATCGCCACCCGGGAACCCAGCTGGAGGGCCAGCACGTCCCGGTAGAACCCGGTCAGGTCGATGAGCGCGAGGTCGAGGCTGTCGCGCTGCGTGCGGGTCTTGCGCCGCTTCTGCTTGTCCTCCAGCTCCTTCATCACCCCGGCCGTACCGCGCGGCATGCGGCCGCCGGATCCTGCCCCGGCGCCCAGCGCGGCGCGCAGATCCTCGGTCTCCTTGACGTCGATCTCCTCCGCGACCTGCTTGGCGTCCTCGGCGGCGGCGTCGATCAGCTCCTGGGCGGCCTTGAGGCAGCCGCCGATGTCGTCGACGCGGAGCGGCAGGCGGAGCACCGACGCGCGGCGCGCGCGGGCCCGCTCGTCGGTGGCGAGGCGGCGGGCCCGGCCGATGTGCCCCTGGGTGGCGCGGGCGACGGACGCGGCGACGGCGGGCTCGATCCCGTCCCGCCGGACCAGCACGTCCGCGACGGCCTCGACGGACGGTGTACGGAGGGTCAGATGCCGGCAGCGTGAGCGGATCGTGGGCAGCACGTCCTCCAGCGAGGGCGCGCACAGCAGCCACACCGTGCGCGGGGCGGGCTCCTCCACGGCCTTCAGCAGGACGTTGCCCGCGCCCTCGGTGAGGCGGTCGGCATCCTCGAGCACGATGACCTGCCAGCGGCCGACGGCGGGGGAGAGCTGCGCGCGGCGGACGAGGTCGCGGGTCTCCTTCACGCCGATGGAGAGGAGATCGGTGCGGATGATCTCCACGTCCGCGTGCGTGCCGACGAGGGTGGTGTGGCAGCCGTCGCAGAACCCGCAGCCCGGTGCGCCGCCGAGGGCGCGGTCCGGGCTGGTGCACTGCAGCGCCGCCGCGAAGGCTCGGGCGGCGGTGGACCGCCCCGAGCCGGGCGGCCCGGTGAACAGCCACGCGTGCGTCATCTTCGACGCGGTGAGGGGCGGGGGGGTGGCGGTCGCGGCCGGGGTTGCGGTCGCGTCCGGGGTTGCGGCGGATTCGGCGGTGACCAGGGCGTCCGCGTCGCGCGCGGCGGCGGCAAGCTGCGCCTGCACCCGGTCCTGGCCCACCAGGTCGTCCCATACGGCCATGCGGTCCCGCCCTCTGCGCGTCGTACACGTACGGCCCCATTGTGGGCCACCCCACTGACACCGGACGCCGATGGCCGTCCGGCGGCGGGCGGGTGCTCTCTCCCCTGACCCGCCCCTTCCCGAAACCGGGGCAAGCCCCGGCCCCCGGCGGGGTGGGTGGGGGCGCGGGGCCACGGCCCCCGGACCTGGCAGGTTCCGGCCGGGCGTACCCGCACCGCCGCCGGGTCCCGGCCCCCCGCGACCCGTGCGGGATGCGCTGCCAAACACCGTTCCAGCAGCTGCGGCCCCTGCGCCGGGCATCGCCACGGAGCAGCGCTGCGCGCGGCGGCCGCCTGCGCACAGCCGCAAGGCGGCCGGGTTCGCCCCTAGCGGAAGCTATGGGCGAACCCGGCCAACGTGGCAGAAGTGCGTGCCCTGGGGCACCTCCCTGGGGGCCCCGGACGGGGGACCTAGCCGCGGCGGTTTCTGCGCGGGGTGTCTTCCTCGCCGTCGTGGGGGCCCAGCAGTTCGTCCGCCAGGGTGGGGAGGTCGTCCAGCGGGGTTTCCTCCGCCCAGTCCGAGCGGCGGCGGGGGCGGCCCGACTCGTCCATCTGCGGGAGCTCGCGGGTGCGCTCGGGCGACGCCTCCGGCTCGTCCCGGAAGAAGCCCGGCGGCACCCGGTCGTCGCGTACCGGCGGCAGCACCGCTGTCTCCTCCGCCAAGCCGACGCGGTCGTCGCGTACCGGCGGCAGCACCGCCGTCTCATCCACCTTGCCAGCGCGGTCGTCGCGTACGGGCGGCAGCACCGCCGTCTCGTCCGCCGGGCCGGTGCGGTCGTCCCGTACCGGCGGCAGCACCGCTGTCTCGTCGGCCGCGACCGGCGGCAGTACCGCCGTCTCTTCCGTCGGGCCCACCCGGGGGTCCGTCGGAGCCGGGACCGTCTGGGTCACCTCTTCCGGGCCCACCGCCGGGGTCGGCGCAGTCGGCGCCTCCTCCGACGTACGAGCGGACGCGGACGCCGCAGCCGCCGCCGCGGCCGCCGACTCCGCCAGCCGACGGGCCTCCTCCGCGCGGAGCAACGCCTCCTCCGCCTTGCGCTGCTTCTCCAGACGCCGCGCCTCCGCCTCCGCCCGGAGCCGCGCCTCCTCCTCCGCCTGCCTGCGACGGCGCTCCTGCTCCGCCGCCAGCGCCTTCTCCTCCGCGGCGCGACGCGCCCGCTCCTCCTCCGCGAGCCGGCGGGCCTCCTCCGCGCGCTGCCGCGCCTCCTCCGCCTGCCGCTCGGCCTCCCGCTGCTGCGCCTCCTGGATCTCGCGGCGCTTGCGCTCCTCCTCCTCGGCCCGGAGCTTGGCGAGCTGCGCCTGCCGCTCGCGCTCCAGCCGTTCCTCCTCCGCCTTGCGCGCGGCCTCCTCCTCGGCCCGCCGGCGTGCCTCTTCCTCCGCCGCCTTCCGCGCCTCCTCCCGCGCCTTCACCTCGGCGTCGGAGAGCGGCAGCATCTGGTCGAGCCGGTGCCGTACGACCGTCGTCACCGACTCCGGCTCCTGGCCCGCGTCCACCACCAGGTACCGGCCCGGGTCCGCGGCCGCCAGGGTCAGGAACCCGGCCCGTACCCGCTGGTGGAACTCCGCGGGCTCGGACTCCAGCCGGTCCGGCGCCTCCGTGAAGCGCTCCCGTGCCGTCTCCGGGGAGACGTCCAGCAGTACGGTCAGATGCGGTACGAGTCCATCCGTCGCCCAGCGCGAGATACGGGCGATCTCGGTCGGCGAGAGGTCGCGGCCGGCGCCCTGGTAGGCCACGGACGAGTCGATGTACCGGTCGGAGATCACGACCGCGCCCCGCTCCAGCGCCGGCCGGACGACGGTGTCGACGTGCTCGGCCCGGTCGGCGGCGTACAGCAGCGCCTCCGCACGGTTCGACAGCCCGGCCGACGACACGTCCAGCAGGATCGACCGCAGCCGCTTGCCGACCGGCGTCGCGCCCGGCTCGCGGGTCACCACGACCTCGTGTCCCTTGGCCCGGATCCACTCGGCCAGCGCCTCGGCCTGGGTCGACTTCCCGGCCCCGTCGCCGCCCTCCAGGGCGAGGAAGAAACCGGTGGCCGCGGGCGCCTGTGCGGGCTCCCCGCCCCGGAACGCGTCCCGCAGGTCGCGCCGCAGCGGTACGCCCTGCCGGTCGTCGGCCTTGCCCAGCACGATCGCCGCGACGGGCAGCAGGAGCGCGCCCACCAGCATCAGCGTGAAGGCGGCGCCGCCGTGGGCGAAGACGAAGCTGCCGTTCGCCAGCCGGTGCGGCCCGATGGCCGCGGCCAGCAGCGGGGCCGCGACGGCGGCGAGCGCGATGGAGACCCGGACGACCGCCTGGAGGTGCTCGACCGTCCGGACCCGCCGGAACTCCTCGCTCTCCTGCTCCAGCAGCGTGTGCCCGGCGCCCGCGGCAACACCCGCGCAGAAGCCTGCGAACAGCGCGATGATCAGCACGGTCGCGGTGTCCGGCACGAGGCCCATGACCAGCAGCGCAAGCCCGGTCAGCGCGAGGGTCAGGGCGAGCAGCCGGCGGCGCGAGAGGGCGGGCAGCACCTGCTGCGCCCCGCGGATGCCGAGAACCGTGCCGCCCGTCAGCGCCAGTACGAGCAGCGCGAAGGCGGCCGGGCCGCCGCCGAGGTCGAACGCGTGCAGTACGGACACGGCCACGGCGGACGCCACCGCCCCCGCCACCGCCGCACAGGCCAGGACGAGCAGCGCGATCGCACCCGTGCGTCCCTTGTCGGCGCCGCTCCCGGTCTTCGGGCGGCGCAGCCCCTCCAGCGGCGAACGCGGGCGGGGCGTCTGGGTGTCGGGCAGCTCCAGCAGGTACAGCACCGAGACGGAGGCCGCGAAGAGCCCGGCCGCGACGTACGAACCGAAAGCCGCCTGGTGGAGCGAGAACCATGCGACGCCGGCACCGAGCAGATTGCCCACCAGCGTGGCGGCCAGCAGCACGGCGGCCGCGGCGGGAAGGGCCACGAAGCCCGTACGGAGGGACAGGCGGCGCAGCGCGTCGGTGTGGTCCGGCAGCGGCCGTACCGTCGCGCCCTCCGGCGGCGGGGCGGGCAGCAGCGCGGGCGCCGCGCTCTCCCTGGCGACCGTCCAGAAACGCTCGGCGACGCCGGCGACGAAGACGGTGGCGAGGAGGAACGCGAGAGCCTGGTCGGGGGTCCAGTCGATCCACAGCGGAGCGACGACGAACAGCGCGATCCGCACCCCGTCCGCGGCCATCATGGTCCACCGGCGGTCCAGCGGGCCGCCGGGCGCGGTCAGCGTGGAGAGCGGACCGAGCAGCACGGCGCCGAACAGCAGCGTGGCGAGGATCCGTACCCCGAACACCGCGGCGACCGCGAATGCCGCGCCCCGGTACCCCCCGCCGAACGCGCCCTCGCCGACTGCCGCCTGGAGGGACAGCAGCACCAGCACCAGAAGGGCCAGCGCATCGCCGACACCGCCGACCAGATGCGCGCTCCACAACCGCCGCAGCGGGGGGATGCGCAGCAGCGCGCGCACCGCGCGCTCACGTGAGTCCGCGGCTAGGGCGTCGTCGGAAGGGGTGGTCCCGACGGTTGGCTGCTCGGCTCGCGTCATCCGCCCAGCCTATCCGGAGCGCGCAGATCCATGCCGGTCCACCCGAACAAGTGACCACAACCGCTGAACACCCCCGGCCCGAGGCAGCCCCACGGCGACCTGCCTGGGGGCGCTGCCGCGCGGCCGAGCCACAGGCACTCCCGCCGACGCGGAACGCGAAACACACCGGTCGGCCCGGCGGCGGAGGTCGACGGACCCCCGAGCCGGCGGCCACCGCCACGGCCCGTCACCGACCCAGCACTCGGGGCGCCACCCTCCGGTCAGCCCCGGCCCCCGCAGCGGAGGGCGACGGGGCCGACCGCGCGCCCCGGCGCTCAGCGGTCCCCCGGGCGCTGCCCGGCGCCCGGGGACCGGCCCTCGCTACTCGTCCGCCGTCGCGTTCGCGCTCGACGCGGTCTTCTTCGCCGCCGCCGTCGTCTTCTTGGCGGTCGTCTTCTTCGCGACCGTCTTCTTCGCCACCGTCGCCGTCGTCGTCTTCTTCGCCGCCGTCTTCTTCGCGGCGGTCGCCTTCTTCGCCGGAGCCTTCTTGGCGGGAGCCTTCTTGGCCGTCTTCTTGGCCGGGCCCTTCGCCCGCTTCTCCGCGAGCAGTTCGTAGCCCCGCTCCGGCGTGATCGTCTCGACGTCGTCGTCCCGCCGCAGCGTCGCGTTCGTCTCGCCGTCCGTCACGTACGGCCCGAAGCGGCCGTCCTTCACCACCACCGGGCGCCCGCTCACCGGGTCGGTGCCGAGCTCCTTCAGCGGCGGCTTGGCCGCGGCCCGCCCGCGCTGCTTCGGCTGCGCGTAGATCGCGAGCGCCTCGTCCAGCGTGATCGTGAAGAGCTGGTCCTCGGACTCGATCGAGCGGGAGTCCGTGCCCTTCTTCAGGTACGGGCCGTACCGCCCGTTCTGCGCGGTGATCTCGACGCCCTCGGCGTCCACTCCCACCACCCGCGGCAGCGACATCAGCTTGAGCGCCTCGTCGAGCGTGACCGTGTCGATGGACATCGACTTGAAGAGCGAGGCCGTCCGCGGCTTGACCGCGTTCTTGCCGGTCTTCGGCGTGCCCTCGGGCAGGATCTCCGTGACGTACGGGCCGTAGCGCCCGTCCTTCGCGACGATCTGGTTCCCGCTGACCGGATCCGCCCCCAGCTCGAAGTCGCCGCTCGGCTTGGCGAACAGCTCCTCCGCGTACGCGACCGTCAGCTCGTCCGGCGCCATCTCCTCCGGCACGTCGGCCCGCTGGTGGCCCTCCGCGTCCTTCTCGCCGCGCTCGATGTACGGGCCGTAGCGCCCCACGCGCAGCACGATGCCCTCGCCGACCGGGAACGAGGAGATCTCCCGGGCGTCGATCGCGCCCAGGTCGGTCACCAGCTCCTTCAGGCCGCCCAGGTGGTCGCCGTCGCCGTTGCCGGCCTCGGAGGCCGCACCCGCGCCCGCGTCGCCCTCGCCGAAGTAGAAACGCTTCAGCCACGGCACGGCCTGCGCCTCGCCCCGGGCGATGCGGTCGAGGTCGTCCTCCATCTTGGCGGTGAAGCCGTAGTCGACGAGCCGCCCGAAGTGCTTCTCCAGCAGGTTGACCACGGCGAAGCTCAGGAAGGACGGGACCAGCGCGGTCCCCTTCTTGAACACATAGCCACGGTCGAGGATGGTCCCGATGATCGACGCGTAGGTCGAGGGCCGTCCGATCTCGCGCTCTTCGAGCTCCTTGACCAGCGAGGCCTCGGTGTAGCGGGCCGGCGGCTTGGTCGAGTGGCCGTCCGCCGTGATCTCCTCGGCCGACAGCGGGTCGCCCTCGGCGACCTGCGGCAGCCGCCGCTCGCGGTCGTCGAGCTCGGCGTTCGGGTCGTCGGCGCCTTCGACATACGCCTTCATGAAGCCGTGGAAGGTGATCGTCTTGCCGGAGGCCGAGAACTCGGCGTCCCGGCCGTCCGAGGCCCGCCCGCCGATCTTCACGGTGACCGAGTTTCCGACCGCGTCCTTCATCTGGGAGGCGACGGTCCGCTTCCAGATCAGCTCGTACAACCGGAGCTGGTCGCCGGTCAGACCCGTCTCGCCCGGCGTACGGAAGCTGTCGCCCGACGGCCGGATCGCCTCGTGCGCCTCCTGCGCGTTCTTGACCTTGGCGGCGTACGTCCGCGGCTTGTCCGGCAGGTAGTTGGCGCCGTACAGGTGCGTGACCTGGGCCCGGGCCGCGGCGACCGCGGTGTCGGACAGCGTGGTGGAGTCCGTACGCATGTAGGTGATGAAGCCGTTCTCGTACAGCTTCTGGGCCACCTGCATGGTCGCCTTCGCGCCGAAGCCGAGCTTGCGCGAGGCCTCCTGCTGCAGGGTGGTCGTACGGAACGGGGCGTACGGCGAGCGCCGGTACGGCTTGGACTCGACGGACCGGACGCTGAACGACGTGCCGTCGAGGGCAGCGGCCAGGGCCCGCGCGTTCGTCTCGTCGAGGTGCAGGACGTCGCTCTTGAGCTGTCCGTTCGAGCCGAAGTCGCGGCCCTGCGCGATCCGCCGGCCGTCGACCGTGTTCAGCCGGGCGACCAGGGTCGACGGGTCGGAAGCGTCCCCGGCCCGGCCGGTGGCGAACGTCCCGGTCAGGTCCCAGTACTCGGCGGACCGGAACGCGATGCGGTCGCGCTCCCGCTCGACGACGAGACGCGTCGCGACCGACTGCACCCGGCCCGCGGACAGCCGCGGCATGACCTTCTTCCACAGGACCGGCGACACCTCGTAGCCGTAGAGGCGGTCGAGGATGCGGCGGGTCTCCTGCGCGTCGACCATGCGCTTGTTCAGCTCGCGCGGGTTGGCCACGGCGTCCCGGATCGCGTGCTCGGTGATCTCGTGGAAGACCATCCGGTGGACCGGGACCTTGGGCTTCAGCACCTCCAGGAGGTGCCACGCGATGGCTTCGCCCTCGCGGTCCTCATCGGTGGCGAGGAAGAGTTCGTCGGACTCGGCCAGCTGCTCCTTGAGCTTCCTGACCTGGGCCTTCTTGTCGGCGTTGACGACGTAGATGGGCTGGAAGTCGTGTTCGACGTCCACGCCGAGGCGGCGCACCTCGCCGGTGTACTTGTCGGGCACCTCGGCGGCGCCGTTCGGGAGGTCGCGGATGTGCCCGACGCTCGCCTCGACGACGTATCCGGGGCCGAGATAGCCCTTGATCGTCTTAGCCTTGGCAGGAGACTCGACGATGACGAGTCGGCGGCCGCCCTTTGCGGTCTCGCTGGTCGGGGACAACTTGGCTCTTCTCTCCGGTCGGCACTCGGTCGCAGTACGGTGACGCTGCGGAGTGTGACGGTACAACCCGCCCCCGTGTCAAACGGCAGAAGCCCGCAACGGCCACTCGAACGGTAACCCGACTAGTGCCCTTCTTGCCGCCCCGACCTTCGCCCCGCCGTGCCGACGCCGCCGTAAAGCCTCTTTTCAGAAGCTCCTCAGAACCTCCAGAAACACCACGCGGCAAGGGCGAGGGACGCCGCTCCAGCCAGCGTGGCAAGTGTGACGGAAGCGGCAGGGCGCACTCCGTACGCAACCGGCGCGCGATGCAGCACGCGCGCTCCCGTCCAGACCAGCATCCCGGCGCCGAACAGCGCGAACGTCGTTCCGGCGAAGATCGCGGGTCCGCTCTCCATGTCCGTACCTCTCGCGGTGTCCGATTCCCGGGCGCTTCCGGACGAGGAGGCTGACATGTCGGGGCATCGGCGGCACCAACCCCAAGTGAACACCTGCCTCCGGGGTCGGCGCGATGGCCGGTTTCCGCCGCAGCGCGGCTTTCATTCCGCGGGTCTCACTCCGCCGGTTTCACTCCGCCGGTTTCGCTCCGCCGGACTCCGCCGGTTTCACTCCGGCCCGTCCACCGGTACGAGGAAACCCTGCTCGACCAGCAGCCGGATCGCCTCGGGCGTCCGGTCGCGGAGCAGCACCGGGTCCTCCTGCAGCAGCTGGGCGATGGCGTCCAGGATCCGGCCTGCGCTGAGCGTCCCGTCGCACACCCCCGCGAACCCCGCGCCGACGGTGTCGACCTTGGTCGCGCGCCGCATGCCGCGGTTCTGCCGGAGCACCACATGCTCGGGGTCCTCGGCGCCCGGCATGCCGACCTGTTCCTGCACGACCTCGTCCGCCAGCCTGAAATGGCCCGCCAGCAGCGCCGCGTCGTCGTGCTCCCGCAGAAAGTCCTGCCGCTCGAAGTGCGCCAGCACGGTCGCGCCGAGCGGCTGCTCGACCGGGTGCGGCCACTCCTCGACGACGATCGAGGGCCGGTCGGAACCGGACTTCCGCAGGGTGATCCAGCCGAAGCCGACCGCCTTGGTCTTGCGGGCCTCGAACTCGTCGAGCCACGCCGCGTACCGCGCTTCGTAGTCGGCCGGGTCGCTCCGGTGGTCTCCCGCGTCGCGCAGCCACAGCTCCGCGTACTGCGTGATGTCCTGCACCTCGCGCTGCACGATCCACGCGTCGCAGCCGCGCGGCACCCAGGAGCGGAGCCTGTCGTGCCAGTCCTCGCCCTCCACGTGCTGCCAGTTGGCGAGGAACTGCGCGTACCCGCCGGCGTTCAGCCGGTCACCGGCCTGCTGGACGAGCGTGCGGCACAGGTCGTCGCCGCCCATCCCGCCGTCGCGGTACGTCAGGCGGGCGCCCGGCGAGATGACGAACGGCGGGTTCGACACGATCAGGTCGTACGTCTCGTCCGCCACCGGGTCGAACAGCGAGCCCTCCCGCAGGTCCGCCTCGGGCGCCCCGGAGAGCGCCAGGGTGAGCCGGGCGAAGTGCAGGGCCCGCGGGTTGAGATCGGTGGCGGTGACCCGGGTGGCGTGCTGCGCGGCGTGCAGGGCCTGGATGCCGGAACCGGTGCCGAGGTCGAGCGCCTTGGCCACGGGCGTACGGACGGTGAGGCCGGCCAGCGTGGTGGACGCCCCGCCCACCCCGAGGACGACGGCCTCCTGACTGCTGCCGATGCCTCCGGCGCCGCCCACGGCACAGCCGAGGTCGGACACGATGAACCAGTCCTGGCCCTCCGGCCCGCCGTAGGGCCGCACATCGACGGCGGCCCGCACCTGGTCGCCGTCCAGCGTCAGCCAGCCGTCGGCCAGGGCGTCTTCGGCGGGCAGGGCAGCGGCGGCATGGGCGTACGGAACGGGGCGCCGGAGCAGGAAGAGCCGTACGAGCGTCTGCAGCGGGCCGTCGTCGCGGGTGGCCCGGACGGCGGGGACCGTCTCGCTGCGGGCGAGCGCGGCGTACGCGGGGGCGCCGAGCAGGTCGAGCAGCCCGTCCGCGGTGAAGCCGGCGCGGAGCAGGGCCGCACGCAGTTGGGGGGAACGGTCGGGCGCGGGAAGGCTGGGCGTACTCACCCGCCCATTGTGGCCTCCGGCACCGACATTGCGTACGACCACGACGCGGTGGGGCGGACCGGCCCCACCGCCCGTCGCGCCAGAACGCGGCGGGAGCGGGCGCGGCGGGAGCGGACGCGACCTAGGACGGCGACGGCGCGGTCGAGCGCTGGCAGCTCGCCTGCTTCTTCATCGCCTGGCCGACCTCACCGGACTGCAGCTTCGTCAGCGCCTGGTTACCGCTCTTGCTGAGCTTGTCCAGCTCGGCCGCGATGCCCTTGAGGCCGTCGGCGAACTTGGCCTGGTCCTTGGTGTCGAGGCCGTCGACCTGCTTCTTCAGGTTGGCGTAGGCCGCGGAGATCGCGTCGAGCTCCTTGACCGCTTCCTCCTGCGTCTTCTTGCCCTCGTCGACCGGCGGGGCGCCGGCACCCTTCACCGCGGCGCCCATCGCCTTGTACGCCTCCGACATGGACTGGAAGGCGGCCGAGTCGGTCTTCTGGACGACGTCCGCCTTGCTCTGGTCCGTCGTCTCCTTCTGGATCGCGGCGTTGGCTTCCTCGATCTTCTTGACCTGAGGCTGCACCTGGTCGCAGACCTGCTTCGCCCAGGCGTTCACCTTTTCGCCGCTGTCGTCGGTGCAGCCCGAGAGCGCGAGCACGAGTACCGCACCGCCGGACAGTGCGGCTGCAAGCTTCTTGTTCACCGGATCGGTCCCTTCCAAGGTTCTCGGCCCCGGAACATACACGCCAAGTGGGGGACATCCGTGTGCCGTACGACCGATATAGACCATATTGTAACCATTTGCACCAAGAGAGATGAGGCTCACGTCCGGACAAGAAAAGGGCGGGCGGCGCGTCAACCCGCGCCGCCCGCCCGTTCCTTGACCAGGTGTTACGAAACCACCGCCGCATCGGTGGACTTGGTGACCCGCTCCGCGTTGCCTTCGTCACCCACGGCGATACCTCGCCGCTTGGAGATGTAGACCGCGCCGACGATCACGAGGATGGCGAGGGTCGCCACCAGCGCCCGGACTCCGGGGCTGGCGTCGTCGCCATAGCTGAACTGCACCACCGCCGGAGCGATGAGCAGGGCCACCAGGTTCATGACCTTGAGCAGCGGGTTGATCGCGGGGCCCGCCGTGTCCTTGAACGGGTCGCCGACCGTGTCGCCGATGACGGTCGCGGCATGGGCCTCGCTGCCCTTGCCGCCGTGATGGCCGTCCTCGACGAGCTTCTTGGCGTTGTCCCACGCGCCACCGGAGTTGGCGAGGAACACCGCCATCAGCGTGCCGGTGCCGATCGCACCCGCCAGGAACGAGCCCAGGGCGCCCACGCCGAGCGAGAAGCCGACGGCGATGGGCGTGAGCACGGCGAGCAGGCCGGGCGTGGCCAGCTCGCGCAGCGCGTCCTTGGTGCAGATGTCGACGACGCGCCCGTACTCCGGCTTCTCGGTGTAGTCCATGATCCCGGGGTGCTCGCGGAACTGCCGCCGCACCTCGTAGACCACCGCTCCGGCCGACCGCGAGACCGCGTTGATCGCCAGCCCCGAGAAGAGGAAGACGACCGCGGCGCCCAGCACCAGGCCGACCAGGTTGTTGGGCTGCGAGATGTCCAGACTCAGGCCCATGTCGCCGGCCTTGGCGTTCACCTCCGCGACCGCTGTGGCGATGGCGTCGCGGTACGAGCCGAAGAGCGCGGCCGCGGCGAGCACCGCGGTGGCGATGGCGATGCCCTTCGTGATCGCCTTGGTGGTGTTGCCGACGGCGTCCAGGTCGGTGAGGACCTGCGCGCCGGCACCGGTGACGTCGCCGGACATCTCGGCGATGCCCTGCGCATTGTCGGAGACCGGTCCGAAGGTGTCCATGGCGACGATGACACCGACGGTGGTGAGCAGGCCGGTGCCGGCCAGGGCCACCGCGAAGAGCGCCAGCATGATGGACGTACCGCCGAGCAGGAACGCGCCGTAGACGCCGAGGCCGATCAACAGCGCGGTGTAGACGGCGGATTCCAGGCCGATGGAGATGCCGGCGAGCACGACGGTGGCGGGACCGGTCAGCGCGGACTTGCCGATGTCCCGTACGGGGCGCCGGTTGGTCTCGGTGAAGTATCCGGTCAGCTGCTGGATCAGCGCGGCGAGGACGATGCCGATGGCCACCGCGACGAGCGCGAGGATCCGCGGGTCGCCGTCTTGCGCCCGGACCGCGGCGTCGGTGACGCCGTCCAGCGCGGCGTACGAGGAGGGCAGGTAGACGAAGACCGCCACCGCCACCATCGCGAGGGAGATCACCGCCGAGATGAAGAAGCCCCGGTTGATGGCGGTCATGCCGCTGCGGTCGGTGCGCCGGGGCGCCACCGCGAAGATGCCGATCATCGCCGTGACGACGCCGATGGCCGGAACGATCAGCGGGAACGCGAGCCCGGCGTCACCGAACGCGACCTTGCCGAGGATCAGCGCGGCCACCAGGGTCACCGCGTACGACTCGAAGAGGTCCGCCGCCATCCCCGCGCAGTCGCCGACGTTGTCGCCCACATTGTCGGCGATGGTCGCGGCATTGCGCGGATCGTCCTCCGGAATGCCCTGCTCGACCTTGCCGACCAGGTCGGCGCCGACGTCGGCGGCCTTGGTGAAGATGCCGCCTCCCACACGCATGAACATGGCGATCAGCGCGGCGCCGAGGCCGAAGCCCTCCAGCACCTTGGGAGCGTCAGCGGCGTAGACGAGGACGACGCAGGAGGCACCGAGCAGGCCGAGGCCCACCGTGAACATGCCGACCACGCCACCCGTACGGAAAGCGATCTTCATGGCCTTGTGCGCGACGGCCGTCAGATCCTTCGCCGGTTCGCCTTCCGCGGGAGTTGCTTCACGCGCGGCGGCCGCCACGCGCACATTCGCCCGCACGGCCAGGCGCATGCCGATGTATCCGGTCGCCGCCGAGAAGAGCGCACCGACCAGGAAGAATGCCGAACGTCCGGCCCGCTGCGACCAGTTGTCGGCGGGGAGCAGGAAGAGCAGGAAGAACACGACCACGGCGAATACGCCGAGCGTGCGCAACTGCCGCGCCAGATAGGCATTGGCGCCTTCCTGAACGGCTCCCGCGATCTCCTTCATCTTCTGGGTGCCTTCGCCGGCCGCCAGGACCTGGCGGACCAGCAACTGGGCCACGACGAGCGCCGCGAGGGCGACGATCGCGATGACGATCACGATGAGGCGGTTGTCGTCGGTGAGAACCGCTGCCGCGAGGGTTGAGGGGTGGTCTTGCTGGTGAGGGGTGAAGAGCCCCGTCATTCGTCCTCCTTGACGCGAAGAGCTCAAGATGTGGACGGATTGTAGGGAGCCGCGCTAGATCAAAACAGTGCGCGGTAAACGGAATTGGCCGTCACTCGCTACTCAGCAAAAGATCTCGGCCCAGCGGTACCCCCGAAAGGGGTAATGGGGCAAAGCCATTGACGCCGAGCGAATGATCCGGATAAATGATCTCGGCAAATGATCCGGAAAACAAGAAAGGCCCTGCTCAGCAGGGCCGTGAGAAAGAAGATCCGATCAAGTGAGTGATCAGGAGGGATCAGGAGGGATCAGGGGAGAGTGGGGCTGGGGGGAAGGCTGGGGCTGGGGGGACTCGGAGGCTTCGGCCAGCTCATCCGGATCAGCCCTCCGAGTTCGTCGGCACCGACCTCCATGTCGTCGACGAGCCCGCTGATCACGGCGAGACCCATCTCGTCCTCGCCCTCGGCATCCCCGTCGTCGGCCGCGCCGTGCGCGCCGGTTCCCGCCCCCGCCGGACCGGGCACTTCGTCGCCGACCTCGATGGAGAACACCTTCTCCTCCTCGGTCAGCACGACCCGGACGGGCGCGGTCACCCCATGGCTGCGGTGCAGCCCGACAGCACGGGAGCAGGCCTCGCCGACGGCGAGCCTGACCTCGTCCAGCACGGCCTCCTCCACCCCGGCGCGGCGCGCCACGGCGGCCGCCACCAGGCGGGCCGTCCGGACGTGCTCGGGCTGAGCGCTGAAGCGGAGCTCAACGGTGGCCATGCGATCCCCCTCAGACGTACGGGCGTGCGATTCAGGGGCCCGGGCTCAAGGCCCGGCCCCCTGCTCTTCCTCCGGCAAGCCGTCAGTCGGTGGCAGCGACGGCTTCGTCCACCGAGGTGTGGATCGGGAACACCTTGGTGAGACCGGTGATGCGGAAGATCTTGAGAATGCGCTCCTGGTTGCAGACCAGGCGCAGCGAGCCCTCATGGGCCCGGACACGCTTGAGTCCACCGACGAGCACGCCGAGCCCGGTGGAGTCGAGGAAGTCCACGCCCTCCATATCGACAACCAGGTGGTAGCTGCCGTCGTTCACCAACTCGACCAACTGCTCGCGCAGCTTGGGCGCGGTATACACATCAATCTCGCCACCGACCTCGACGACCGTACGGTCGCCACCGGGGCCGGACACATTGCGAGTCGACAGGGACAGGTCCACGGATCCTCCAGCACCTTGCTATCGAACGGCGCCCCCCAGGGGCCTCCCCCATCCGAGGGCGGGGGACGGATTGGCAGCCGCGATGGCATTCAATCACTTACCAGCGGGCATGCACGACGCCTTGGGACCATTGTCCTTCACGCCAGTGACAGACTCGGTGCCGATGGCCAACAATCACCGCCCCGGTCGGAGCCCGGCGACCACGGGCACACGCCCCTCCCCCGGCACCGTCCTGGACCGGCTCGCCAGGGGGGCGAACCGGGCTGCGCGCATCACTCATACGGAGCACTTGCCCCCAAGACCGGGCCGCCATGCAGTCTGGCCCGATCGCATCCGGCCGGAAGTGATCGCAGCCATTCAGGCCGCCGGAATCGAACACCCGTGGGTCCACCAGGCCGCCGCCGCGGAGCACGCCCTCGACGGCGAGTCGGTCGTCGTCGCCACCGGCACCGCCTCGGGCAAGTCCCTCGCCTACCTGGCGCCGGTACTGACCGCCCTGCTCGACGGCGCCGAGGCCCCGAACGGGCGCGGGGCGACCGCGCTCTACCTCGCCCCCACCAAGGCCCTGGCCGCCGACCAGCGCCGGGCCGTCAAGGCCCTGGCGGCGCCCCTGGGCACCGCGGTCCGCCCGGCGGTCTACGACGGCGACACGCCGGTCGAGGAACGCGAATGGGTCCGGCAGTACGCCAACTACGTCCTCACCAATCCGGACATGCTGCACCGCGGGATCCTGCCCTCCCACCCCCGCTGGTCCTCCTTCCTGCGCGCGCTGCGCTATGTCGTCATCGACGAGTGCCACACCTACCGCGGCGTCTTCGGCTCGCACGTCGCCCAGGTGCTGCGCCGGCTGCGCCGCCTCTGTGCCCGCTACGGCGCGAACCCCGTCTTCCTCCTCGCCTCGGCCACCGCCGCCGAGCCCGCGGTGGCTGCCGGACGCCTCACCGGCCTGCCCGTCACCGAGGTCGCCGACGACGCCTCCCCCCGCGGCGAGCTGGTCTTCGCCCTCTGGGAGCCGCCCCTCACCGAGCTGCAGGGCGAGCGGGGCGCCCCCGTCCGCCGTACCGCCACCGCGGAAACCGCCGACCTCCTCACCGATCTGACCGTGCAGGGCGTACGCACGGTCGCCTTCGTACGCTCCCGCCGCGGCGCCGAACTGATCGCGGTCATCGCCCAGGAACGGCTGGCCGAGGTGGACCGCTCCCTGTCCCGGCGGGTCGCCGCCTACCGCGGCGGCTACCTGCCCGAGGAGCGCCGGGCCCTCGAGCGCGCCCTGCACTCCGGCGAGCTCCTGGGCCTGGCCGCCACCACTGCCCTTGAGCTGGGCGTGGACGTCTCCGGCCTGGACGCCGTGATCATCTCCGGTTACCCCGGCACCCGGGCCTCCCTGTGGCAGCAGGCGGGCCGCGCCGGGCGCTCGGGCCAGGGCGCCCTGGCGGTCCTGGTGGCCCGGGACGATCCGCTGGACACCTACCTCGTCCACCACCCCGAGGCGCTGTTCCGGCAGCCGGTGGAGTCCACCGTGCTCGACCCGGAGAACCCGTACGTCCTCGCCCCCCATCTGTGCGCGGCCGCCGCCGAGCTTCCGCTGACCGAGGCCGACCTCGACCTCTTCGGCCCGGCCGCCGCCGGGCTGCTGCCCCAGCTGGAGGCCGCGAAGCTGCTCCGGCGCCGGGCGACGGCCTGGCACTGGACCCGCCGCGAACGGGCCGCGGACCTCACCGACATCCGAGGCGAGGGCGGACGACCGGTGCAGGTCGTCGAGGCCGCCACGGGCCGGCTGCTGGGCACGGTGGACGAATCCGCCTCCCACGCCGCCGTCCACGACGGCGCCGTCCACCTCCACCAGGGCCGCACCTATCTGGTGAAGCACTTGGACCTGGAGGACTCGGTGGCGCTGGTGGAGGAGGCCGCCCCGCCGTACTCCACCACCGCCCGCGACACCACCTCCATCTCCGTCCTGGAGACCGACACCGAGATCCCCTGGGGGGACGGGCGGCTCTGCTACGGCTCCGTCGAGGTCACCAACCAGGTCGTCTCCTACCTCCGTCGCAAGCTGATCACCGGCGAGGTGCTCGGTGAGGCCAAGCTCGAGCTGCCACCCCGCACCCTGCGCACCCGCGCCGTGTGGTGGACGGTCACCGAGGACCAGCTCGACGCCGCCAGGATCAATCCGGAGATCCTGGGTGGCGCGCTGCACGCCGCCGAGCACGCGTCGATCGGGATGCTCCCGCTCTTCGCCACCTGCGACCGCTGGGACATCGGCGGTGTCTCGGTCCCGCTCCACCCGGACACACTGCTGCCGACGGTCTTCGTCTACGACGGCCACCCGGGCGGGGCCGGATTCGCCGAGCGCGCCTTCCACACGGCCCGCGAGTGGCTCACCGCCACACGCGAGGCCATCGCGTCCTGCGAGTGCGAGGCCGGGTGTCCCTCCTGCATCCAGTCCCCCAAGTGCGGCAACGGCAACGACCCCCTCCACAAGCGGGGCGCCGTCCGCCTCCTCACCACCCTCCTCACCGGCGCACCCAAGACCTGACCGGTCTCCGAATCAGCCCCTCACCCCCGCGCTGCAGGTTGGGACTTCCCGGGCGGGCCGGCCCGCCCCGGCCCCGCAGCCCCCGGCGGTACCGCGCCGCTCGGCGCGGCCTCCGGGCCGGGCGGCCCCGCCGCTCCCGGGGGGCCGGCCCGGGATCTGGCCGCCGAGGTGAAGGGTCCGAAGCCCGCCACCGCCGTGACGTCGGAGATCTCCCCCTGCACGTGACACCGCAGCAGGCGGCTGCCCTGCGCCCGTGCCACCCGGGCGGCCTTGCCACAGGCCCCCTCCTGCCCTTCGATCCAGTGGTCCGCAGCGGCGAGGGCGGCCAGATCCGCCGCCGCACCCGACCGGTGACGGGCCACCACCGCCTGGCCCATCGCCATGACGGCCGCGAACACCACGCAGAGAGCGCAGCTCACCACCGCGGCCCACACCGTGGCCGAACCCCGGTCCGCATCCGCCCCACCCGGCCCCCTGCGCCGGTCCCGAGCCGGCCTCACGGGCCGACCCCCACCGTGTCCTCGGCCAGCGCCACGGCCTGCGCGCTGAGCCGTATCGACAAGGCCGATGGCCCCGGTGTCGGCGCGTCCACCCGGACCCGCCACAGCTCCCCCTCCCGTTCCACGGCGACCCGCGCACCGTCCGGCGCCGCCGAACGAGCGGCAGCCACCACGGCGCTCCCCGCCTCCGAGCGCGCCGCCGCCCGCGCCCCGGCCCGGGCGGCGTCCACGCACTGGATCTGCGCGGACGCCGCCATCAACGCCCACACCAGGGCCATGGCGAACAACACCAGCGCCGGCAGCACCACGGCCGCCTCGGCACTCACATAGCCCCGGTCAGAACTGCGCATCGAGCGCCTTCCCGATCACCGACTGCAGCGCCGACGAGACCGCACCGCTGGTAATCACCGAAACCAGTTCAGTACGGCGGTATGACACCTCCATACATCAGCAGGACCCGTAACCTCGACAACGTGAGAGCGATGACGTACGGCCGACAGTCCAAGCAGCGAGAGGACGAGAGCCGCACCAGCCCCGAGGGGCAGCGGAAGGCCACGCACGATCTCGTTGACGCCCGAGGCTGGACGTTTGTCCGGCACTTCGAGGACGTGGGCCGGTCAGGCTTCGACCCCAAGATCATTCGCCCCGGCTTCGAGGGCCTGATGGCTGCCGTCCGCGCGCATGAGTGTGACGTCGTGGTGATCCCCGCTCTCTCTCGACTGACGCGCCAGGGTGCCTATGAGGCGATGAAGATCAACGAGGAGTTGCAAGCGCACGGCGTCTCGCTGGTCAGCGTGGATGAGCCGTTTCTCGACACGTCGTCCCCCATCGGCGTAGCGATCTTCGCGCTCATCGCTGGACTCGCACAGCAGGAGTCAGAGTCCAAGCGTCAGCACATGCTCCGCGCGCAGGCTGCCGTACGTCAGGTGGGCGGACACGTAACCGGCAGTGCCCCGTTTGGCTTCGTCGCTGAGCGCGCCACCGTGCCCATTCCCGGCGAGGCAGGCACGCTGACGATCACGCGCCTGGTGCCGGACCCGGTTACGTCCAAAGTGGTGCGAGGCATGATCGCTGACGCCATGGCCGGTAAGAGCAGCGTAGCCATCGCACGCAGGCTCAATGAGGAGAAGGTGCCCACCTCGCTGGAGTCCATGGGCGAGGCTGGTCAGAACCGGCTCAAGGGCCGTCGTGGGCGCTCTGACATCGTGAGTGCGGGGATCGATGGGGGGCGGGCCCAGTGGCACTCAGGGAGCGTTCTACGAGTCCTGCGTGATCCCCGCCTCGCTGGCTTCGCGTCCAAGGTGGTCGGCGGTGGTGGCAAGCGCGAGCCCCAGCGGGATGCTGCGGGAGAGATCTTGCGGAGCCACGAGGGGATCATCACGCCTGGCGAGTGGTACGCGTTGCAGGAGATCGTCAGCGGCAAGCGGCCAGAGGTAAAGCAGAACAACCGGCCCTCACTGCTGAGTGGTTGGGGAGTCTCGTTCTGCGGCGAGTGTGGCGCGGCAATGCAAGCTGCCGTGTCTCGTGGGCTCCGCTACTACAAGTGCCGTCGGCCGGCTGGCTCGATCGAAGGACATCGGAGCCTCGCAGCGAGCATGACCGCTGTGGATGACGTCGTTGCCCGCCGCGTGTTCGCCCGGCTATCCGCCATGACCCCGGATGACTACGCCGAGCTGGACGCACACGATCAGCGTCTGCTGTCCGAAGCAGCCCGCCGGTTCGCCCACCAGGAAGACCGGTCCGGCACGGAAGCACAGCGGGCCGAGCTGTCGGCAGCGTTGGAGTACACCCGTGCCTCGCTGGCCACGCTGTACCAGGACCGGACCGAGGGGGTCTACAGCGGCAAGACCGGTACGCGCATCTTCCGGGAATCGGCCGAACGGCTGGAGAAGGAAGAGGCCCGCATAGAGGCGGAGTTGGCGCTGCTGGAGGACCGGTCAACGGACAGCGTGAGCCTGCCTATCGCCGAGTGGACGGCAGCAGAGGGCGACCCGATCGGCGAAGGCTCCCCGTGGGCGGAGTGGACCCTGACCGAGCGGCGGGAATTCCTCGCGCTGTTCATTGACCGGGTAGAGGTCAGCAAGCCGCTGGCGTATGGACGGGCGAGCAAGATGGAAGACCGCGTGGACATCCGCTGGGCGAAAGCCCCGGAGCGCGCCGAGTAACTGATCTGAGCATGCCAGGCCCCGGCGTCCCAGTGCGGATGCCGGGGCCTTTCCGCTGCCCACTGAGAGGCCCCCTGAGCGCCCCTCTAAGCCCCGCCTGGCGGGTCCCTGGTGGATCTGCCCGGCAGGCTTTCCGCTGCCCGCAGACGGCCGCTGAGAGCTCTCACCCCCTGGCCGGCTGGCCGGGTAATCATCCGATTGCGGAGCGTAGTCATTAGATAACGAAATGATAACGGGCTCTCGCGGCGACTGCCATCAGCGCAAGGGCGATGTAGGGCAATCTCTCTCCAAACCAAAGAACACCCCTTCTGACCTGCATAAATGTAGAAGTGTAGAAATGCACATCAACTCGTATCGCCCTTGGAACTCCACTGCTAAACCCGGCTCGCCTACAAACCTGCACTCCTACACTCGCCCGCCATCTGGCACCCGCTCAGCACTCAGCGGCATCAGGCGTTCGACTCCCTTGTGCAACTACGAAGGCACGCAGGGAATGCTTGCGCGCCTATGTAAGTGAGTGCGGGTAACCGACTCGCTAGATATCTTGCGAGACACCTTCTGAGTGTCCTTCCGGCTGGCTCCCCGCTATCGCGCCGGACACACAGTCTTGGGCCCCGGGCTCACGATGCAACGTCTAACCCTGGCTGGGGAGCCTTGGGGTTGGCGCCTCATCGTGAATCCGGGGCCTTTCTGCATTTACAGGAGGCTCCCCCGCCATGACCACTCGACTACCCAGTTACCGCACAGCGCATGACCGACTACGCAGGCTCAGTGGTCCCGCTCAGCACCATGCATGTGATTGGTGCGGCCGTACAGCAGACCACTGGGCCTATCAGCACACGGACGAGAATGAGATTCACGACGGCCGCCTGTGGTCGACGGACGCGAACCATTACGCGCCGATGTGCCGCAAGCATCACCGGCAGCTAGACAGCAACTTTCGCGCGGTGAAGTTCGATCAGCGCCTACTAGCAGGGCGGGTCAAGTCTCTGCGCGCTGAGGCTTGGTCCGCTGTTTCTGATGAACAGCGTGCGTACGAGCAGCGAATGAGGGCACATGCCGTCCGCGAATTCGAGGCTTACCAGTCGATGTCATCTACCTAGGCCGGAGAGATCACTGATGCGACGACTACTAGCACTGCCGGGGCGCGACGGGTAATCCGCGCTGAATAGAGCTGGTGCGCCTTCCCGCACGGTTCCTGACTGACCTTCCCAGGGACCGTGCCGGTGGGCGTATCAGCCTTCCTGGGCAGCCACCACATCACGCACCAGGATCCAAGACACCCGAAGGCAGCCGGGTTAACGCTGCCGTATTCCCAGAATGCCCCCGGGCGTACTGGTGCTCGCTCCCACTGTGGTGGCTGGGGTGATGAGCACTGGCACGTTCCGGGGGCGTTTTGCGTTTTGGTCGCAAACCACATACTGAAATGAGTAGGTACCCAATGAGCACTCCCGCCGCCATGCCCGGCGCTCGCCAGTCCCTTACCGGCTCAATCGCTGCCCTGATTGCTGGCCTTACCGAAGCACTCGACCAGGACACCATCGACCTTGACGGGGTCCAGGTTCTCACCGGCCTTGTTGCTCAGTACAACGCGCTGCTGACGATTCAGAACACGCGGACGGCGAATCGTCCGTGACTGCCCACGCCCACCACGCTGATCCGGCGCGCATTGCTGAGCTAGTTTCGGTTTTCGTCCATCCGGCGCCTGGCTCGACGGTGCGGTACTACGACCTGTTCCACTCCGTGCTGTCGCTGTACAGGGAAGAGGGCGGCGAGGACTTTCTCTCGGCATCAGCCCTCAAACAGGCGTTGGCTGCCTGCGGGTTGTACGCAGCGCATCCCGGCCGACGGAGTAGGGGTGTCCAGCCGCCTCGAATCGTGCGTGGCGCTGACTGGAATGACCCCGAACTAGCCGCTGAGGCTGAAACCCGCCGTATCGCTGCCGAATCGCAGCGCACCAACTAAAAGCTTCCTGGGAACCGTTCCCAGGGTTAAAGCGGGGAGCCAAACCCCGCAGATTGGAGCCAATCATGGCTAATCTCACTAGCCGCCCCGAGGACCTTATGGCCGAGGCGAACAACCTGAGCCCGGTCATTACTGCGGCGCAGCGCGCTGTCTCGGAGAATTCCCAGGGCATCGACGCCGACGCTGCCACTTCCGTGGCTACCAAGCTGATTGAGGCCGCCCGCAAGGCTCAGCAGACGCTCGCTGACGTCCGCAAGTTCCCGGCGGGTCGTCGCGCTGAGGCTGACGAGATTCTCGCTAATGCTGAGCGCGCCTACAGCGACTGGAAGGACTCGTTTGATGTCGTCGAAATGGCCTTCCTCGCTGATCTGCAAGTGAAGCTGTTCAAGGCGCCGACTGGCACTGATGCGCTGATTGCTCGCCAGGATGCAGAACAGGTCCTCCGGCGGCGGGACATGTCGCTGAACGACGTTTTCCGGACGCTCGTTGACGCGGGGGGTCAGGTGGCGCAGCTCGCTGTTTCTCCGTGGCTTGAGCTAGTCGCCACGGGCCGAAATGCCGACGCTAAGGCGCTGCGGCTGCTCGCTGAGAGCAAGTTTCTTCAGAGTGCTGCTGCGAGTGGCAACGACACCGCACGCAAGCTCATGGATGCCCCCGCCGCGTACGCCAAGGTTCGCGCGATGATGGGCAAGATTGCCTCTGAGTGCCTCGGCGTGAACCGTTCTGCTTTCGCTGAGCGGGCGCTTTCGTGGGGTAGTGCGGAGCCGCAGAAGGATGCGGAGATTCGGACGCTGAAGATGCAGCTTAAGCGCTTCGAGGCGACTGCTAGCTGACGCAACTAGGGGCGGCTGGCGCGCCGCTGGTCGCCTCTTACGCCCGGCTGACGCTGCGCTAGGCACTATTCGTGGGGGCCCTGGTCATTCCGGCCGGGGCCCCTCCTGCTGAAAGGAATTCGCGCGTGAGACTTCGCGTCGGTGCGTCCCGCCGGCTGGTTTACCAGGACGTCACGTACTACGAAGACGAAGAATTCGACGTGCCCGACGAGAACGCCGCTCAGTGGCTCCGTAGCGGCTACGTCCTTCCCGCTGATGGTGAATGGCCTGAGGGTGTTTACAAGTCGGTGAGGCCGCAGGCACAGGCCCCGGAGCCTGACAGCGGGGCAGCGCCGAGCAATGCACACCCCGAGTGTGACCCTCGTGACAAGCCCAAGAATGCCCGCAGCAGCATGCAGGTGTGTCCCGTCGTTGGCTGTCATTGCCAGACCTGGAAAGGCAAGTGCCGGGCCCATGCGCGCTCACGCAGTGATGGCAAGCGTTACGGGGATAGCCACAACGATTCCCCCTCGCTGCGTGCTCGCTGGGACCGTACGAAGCGGGAATACCTGCGCGCCAATCCGTACTGCGAATGCCAGGAATGCGCGGCTGTGCCTGAGCCTCTGCGCCTCGCTGCAACTGAGGTCGACCATATTGACGGGCTAGGGCTGCAAGGGCCGCGCGCCTTTGACTGGTCGAACTTGCAGAGTCTGACGAAGGCTCACCATTCGCGGAAGACAGCGGGTGAATCGTTCGGGCATTAGCTCACTCGCCGTGACACCCCCTGGGGGGTACCCTTTGCCCCCCTACCCCCTTTCAGCGCGGGGGAGAGCTCTGTCCGGTGCGCCCGGTTGAAAGAGTGGTTCTACACGTGCGGGGCTGATTCAGCGCGCACAGAGAGTGATTCCAATTGGACGAGTACGAAATCTATTGGTGTTCCCGCTGCCAGCAGGAGAAGCCGGGCAACGAGTTCGCCTACGAGACCCGGCGGGGTGTCCAGCCTTGGTGTCGTGCGTGCAAGACGGAATATACCCGAGAGCGTCGCCAGCGCCTGAGGGACGACAGCGCATAGCTCGATGGCTCCCCGCTGCCGGCGCTGCCTGGTGATCGTGGTCGACATCGCGCCGGTGGCCGCCCACGCTAGCGACTAGAGAGGGATGATTCGCATTGATTCATCGAATACGAGTTCGAATGCATGAGTCGGAATGGCAACTCCTGCGCGAGGTTTGCGAGGAGCAGCGCCGCAGTGTGACTCAGGTGATGCGTGCCGCGATTCGCCTATACGCCGCTGAGAGGCCGCAGGATCGCACCTAACGGCTTCCGCAGCACAAAGCAGCCCCGTAGAGCCCTGGGAAGTTCCTGGGTCGTCTACGGGGCTTCCGTGCGTTCCGGCCCTGCCCGCTGTGGTGGACGGGTTTAGGACTTATCCAAGGCAGTCGTCAACGCGTCTCGGTATTCCTTCGTCCACTCCGCCGGCTGCTGATCGGCGGGCAGCCCTTCCAGCCCTTCCCGCAGTAGGTCCGCCGCATTGCGATGGTCGCCCAATCCGAGATGCGCCAATCCGAGGTTGAGCCGCTGGAATGTGGGCGTGAGCCAATAAGCCGTTCCGGGGGGTTGCTCGCTGGCAGCGTCGGCAAGGTTCGCGGCTTCATCGAGCAAGCGGCGCGCGTCGTCTCGCTGGCCCAACTCGGCGTATCCCTGGGCGGCTTGGGCAGCGTCGCCCATGCGTTGCGCCGGGTGTGCACCGGGGGTGTGGTAGGCCGCTGAGAACCAACGGGCGACAGCGCGCGGCCGTCCTTGCTGACGTGCCAGGTATCCCTTGAAGTTCAGCGCTTGTGCGGCGAGCGTTCCGGATTCGGCTTCGTCGGCTAGTTCGGCAGCTTCATTGAGCAGCGTCACGGCCCGTGCGTCATTGCGCGCTGAGGCGTGAAGCCATCCCCCGAACTGGACGTATTCCGCGACCACTTCCGCGAGTGCGTCACGGTGCGGCCCGCGCGCTTCCCGCAGTAGGCCTGTGACGGTGCCTAGCTGCGCCTCTGTGGCCGGAATCATTGGGGCCGGTCCCAATGCGTCATCTAGTCGCCGCTGAGCTGCCAGAACGCCCGCTAGAGCTTCGACCGCCCGGCCGTCCAACTTGGTCGGTTTGGTGATCGCGTGCTGAATGCGGGAACGGCCATCTTCGGTAAGCGATGCCGCTAGCTCAACCAAGGTTCCCTCTGTGCCGAGCAAGCGATCTAGGGATTCGGCAAGCTGTGGTGAGGGCA
Organism: Streptomyces mabaensis; assembly: GCF_053763515.1. NCBI lineage: Bacteria > Bacillati > Actinomycetota > Actinomycetes > Kitasatosporales > Streptomycetaceae > Streptomyces > Streptomyces mabaensis. The sequence continues at coordinate 143,574 of NZ_JBSOPZ010000013.1, forward strand.
ATTGCTTCCCAGCGATCACGCGAGACAGAAACGCATGGTCGTAATTCATCGCTCGCGCTGCCGCTCGAATGCTGAGCTTGCGCTCTCGGAGTGCCGCCGCGACCCTCCGCCCGAAGTCCCCGCCGCTGGTCATGTGTTCAGCGTACGCAGTCACCACGCAGTCACCACCTAGTCACCACTTTTCAGCGAACGGACGGGGGAAGCTATCGCGCATGACCGAGCCGACCAGGTACAGCACAGCCGCAGTTGAACTGCCCTTGCGGGTAGGGGAGTTGGAGCCAACGCCCGTTGACGGTTGCGCCGGTTGCGCGGAACTGGCGAACGTTCGGGACCGTGCGCGGGCGGGCGGCGACATGACGACCGTGACAGACGCCAACGTCTTGATGCGGAAGCACCCGGAGGGGCACCAGTGAGCCGCACGATTCTGCGCTTCGTTGAGCACAGCATCAGGCACGTGCCGGAAGGCGGAGTCACCTACGAAGCGTTCTGCACAGCGCCAGGGTGCGAGGAGGAATCCGGCCCCCAGGAGCAGCAGGAGGGGGCGCAGCACTGGGCGCTACGGCATACCGGCCGGACCGGTCACGACCTGTTCCGCCGTGTCTTCACCGACCACGCCCGCGTGACCCGCGCGGAGTAGGCCCCGGCCCGCTGAGCGACGGCGAGCAGGACAGTTCAGCGAGTCGGTACCGGCCCCGTTCATGCGCTGCCCCCGTGGTGCATGGGCGGGGCCTATACCGCCGTAGCTTGACATGCTCGACCTTGTAGAGCACCGCCGCGAAGCCACACGCCGCGATCGTCCCCATGGCGTACTCGGACGTCGTCATCCCCGCGTCCTCACGCGACCGGACCAGCGCCTCGCGCACCCGCTTCCACACCCACATACCAACCCCCAGGAATCATTCGTTCGGTCGTCACTCATGTGCCGACATGTGTCGAGCTCGGTGCCCGAGCTCGCCGTGCTCGTGGTCCCGCTCAGTTGCTGTTCAGCAGACCGCTCGCCAGACCGATCACCACCGGTGCCACCCCGACCACCAGGAACGCGGGCAGAAAGCAGAGCCCCACAGGTGCGGTGATGAGCACCGCCGCACGCTGCGCCCTCGCCGTCGCCGCCCTCGACCTGTCGTCCCGCAGGCCGGCAGCCAGCCGGGCGACCGGCTCCGCGGCCGGCGCGCCCGTGCACGCGGCCCGCTCCAGGCAGCCGGCCAGCGCCCGCGCACCCGGTATCTCCGCCAACCGCCCCCACGCAGCGTCCGGTTCACCGCCGAGCCGCAACTCCGCCCCGGCGTGGGCCAGACGCTCACCCACCGGACCGCCGAGCGACTCCCCGACCACCTCGGCGGCCTCCCGGGGCCCGGCCCCGGCGGCGAGACACGCCGCCAGCAGGTCGGCAGCGAGCGGAAGTTGCCGGGCCGCTTCCGCGTCGCCGTCCGAGCCGTGCGCCGGCTTCCGGCACCGCAGCCATCGCCTCACGCCCCAGCCCGCGACCAGACCCACCAGGCACCCGGCCACGCCACCGACCAGGACGTAACAGGCAGCCACCGCTCCCATGGGCGCCACCCAGCCTCTCAGCCGCCCCACCCACGCACACGGGGCGCGGCCGGGAAGCCGCCCCCACTCACTCGCGAGCAGCACGGCCAGCCGGCGCCGCTGCGCCCGCTCCCGTATCCGCCCGGCCAGCGCGAAACCGAGACACGCCAGGGCGGCAGCAACGGAGACGACCGTCCCCAGCCTGTGGGCCACTTCGCCGCTCATGAGCGCTCCCCCGCCCGCACGATCCGGCCGGCCCAGAACACTCCCAGGCCCTCCAGCAGTCCGCCGACCACCAGGCATCCCAGCCCTGCCGGGGTGTGCAGCAGTACCCGCAGCGGACCGGCCCCCAGTGCGGTGCCCATCAGCAGCCCGGCCACCGGCAGGAGGGCGAGCAACAGCGCCGTGGATCTCGCCCCGGTCAACTGGGCCCGTAACTCATCCCGTTGGTCCTGCTCGGACCGCAGCGCGACCTCCAGCCGATCCAGCCCGGCCGCGAGCCCGGCACCACCGTCCACCGACACCCGCCAGCACGCGGCCATCCCGACCAGCCCTTCCGCACCCGGCTCCCGCGCCGCCTGCAGCAGCGCTTCCGGCACATCCCCGCCGAACCGCGCAGCGGCCACCACGGCACCCTCTGCGCCCCCAAGTCCCTGGGCACCGGGGCCGAATCCCCGCACCACCGCCCGTAACGCCTGCCCCGGCTGCAGCCCGGCGCGCAGTTCTCCGGCCACCGCCCCGCACAGCGCGATCACCTCCCGGGACCGCCACGCACGCTCACGGGCCCGCTCCCGCGCCCGCAGCCGGCGGGCCGCGAGCGGTACGGCCACCGCGCCCCCGATCAGCGGCAGCACCGACTCCCCCGCCACCGCGATCAGCACCCCCACGAGCAGGCAGGCCCACTCCCGGCGCACACGGGCCCGTACCGCACCCCACGCCCGCCCCCACGCAGGGCCGGATGCCGCCTGCCCCCCTTCCGCTCCCGCGAGCATCATCGTCGCCCGCCGCAGCCCCTGGCGCCGCCCGCCCATCAGCCAAGCGGCCGCCCCCGCGCACACCGCCGCCGCGCAGAGCGGGGCGGCTCCCGTCACAGCGCACCCCCGAGCATCGACCGCAGCCGCTCCCAGCCACGCTCATGAACGAACGCCTCCGCACCCCACCGCAGGGCCGGTACGGTCACCACCAGCCCGGCCGCATCCCGCTCCAGGACATGTACCTCGGCCACCCGCCGCCGCCCCCGCCGGTCCCGTGCGAGATGGACCACCACCGACAGCGCGGCGGCCAACTGGCTGTGCAGCGCCGCCCGGTCGAGCCCCGCCGCCGTCCCCAGCGCCTCCAGCCGCGCCGGCACATGCGCCGCCGCGTTGGCGTGCACGGTCCCGCATCCACCTTCGTGCCCCGTGTTCAGAGCGGCCAGGAGATCCGCCGCCTCGGAGCCGCGCACCTCACCCACGACCAGCCGGTCGGGCCGCATCCGCAACGCCTGCCGCACCAGGTCCTTCAAGGTCACCAAACCCACCCCCTCCTGGTTGGCCGGGCGGGACTCGAGCCGCACCACATGCGGATGATCGGGACGCAGCTCCGACGAGTCCTCTGCCAGCACAATCCGCTCCGCGGCCCCCACCAAGCCCAGCAGCGAACTCAGCAGCGTCGTCTTCCCGAAACCGAGACTAAGACACCTCTGGGATGCCACAGTTGGGGCATGAAGACAACCCGCACGCCCAGGGGCCTGCGCGCCCGCGCTGTCATCTACGTGCGCATCAGCCAGGACCGCGCCGGTGCCCACCTTGGCGTGGACAGTCAGCGCGAGGACTGCGAGGCACTCGCAGCGAGCAGGAGCTGGGACGTCGTCGAGACCTACGTCGACAACGATCTCTCCGCGTACAGCGGCAAGCCTCGCAAGGGCTACCGGCAGATGCTCGCCGACCTTGAGGACGGCCTCGCCACCGTCGTGATCGTGTGGCATAACGACCGGCTGCACCGATCGCCGCTGGAGCTGGAGGGCTACATCGATCTCAGCCAGCGCCGCGGCATCGACACTCACACCTGCGTGGCCGGAGAGATCGACCTGTCGACACCCGGCGGCCGGATGAACGCGCGGATGCACGGCATCATCGCCCGGCACGAATCGGAGCACAAAGCCGAACGCGTCGCCCGTGCCCGCCAGCGGAACGCGAAGGCCGGCAAGTGGGGCGGCGGCATCAGGCCGTTCGGCTGGGGCGTGCCGACGGGCGAGATGCGCAAGAAGATCGTGAAGGGCACGGGCGAGGAGATCGAGGTGCCCGTCCTCGACATGAACCAGCTGGTGACGGCCGAGGCCGAGGTCCTGTACAGCTGCGCGCAGCTCATATTGTCCGGCGGGTCGATCAAAGCGGGCGTGAAACTGCTGTCGAACAAGGGCTTCACCACCACGCGAGGGAACCCGATCAGCCACGTTGAGCTGCGCGACATGCTGCTCCGCGAGCGGAACGCCGGCATCGCCATCTACCAGGGCGAGGAGATCGGCAAGGGTGCGTGGGAGCCGATCATGTCCGAGGCGGAGTTCCGCGCGGTCGCCGCGATCCTGAAGGACCCGTCACGCCGAACCTCTGCGGGCACCACGCCTCGCTGGTTCGGATCCATGATCTTCAACTGCGGCCGGGGTGCATGTACTTCCAAGGTCGTCGTCACCATCTCCGGCGGCAGAAACCACCCGAGCTACCGATGCCGCACCTCGCACGGCGGCGGCCGGCGCGCGGACATCCTCGACCAGTACATCGAGGACATCATCATCGAGCGACTGTCCCGCCCGGACGCGGCCGACCTGCTACTGCCCGGCCCGTCGGACGTAGACGTCGCAGCGCTGCAACTGGAGAGCGAGCAGATCCGACGCCGCATGACGGACATGGCCGCCATGTTCGGCGCCGGGCAGATGGACATGGCCCAGTTCACCGAGGGCAGCGACATGGCCCGCGCCCAGCTGGAGGGTGTCACGCAGCAGCTGGCGCGGGCGGCGACGCGGGACCCGCTCGTCGGCCTGGTCGGCGTGCCGGACGTGCAGAAGGCGTGGAAGGGCATGGAGCTGGAGCAGCGGCGGGCGGTACTGCGGGCCCTGCTCACTGTCACGCTCCGGCCGGCCCGTCCCGGCCGCATGCCCGACGGCGGGTACTTCGACTACGACGCCATCGAATACAAGTGGAAGCGGGGCGGTCACTGATCCTCTTTAGGCTTCTTGATACGAACCACTCGCCGACGCGGTTTGGCACCAGAATCGGCCGTATGCAAGGGCGCCCTGGGATTCGGATCCGGCCGACCGCCGCGTTCCACTGTGTACCGCTCAAGCAAGGGGGCGGGGTCGAGTCCGAAGGCGCGCGCAAGCACACGAATGTGACCACGCGCATACACGTCGCGATTGCTCTCGCCAACCGCCGCTGTGAAATCGTCGCGCTCAATGGCCTCAACCACCCGAGGCCGAATCCGTGTCAGCAGATGCACGTCTTCAACCGTCATGTCTGCCTCCCTTCGCGCACGGCTGAGCCGCTGGCCAATCGACTCGCCCCCTCGCCCCGTAACGGGATGCGTCTGCAGGATCAGCTCTTCGCCCTTTGCTGCACGTAGGGAATCGATACGTCCGAGCAGATACTGGTACTGCCTTTCCAGCTCAGCCTGCTGGGTCGCGGTTTGCTCGAAGATCACCTGTGCGTACTGCGCTGCCTGCCGCGCTTCCTCCTCCCGCTGCCTGGCCTGGGCATACTGCGTCCGTGCAGCGTTGACCTGCATCCCCATCTCGAAGATACGCCGCTCGACGGCCTTTGCTTCAACCTGCAATTCCTCATCGGTGGGAGGCGCTTGCATCTGCTCCGGCACCCCGCTAAGGAATCCCGACCCAAGCAGCCATTCCGCCGTGGTGTCTAGGGCGCGCGCGATCACCTCGGCCTCAGACATTTTCAACAGACGTGTGCCGTTCTCGAGGCGAGCGAGGTCCTTCAGTTCGACATCTGCCCCGAGTTCAGAAACGCGCTTTGCGAGCTCTTCGGTCGACACGTTCAGCAGACGGCGGTAGCGCTTCATCTGACGGATGAAAGTGTCCTGGGCAAGGTGCCCGGATTGCGTCAGTTCAACGTCTCGGCCACTCATGAGGCCCGGCATCGCGTCCTGTTCGGCAGTCACTTGCTGGGCGTGCCGAGATGCCGCTGACTCAAGCTCGACCTCCACCTCTTGGGCAGGGCCACTACGCGCCCATGTCTCTCCCTTGAGGATCGCAATGTGGGCGCCGGGAAGCCATCCAAGCGCCTCCTCGATTCTGCCCAAGGACTGCGGCATCCGGCCGCGCGGTACGCGACCTTCTTCAGCAACCTGAATGCTCTTCTCAGAAACGCCGGCCTTCTCCGCCAGCGCCCTGCGGCTGTACCCAGCCTCCTCCCTGTGCTCGCGGATCCTCTTGCCGAGCTCGGCCCAAGCTTCGGGATCCATGGGAACGATGATCGCCATGCCCACTCCTGTCAACGATTGGCAACGGTCACAGCTTACGACTGTGGCAGTGAAGCCAGCCCGTGTCCACACTTTGTGGCTACGACACCGCACGCTTTGGCTACATGTTGCCTACGTAGCCAAAGTTTCTGGCGTCAACACTTGGCATCGAATCCACACAGGAGGTAGCGTTCTCAGCCATGAAGACGAACGGACTTCTGATCCGCCACAAGCGGATCGCGCTTGGCCACGGCATGAACCGCTTCGCGGCCATCGCCGGCATCAGCGGGCCTGCGCTCAGTCGTATCGAGAACGGACAGCGCCAGCCGCGCCCCGAAACTCTCAAAAAGATCACTGACGCGCTGGGCTGCCAGATCGGCGACGTCGCACCTGATGAGGCGGCATGACCGCCATGGCGGCCACGGCCGCAAACGACGACAGCGCCTGGGGTGCGACCCGGGCGCCGTCTGTCGAGCAATTCAACGGATCTCAGCAGATCGGAAAGCTCGAAGTGAATTCTCCCACGAGGGCAACGGCGCCGTCGACCCCGGCCGTCCAGCGCGACAGCATCACCATCGACCGCCTGCTCGACGACCCGGTGACGGACCTCATCGCCGCGGCGAACGTCAAGCTCATCGACTCGGACATCGACGACGAATTCTTCGGCGCCGTCATCATCCGGCCGGGCAAGCGCACCGTCCTCTTCATGCCGCAGGGCCGCAGCGAGCTCGAGACCGACGTCCTCACCCGGTACCTCCTCGCGCAGGCCCTGCACCTGGACGTGACGCCGCTGCCCAAGCCGTTCAACGTCGAGGTCCACCCGCTCCTGCCGGGGGTGCCGGCATGACCACCGCCGAAGCCCTCGCCCACCTCGCCACGGTCCGCGAGAACGCGGATGGACCGCTCGCCGAAGTCCTCGACTACCTCGCCGCCGAGATCCGTCGCACCGACGACCCGGCCGCCGTCGCGGACCGCTTCATCTACCTCACGGCCCGCCCGTGACCACCCAGACGCAAGCCGCAGCGGCCGGGGACACCCCCGGCCGCCCGGCCCGGGACCCGGACCCGACGCGCAACGCCGCCTACTGGGCGCGCATTGACGCCGCCGTCGCGACCGCCCCGCCGCTCACCGACGACCAGCGCGCCCGACTCCGGGCGATCTTTCATCAGCCCGCGGCCAGGGAGGCGGCATGACCGAGCAGGAGCGACACCCGGGCCAGTGGCCCGTCGACAGCCCTGTCGACCTCGACGCCTCCCCGGCGATCGCACAGCGGCAGCGGTACAACGCCCACCGCGCCCGGTTCGAGATCACCCTCGGCTCGGTCCGCGCAGACCTCGAAGAACAGCCGTCCGAAGCCAGCGTCCGCGCCGCCGCCCGACGCTGGCAGAACGCCATCACCGCCATCGCCGACGAGACCGTCGCTCAACTCCGCAAGGCCGGATAACGGCGGGCGGGCGCTAGGGGGTAGCGCCCCCCACCACACGAACACCCAATCCAGCTCGCAGAAAAGAGCCCACGTTCGTGAACGACACCATCGCCTTCAACCGCCTCGCGGACCTCCTCCGCGATCGGGGCGAGCCGACCCGGTACCAGGGCGGCGCCCTGCGGACGCGCGGCATCTGTCACGACGGCGACGCCCCCGGCACGGTCGCCATCAGGCGCGGCGCCAACGGAGCCGTGGTCATTTACTGCCACAAGTGCCAGGGCAACCGCGACTTCCTCGACGCCCTCGGCTGGACCGAGGCGGACCTGTACGACGAGCCCCTCCCCGAACGTCAGCACGACCGTACAGCCGATGACACCTGGATCCCGTGCGGAGAGCGCGGGCACAAGCGCGTCGCTCAGTACCTGTACCGCGACGAGAACGGCATCACCGTCCACGGCGTCACGCGCTGCGATCAGAAGTGCTTCGCGCAGTGGCGGCCCGACGACGGCGCGAAGTCCGGCCGCCGGTGGAGCTTGAACGACAAGCAGGGCAAGCGGCTCGTCCGCCTGGTGCCGTACCGGCTGCCCGAGATCCTCCAGGCCAAGACCGAAGACCGCGCCGTCTTCATCGCCGAGGGCGAGAAGGACGTTCATGCGCTCGTCGACAACGGGCTTTACGCCACGTGCAACGCGGGCGGCTCGGGGAAGTGGACGTCCGAGCACGCCCAGCATCTCGAAGGCATGGACATCACGGTCGTCGCCGACCGGGACGACAAGGGTCGCGAGCATGCCACGGCCGTTGTCGAGAGCCTGCGCGGCGTCGCCCGCTCCATCTATGTGGTGCAGGCCAGGACCGGCAAGGACGCCGCCGACCACTTCGCCGCCGGACACAAGGACTTCGAGCTCGACCAGGTCTGGGCCCCCGTCCCGTACCCCGGCGACCCGGGGGAGGGCGCGTGAGCAGCGCACCGAACTGGAAGCCCGACATCGAACCACCCTCCTGGGACAAGGGCGTACACCCGGAGGACCGGAGGGACTGGGAGCAACCCGTCCCGCTCGATCCCCCAGCCGCTCCCTCCCTCGACGCGTCCAAGCTGCGTGGCATCGGCACGATGGCGCAAGCCGTATCCGACAGCCTCCAGGTCCCCGTCGACCTGCCGGCCTGGCTCGGCATGGCCGTCGCCTCAACCGCCATCGGCGGCCGCCGCACCGTCAGTCCCAAGCCCGACTGGGTGGAGCCGGTCACCCTCTACACCATGCCCGTGGCGGCGCCCGGCGAGATGAAGTCACCCGCCCTCGGCCTCATGGCCAAGCCGATCTTCGAGGAGCAGAAGCGGCGCCGCCTCGAGGACAGCTCCGCCGTGGCCAGAGATCAGCAGGACCGACGCATCGCCGAGGCATGCGTATCCGACGCCGAGTCCAAGGTCATCAAAGCGAGCGACCCCGACAAGCGGAAGTCCATGCGGGCACTCCTCGACGCCGCTCGCGACGACCTCGAATCCCTTGGCGAGCCCAAGGTGTTCACCCAGCTCATCGCCGACGACACCACTCCCGAGGCAGCCACCGACGTGATCGCCGAGCAGGGTGAGCGCCTGGCCGTGCTCTCCACCGAGAGCTCGTTCCTCGGCAACGTCGGCGGCCGGTACAGCAAGAACGCCAACCCCGAGATCGTCCTCAAGGCCTGGAGCCACGAGCCCCACGCGGTCAACCGCAAGAGCGGCCGGCCACTGCTGCTGGAGCGTCCCAACCTGTCCCTCGGCCTGGCCGTACAGCCCGGCTTCCTGACTGGCATGGGCGAGACCGGCGACGTGTTCGAGGCCCGCGGCCTGATGGCTCGGTTCATCTTCTCGATGCCTGTGAGCCGGGTCGGCGACCGCGTGTACGACACCGACCCGATCCCCCCGGCAACCAGCCAGGCGTGGGGCGCGCGGGTCAAGCAGATGATGGCCACGATCTGGGACGACGAGCCGCTGGAGATGCAACTCGACCGCAAGGCCAAGGAGTCGTTCCGCTCCTTCTGGGAAGCCCTGGAGCCCCGACACAAGTCGCACGGCGACCTGGCCGCCATCGAGGGCTGGGCAAAGAAGCTGCCCGGCCAAGTCCTGCGCATCGCCGCGGTCCTGACCCTGTTCGAGAACCCCGAGGCGCTGATCGTGCCGGGTGACGTGATGGACGACGCCGTGTCGCTCGTCCCGTACCTGATCGCACACGCGCGTCTGGTCTCCGACCTGATGTCGGCCGAGCGCCAGTCGAAGCTGGGGCCGGCCCGCGCGGTGCTCGACTGGCTGCGCCGGAAGGAAGTTGAGGGCCGCTTCTCCGCCGGAGATGTCGAGAGGGGCGTTCGCGGTCAGGCCTGGTGCACGGAGATGGCGGACGTAGATGACGCGCTGGACGTGCTCGTGCGAGCTGGCTGGGTCCGTCAGATCGACCCGCCGGAACGCAAGGAGGGGCAGCGAGGGCGGCCGCAGAAGCGCCGGTTCGTGCCTCACCCGGACGTAACGAGCAGGACGGAGAGCCGGGTTATCTCCATTAATTCCATGCCTCGGGGTGCCGCATGAGTGGCCCCGGCATTACTTCCAGGACTCCCCGTAAGCCTATTTCTAACTAATTATTACTCTCTGTTACCAACGTGAAAGCCTCAGAGTCACAGCACCAACCCTCACCCTCACCTTGCACGTCCCAATCGCATGGAATTAATGGAGGAAACCCCGTGATCCCTGCCAGCCACCCCTACGAAGCCCGCTACCGCCACGACGGCCACGTGCGTCCCTACGTCACCACCAAGCCTGTAATCGCCTGGGGTGACGACGGAGTCGCGCTCGTAGCCGACGAGAAGACCGGTCGACTGCGCGAAGCCTCCAGCTACAGCAACTTCTCCGGCGTAGCCCCGGCGGACGCCGAGGTGGTCGGCGCGGTGCCCGGCGGCACATGGCGAGCAGAGTTCAGCACCGACGAAGAAGGCACGGTCTCCTGGCCCGTCCTGGCCTGGCTCGTCCGCAGCGACGGTGAATGCTCTCCGGTGTACGCCGACCGCGATGGACTCACTGACAGCCCTCTCGCCGTCGGCAACTTCGTGCGCCTGTACCAGCCCGAAGAGGACCCGGACGACGCCGCATGAACGTCGACGACCTGGTGGCCGAGCGGATCGCCGCCGCCCGCGCCCGCATCGAGGCGAACAAGCGGCGCCGCGCCGCACTCGCCGCAGCCCGCCAGCGCGGCCTCGCCCTCCGCCACGCAGCCAAGCTCCGCCAGCTCAACTACCGCGACGCCGAACCCGAGGAGACCCCCTGATGTCAGGCGAGACCGTCATCACGATCGTCGGCAACCTGGTCGACGACCCCGAGCTCAGGTTCACCCCGGCCGGCGCCGCGGTCGCCAAGTTCCGCGTCGCGTCCACCCCGCGCGTCTTCGACAAGCAGGCCAACGAGTGGAAGGACGGCGACGGGCTGTTCCTCACCTGCTCCGTGTGGCGGCAGGCCGCTGAGAACGCGGCGGAGACCCTGTCCCGCGGGATGCGCGTCATCGTGCAGGGCCGGCTGAAGCAGCGCAGCTACGAGGACCGCGACGGCGTCAAGCGCACCGTGTACGAGATCGACGTCGAAGAGGTCGGTGTCAGCCTCAAGAGCGCCAGCGCCAAGGTCACGAAGAACCCGGCCGGCGGCCGCCAGCCCAACACCCCGCCCGCCGGCGACCCGTGGGGCGGAGCGCGGCCCGCCAACACCGCGCCGGCCGCGGACCCCGCCGCAGCTGCCGCGCCCGCGGGCTACAGCGACGAACCCCCGTTCTAGGCCTGGAGGACACCGCCATGACCGACCACGAGATCCAGCTCCTCGCCCTCGGCGCCACCCTCGGCGCCTACGTGATGCTGCTCCTGCAGCTCACCTTCGACGCCTACGACTCCCGCCGCGGCGAACGCGCCGCGCGGGCCGCCCTCGCCCGCCAGCTCAAGAACCACGCCGTCCGCGACTGGCGCGACGCCCTCACCATGCGGGAGCGAGCGTGACCGCATCGTGCGGGCTGTGCGAGCGCGACTTGCAGGACGGCTACCTCTGCCCGGGCTGCACCCGCGCGACGGACGAACGCCTCGGCCGGATGCAGGGCCTGTACGCCGCTCTCGCCGCGTTCCTCCAGCCCGGCGGCCGGCGGCCAGAGCTCGGCCGCAGCAACCGCGTACACGCGCCCCTGCCCATCGTCGAACCCGTGCTGAACCTCCGCGGGCCCGGCGGGATTGTCGGCATCCTCGAAGACTGGCGGTCGGCGATGCAGTCCGACCGCGGCTGGGGCGAGCCCGCAATCCCCGGCAACACCGAGGAGCGGATCAAGAAGGCGGCCCGCGGGCTGAGCCAGAACCTGGAATGGATCGCCAGCAGCTGGCCCATGGCTGGCGCGTTCGCTGAGGAGATCCGCGGCCTTGAGCGGTCCGTGCTGTCCGTCGTCAGCCCGCCCGAGTCGTCGTTCCGCCTCGGTAACTGCCCCGCCGTCTTCGCCGACGGCGTCATCTGTGGCGCCGTCCTGCGCGTCCCGCACGGCACCGCCAAGGTCGAGTGCAAGTGGTGCAACACCGTCTACCCGCCCGAGTCCTGGCTCGCCCTCGCCGCCAACCAGTGGGGCGACCAAGGCGCCGAGGACATCGAAGAGAGGCAGGCGTCCTGATGGCCGTCACCTATGTCACCTGCCGCGTGCTGTCCGGCCGCGGCGTCCAGTGCACGGCCGAAGCCGTCGACCCGCACGCCGAACTGAAGATCTGCGTCCGCCACCTCGGCGAGGCGATGCGCCTGACGAGCGAGGCGCTTGCCAACGGCGCGGCGCGGAAGTCGAGTTGATGCACACGCCCTCGCTATCACGGGGGGCCCGTGATAGTCTGCACGGGATGGACACGAAGCCCTGGCGGGATCGTGTACGACTGGAGGACGAGCTGCTCGAACAGCTCCAAGACCAGATGTCGCAAGCCGCCAAACGCCGAGCCGCCGCCCTCGCCGAGGGCGTCGCTGAACTCGGCAGCGTCTACAAGGTCGCCAAGGACATCGGCAAGAGCTGGACCACCGTGGACCAGGCGATCAAGAAGAACGGGCCCGCTCGAACGGACCCGACAACCGCATAACGCAGAACGGGAGCCAGACGGCAGCTCCCTCCGGTGCTCGAACACCGGAGGAGCCCGGGCGCCGCCTGACTCCCTGACCTCATCCGCCTTGGTATCAGCAAGGAGGACTCGGCTATGCCGCAGTCTATTGCGCACGCAATCGAAGATCTTGCCGCACCCCAGCCCACCCGGCGACTCATCGCCGTCGGCACCATCCGCCGCCACGGCGGCCGCACCACCACGGTGCGCGCCACCCCGGCCGGCGTCACCGGAAGCATCACCTCTGCCGGCGGTGCCCGGTGAGCGAGACCCGCACCCAGCCCAGCGTCGACGCGATCGCCGTACTCACCGCGATCGCCGACCGGCTCACCACCGCCCGGCCGCACGCCGCCATGGACGAGGGGCGCCGACTCGCCCTCGTCTTCCGGTACGCCAACGAGCGGCACGGCCTGTGCACCGACGCCGCCGACGAGCTCGAGCGCGAAGTCCTCAAGCACGCGCCCCGCCTCGACCGCGACGTGACCCGCGGCGAGTACGCCCTCATCCTCCGCAAGATCGCCGGAGGTGCGGCGTGAACGAGACCCGCGTCCTCCTCGAAGCGGTCCTCGAAGCGATCGCGATCCCGCACCCGGCGACCACCGGCGACGGGGAGGTGCATGACCGGATCCTCGCCGACCGCGTCATGCACGCCCGCATCGCCCTGGAGAACGTCCTCAACCGCGGCGACGACCCCGGATGGTCCGCCGACTACCTCCGGACACGGCTCACCGAGCACCCGGCCACCGGATACCGGGCCGCCGGCGCCCCGCGCACCGAGGCCGGCCGATGACCGCGGCTCGCACCGTCACGGTGCAGACCATCGACCATGGCGACGTCGTCCTCACCTGCCCCGCCTGGTGCGCCGGTCACGACGAGACACCCCAGTACCGCATCGACATCTCCCACTTCGGGCCCGAGATGGAGTTCACGGCGGAGACCAGCCGCGGCACCGTCACGACGATGATCGCGGCGTTCGAGCAGCGGCCGTACATCGGCGACAAGTTCCCCGGTACCGCCCCGCTCGTCTGGATGGGCATCGACGGCGACGGCTACCCCTCCAACCCCGAGCAGCTCGACCAGCTCGCGGCCACCCTCGTCGAGCACGCGGCACAGCTCCGGCACCTCGCACGCGAGCTCACCGTCCTCCGGGCGGTGCAAGCGTGAAGCTCAACCCCGTCCAGGGCCTGGCGGCCGGCGCCGCGGCAGTTACCGTGGCGCTGACCGGCACGGCCTTCTGGCTGTCCTACGAGCACCTCCACGACGTCGCCGCGGCCAACGGCCTGTCAGGCCTACGCGCTTGGGCGTGGCCCGGCACCGTCGACCTGTTCATCGTCGCCGGCGAACTACTCATCCTCCGTGCAGCCCTCCGCGGCCGGTTCGACTGGTTCGCCTACCTGCTCGCCGGAGCCGGATCGCTCGCCTCCATCGCACTCAACGTCGCCGGCGTCGGCTGGGGCGCCGAGCCCCTGGAGTACGTCGTCGCCGCCGTGCCGCCAGTGGCCGCGCTGCTGGCCTTCGGTGCGCTCATGCGGCAGGTGCACGAGGCGCTCGCCAAGGCCGGCCGCACGCTGGCCATCCCGGACCCGCCGGTCATGCCGCCGGTCACAGCGGGCCCCGAGACCCAGCCCGAGGCGGTCGACGAAGTGACCACGGAGGTGACCATCGAACGGGCCGACACCGAGCCCGAGCAGGTGGTCATCCCACCCATCGCCACCCTGGAGTTCCGGCCCCTCACGTGGCCACCGCTCGAGGCCGGCCCGCAGTACGGGACGACCGCCGCCATGACCAGCGTCGTGCCCGCCGACGAACCCCGCCAGATGGTCAGCATGCCGGTCACCATCACCCCCGCTGAACTGCGGCGACAGGCCCGCAAGCTCAACCGGGAAGCGGTCAGCGCCACCGGCCGCCCGGTGACCATCGACAAGCTCCGCAGTGAACTCGGCCTGTCCCGCCGCGAAGCCACCGACATCCGCCGCGAGATCGTCGGAGGCAGCCGGTCGTGATCACCTACCACGCGATCGGCTACCACGCGTTCCTCGGCACCCTCGGCGCCCTCGTACTCCTGCGCCTCATCCCCAGCGGCACCCGCGCCCACAAGCTCCTCGGCCGCGCCCTGCTCGCCACCCTCGTCGCGGTCACCGCGCTCATCGCCTTCTCGTACTGAGGACCCCATGAACACGAACCTGCTCGCCGCCATCGACACCGCGGCAGCCCACACCATGGCGGCGCCCAACGCCCCGGCCGGGACCGGCGGATCCGTCCCCATCTCCGTCCTGCTGATCATCGTCCTCGGCGGCATCGCCTGGTGGATGTTCAAGCACGGCGACAAGAACAAAAAGCTCCACCTCCTCCCCGGCTTCGTCTGCCTCGGCCTCGGCCTCTCCCTCTCCGGAACCCAGATCGGCGCCCAAGTCGGCACGTTCTTCGGCAGCCTCGCCCAGATGCTCGCCACCTTCGCCGGCAACGCCTGACCGGGCCCGTGGCCACCGACCCCGACGCCGACACCATCGAGCTGCCTCCCGTACCCGTCTTCGGGGGCGGGAGGCCCCGCCGGGCCGCACGCCGCATCCACCCCCGCCGCATCACCGCCGGCCACCTCAAGCTCTACAGCCGGCTCCGCAGCTGGGCGCTCGCCGAAGGCCTCCAAGCCCGAGGCAAGACCATCACCGCCCGCGGCACAGGCCTCACCCTCAGCGCACTCACCACCTGGCGCATGGCCCACCAGGAGCCCCGCCTCGTCGCCGCCGCGGCCGCGGCCTACCTGTACGCCGCCTGGCGCGCCGGCCGCCCCGTACCGCCCACCACCGAAGAGCTCCAACGCCGCTTCCTCACCGGCATCCAGCACCTCATCGGCGACCGGACCGGCATCCACCTCCGCGAGCTCTACGACGCATTCCAAGCCCGCCCCGCCGCCGCACACCTCGACGACACGCGCCTGCGCGCGCTCCTCATCCACTGCGGCGTACCCATCCACAAGTCCCTCCGGATCGGCGACCAGACCGGCCGCAGCGGCATCAAGGCCACCGAGGTAGCCGCTCTGCTCTCCCCCGTCCCGCCGGACGCCCCTCTTGAACATGTAGACGCAGGTCAGAGCCCCGCAGAAGGGGTCGTAGACCACCCGTAGACCGGGCTGTAGACCACCAGGAGACCCAATGCGACGCCACATCCATGCCCTCATCCGGGCCCTGCGCACCGACCACCGCACCTACTACTGCGCCCCCTGCGGCGGGTACTACCCGTTCCAGCACTTCTGCCAGTGATGGCCAGAGCATCGACGACGAACTGTGACAGGCGCCCCCTGCCCGCCCCCATGCCTCGCGCGGGAGAATCAGCCATGCCGTCCGTGATCCGCGTCGTCAGCGTCGCCGCCGCAGCAACACTCCTCGTCGGCGGTGGCTTTCTCGCCGGTCGCATGACCGGCCCCGCAGGCGAACCTGCCAACTCCGCCTGCAAGGAGGCCCAGCAGGTCGTCGCGCAAGCCCTTGACGACGTACAGCAGGCCCCCGAGTACGACGAAGCAGGTAAGCAGCAGAACGTCCGCCTCGCCGCCAACGCCATCCTGCAGAACCCTCAGTGCTTCAGCGCCGCAGACCGCGCCACAGCGCAATCTGCCGTCGACGGACTCGATCAGCAGGAGCTGGACAGATGGAAGGAAGACTTCCAGCAGTGCGTGGACGACGCGACGGATGACTACTCGTGGAGCAACTGCTGATGGGCCGGGGCACCATGGGGACATGACCGAGCCCGTCCTCGTTGACCCCTACGCCGCTCAGGCAGCCACCGGGATAAAGCCCGGCACCATCCGCGTCTGGCTCCACCGCGGCAAGCTCACCCACCACGGCCACGACCACGCCGGCCGCACCCTCGTAGACCTGCACGAACTCCAAGCCCAACTCGCATCCAAGGCCGCTTGACCAGCTAGATCGCAGGGTGTAACACTCGAACCACGTTCGGCGTGCCCACACGCCGCCGGCCACGACTCATGAAGGCTTCGACCCATCCCCTCCGGTCGGAGCCTTCGCCGTTCCCGCCCCAGATGGCCCCGGGTCCGCCATGATGTCCCCTCTCATCACGCAACGTCCTGGGGGGACCATGCGCACCCGCACAGCCGCCGTAGCCGCGGCCCTATTCCTCGTACCGCTCACCGCCTGCGGCGGCAACACCGGCGACGCCAAGGCCGACGCCAGCGCCAGCCCATCGCCTACCGAAGCCAGCAGCGACCCCGCAGCCGAGCCCACCATCACCCGCCAGCCGGTCCTCAAGATGGGCGAGACCTGGGCCTTCGAAAGCACCGGAGAAGACGCCTACCAAGGCGACGTGACCGTCCTCGACTACAAGCAGGGCATCAAGTCCGTCGGATCGGCCGAGGACGAGGCTGGCACCAAGGGGTACGAGTGGGCCTACGTCGAGCTCAAGACCTGCAGCGCAACAGGCACATTGACCGCTGACTTCACCCCGTGGGCAATCGCCTACGAAGACGGCGCACGCGTCGAGGCATCGAGCACCACCTACGACGACTTCCCCAAACCGGAATATCCGGCAGAGACCACGTTGACCACCGGCAAGTGCGTGCGAGGAAAGCTCGTCTTCGCCGTGCCCGGCGACACGTGGCCCCACACCATCGTCTACTCGCCATACGGGCTCGACACTCCCCAGGAGTGGGCCATCCCGACCGAAGGGTAACGAGGTGGCGCCCGTGGCTGGCAACCCGCGCAACGGGCGCCCCTACCGTCGGCTCTGCACCTGGCAGCGCACACTCGGCCTGCCCTGCTGGATCTGCGGCCACAACATCGACTACGACATCCGCGGTGAGGCCGCGTCCCGTAGCCCGTGGGCCTTCACCCTCGACCACCTCGTACCGCTCAGCCGCGGCGGCGACCTCCTCGCCCCGGCCAACGCCCGGTCAGCGCACCGACGGTGCAACTCGGCCCGCGGCAACCGCGCCTCGGTGAAGCAGGCCCGGGCCTCACGAAGGTGGTGACGCACGGTGCTGATCGTCGTCACCGGGCCCCCGGCCGCGGGGAAGAGCAGCTGGATACGGGCCCACGCGAAGCCCGAGGACATCGTCATTGACCTTGACCTGATGGCGCTCGCGATGGCTGGCCCGGGCGCCGATCATCACAACCACCACCCCACCCTGCTCCGCGTCGTGCACCGTGCCAGGCAGGCCGCCATCCACGAGGCGGAGCGGCACCTCGACCAGGTCGACGTGTACCTAATCCACACCATGCCTAGCCCCAAGCTGCACGCCCGGTACAAGCGGCTCGGCGCCCGCATCGTCGTCGTCGACCCGGGCGAGGCCATCGTCCGCCAGCGGGTCAGGGACATGCGGCAGACGGAGATGGAGGGCGTGGTCACACGCTGGTATCGAGACCACCGCCGGGGCGGCTCACGCCCTGTCACCACACAGTCATCGCGGGCCTGGTGATCGCGCGCCGCGAATTCGATCAACACGAATCGCGAGCACGACCGGGGCCGGCGAGTCCTCCTCGGGGAGAGAGTGGATCAAAACTTGAGCGCAGGACCGGGCGACCCAAACGCCCTTCGCTCCCTGTTTTTTGCGCGGCCTAATTTCAAGATCGCAACGCCAGCGATTTAGTGACGCTCTGTAGCTGCCCGCTAATCACCGTGATCTTGCTTTGAGTGAATTAGTGGCGGTCACAGTCCGTGACGGGGGTGCTGATCATGGACGACGTCGAAGAGGCCACCCGCGCTGAGCTTGACAATCTCCGAGTTGAGCAAGTCAGCCCCGGCTTGGCCGCAGTCGCTGTCCGTCTCGCCAAGGCGCTCGATGCCATCCCTGCCGACGATGCCCCGACGTCACAGGCTGTCGTCGCCGACAAGCTGACGGCCGTCATGACCAAGCTCCGCGCCCTGGCCCCCATCGGGGAGGAAGGGGATGCGGTCGATGAGCTCACTGCTCAGCGAGCCAAGCGCCGTGCCGAAGCACAGGAACGCCTCGGCTGACGAGCCCGTCTACGGCTCCCAGACGCCCCGGATCCTCACGGTGCCCGGCACCGGGCTGTCCAGTGCCGGGCAGGAAGCCGTCGACCTGGCGGCACGGGCGGGGCTGCACCTGGATCCGTGGCAGCAGTTCGTCTTGGACCAGGGGATGCGGGAGGACGCGGCCGGTAACTGGGCCGCGTTCGAGGTGGCGGTCAACGTCCCGAGGCAGAACGGCAAGGGCGCGATCATCGAGGCCCGCGAGCTGTGGGGCCTGTTCCTCGGCGGCGAGCGGCTGATCCTGCACAGCGCCCATGAGTTCAAGACGGCGAAGCAGGCGTTCAAGCGGATCGAGCGCCTGATCCGTGGCTGCCCTGACCTGCACAAACGCGTCAAAGCCTACCGGTACACGGTCGGTGAGGAAGCGATCGAGCTCCACTCGGGGCAGACGCTGCGGTTCATCGCGCGCTCCGGCAGCTCCGGCCGGGGCTTCACCGGTGACTGCAACATGCTGGACGAGGACATGATCCTCGGCGATGACGCGATGAGCGCGCTGATGCCGACGATGGCCGCGGTCGCCAATCCGCAGATCTGGTATCTCGGCAGCGCCGGGATCGGCTCACCCTCCGTACATCTGGCCCGGCTGCGCCGTCGCGCTCTGGCTGCCCAGGAGTCGGGCGACCCGGATCCTTCCCTCGCTTACTTTGAGTGGTCGATCAGCGCTCACGCGAATGAGTGCGGCCCGGGCTGCACGGACCATGACGACATCGACGCCACGGAGTCCGTCCTCAAGGCGAACCCTGCGGTCGGCTACCGGCTGACGCTGGAGAAGACGGAGCGGGAGAGGCTGTCGATGGGCCCAGACGGATACGCCCGGGAGCGGCTCGGCGTGGGCAACTATCCGAGCGATGCGGCCGACACGTGGTCGGTCATCGGCGAGGACGCGTGGCGGGCTCTGGCGGACGGCACGTCGTCTATGGCGAACCCGGTGGCGTTCGCCATAGACACCACCCCGGAGCGCAGCCACACGGCGATCTGTGCGGCTGGGGCGAACGGCTCGGCGGTGCACGTTGAGGTCGTCGACCATCGGCCCGGCACCGGGTGGGTGGTCGAGCGCGTGGTCGAGCTGGTGGAGAAGTGGAAGCCGTGCGCGGTCGTGGTCGACGCGGGCGGCCCCGCTGGCTCTCTGGTTGCGCCGCTGCGTAAGGCGCTCAAGGACAAGGGCCAGGAGGAACTCCTCCTCGAACCGAAGGTCCGCGAGGTCGGCCAGGCCTGCGGCCAGTTCTACGACGCGGTCACCTCCCAGTCGCTGGTGCACCTCGACCAGGCGCCGCTGGCTACGGCTCTCGCTGGCGCGGACAAGCGCCCGCTGGGCGACGCCTGGGCCTGGGCACGGCGCGGCGTGAGCGTCGACATCAGCCCGGTGGTGGCCTCCACCCTCGCGGTGTGGGGGCATGCGGAGCGGGCTGACGTTGAGCCGGAAGGGGCGCCGAACCTGTGGTGAGGACCGCAGCCTGGACCGTGTTCGAAGTGCTGTGCCTGCTGTGCGCCTTCGTAGGCGTGTGGCTGATCTATCCGCCCGCTGCTCTGATCCTGGGCGGCTTGGTGGGCGCCGCCGTTGCCGAGCAGGCCACGGCGAAGCGGCCCAAGCCTGAGCCGAAGGGAGGTGCGCGGTGAGCCTGTTGGGACTCTTCGAGCGCCGCAGTGTGGAGAATCCTGCTGTCCCGCTGACCTCTCAGTCGCTGATTGAGATGATGGGCGGCACGCAGGTAGACGCTGGGGTTGAGGTCAGCGAGACCAGCGCGCTGCACATGCCGGCCGTGTGGCGGGCCGTGTCGGTCGTGGCCAACGTCTCGGCAGCGCTGCCGCTGCATACGTACACCACCGGCACCAAGGACAAGGTGTCCGTTGCGCTGCTGGACGACCCGCACCCGGAGCTAACCCGCTTCGAGCTGTGGCGACTGGTGTACGTGCACCGGCTGCTCTGGGGTAACGCCTACCTGCAGAAGATCCGCAACGGTGCTGGCGTGGTTGTGCAGCTGTGGCCGATCCGCCCGGACCGGGTGAAGGTCGACCGCGAGGCGCCGAGCGCGGAGAACCCCGGGGGGAAAGTCTTCTGGGTCAGGGACGACCAGGGTGCGCGGCAGCGGCTGACGTCGCGGGAGATTCTGCACCTGCCCGCGCTCGGCTACGACGGGGTGACCGGCTGCTCCCCGGTCCGCGCAGCAGCGCAGGGCATCGGCCTGGGCCTGGCGGCGGAGAAGTCCGCGGCCAAGCTGTACGGCTCCGGCAACATGATCTCCGGTGTGCTGCAGACCGAGCAGCGCCTGGACGCGAAGCAGGCCGCGATGCTCAAGGCCAACTGGAAGGCCAAGCTGTCCGGGCATCAGTCCGCGCACGACATCGCGGTCCTCGACTCCGGCGCCAGCTTCCACCCGGTGACGATGCCGTACAAGGACAGCCAGTTCCTCGAGAGCCGCCAGTTCCAGGTGACCGAGGTGGCCCGTATGTTCGGCGTTCCGCCGTTCCTGCTCATGTCCACCGAGAAGTCGACGTCGTGGGGCACCGGGCTGGAGCAGCAGGCGCAGGGGTTTGTGACCTGGGACCTGGCCCCGACGTGGCTCACGCCGACTGAGCAGCGCATCTCCAAGGAGTTGCTGCCAGCCAACCAGTATGCGAAGTACGCGCTTGGCGGGCTGCTCCGTGGCGACAGTGCTGCGCGAGCCACGTTCTATCGGGCGATGCGGGACACCGGGGCCTACTCGGCCAACAACATCCTTGAGCTTGAGGACCTGCCGCCGCTCGAAGGGCCCGAGGGCGACATGCACCTGCAGCCGCTGTACATGGCGCCGCTGGGCACGGACCCGACTGTGAAGGCCGCGGAGCCCCCCGCGTCCGCCGACGCGGCAGCACGCGCTGCCGACCATCTGGCCAAAGCGCATCGGCTGCTGACGCAGGAAGGCGAGAGCGATGACGAGGAATGAGGAGCGGCGGGATCTCGCCCTGGCCACGGCCGGGGTCGAGCTCCGGGCCGCCGACGACGGAGCCAGCACCCGCGGGTTCGTGGGACACGCCGCCGTCTTCAACAGCCGGACCGCAATCGGCAACCCGCTGACCTGGGGGTTCTACGAGGAGATCGCGGCCGGTGCTTTCACGAAGACCATCGCCGAGGGCGACGCCCGTTTCCTCGTCGATCACGACACCCGCCTGGTGGTGTCGCGAGTATCGGCCGGCTCCCTCCGATTGGCCCAGGACCAGGTCGGCCTGGCCGTCGATGCGGACATGGACGAGCGCCTGTCCTACGTGGGCGACCTGGTGGTGAACCTCGACAACCGCAACGTGACCGGCATGAGCTTCGGGTTCCGGGTCGTCAAGGACGACTGGGAGACCGTCGATGTCGAGACCGTCGGCGGCGACAAGGCCGAGGCCGAGCTGCGCATCATCCGCGAGGTGCAGCTGTACGAGGTCAGCGCCGTGACGTTCCCCGCCTACGAGGACACCGACGCCGGGCTGCGATCCGTCGGGGTGGCACTGGCCGCCCGCGGCGATGACGCAGCGTTCGACCGCCGGGCCGCCTACCGGCCCGAACTCAACGACTTCCGACGCGAGCCGGCTGAGACCACTCGCGGCACCGACGCAACCCAGCCGGGAGAGACCACTGGGGGCCGTCAGGCGATGCGCATGGAGGCGCTCGCCGCCCGCTACCGCCTGGCGCGGTAGCCGCTCTCACATCCCTATCCCCAGCCCCTGCCGCATCGGCACGGGGCCACTTGTGCTGGAGGCACACATGCCCAACCGACTTCAGGGCCTGCTCGACCAGCGGGCAACCGCCTGGTCTGCTGCCCAGGTCTTCCAGTCCCGCGGCGATGACACGCCGCTGTCCGCCGAGGACAAGAGCGCGTGGGACGCGGCGCTCGCCGACGTCGAGCGCCTGTCTGCCGAGATCGAGACCGAGGAGCGGCACGCCCGCCTCTCCGCCGTCGACTACTCCCAGGTCGTCACCGCCTCGGCGGACACCGAGGAGGCCGAGGAGGCGCGCGCTCGCCACGGCGGCGAGGAAGGCGTGAAGGCCTACACCGACGCCTGGCGCAGCTGGATGCGCGTGGGCACCGCGGACCTCGACTCGCAGGAGCGGCAGGCCCTGCGCACCGGCTGGGTGGACGGCAAGGAGCTCCGCGCCCAGGGCGTGGCGACCGGCGCGGCCGGCGGCTACCTGGTGCCAGCACCGTTCCGGGCCACGATGGTCGAGACGATGAAGTTCTACGGCGCCATGCGGAACGTCGCGGAGATCATCACCACGGAGACCGGGGCGACGCTGCCGTGGCCGACCAACGACGACACCGCGAACGTAGGAGCGATCCTCTCGGAGAACACCGCCGTTACCGAGCAGGACGTGACGATCGGCACGAACGACGTCGGCGCCTTCATGTACACCTCGAAGCTGGTGCGGGTATCCCTGCAGCTGCTGCAGGACAGCGCATTCGATGTGGAGTCCTGGCTGGCGCGGAAGCTCGGTGAGCGCATCGGCCGCATCCAGAACACCCACTTCACCACCGGCACTGGCACCGCGCAGCCGGAGGGAGTGCAGACCAATGCGACCATCGGCGTCACCGGCGCCACCGGTCAGACCACGTCTGTCACCTACGACGACCTGATCGACCTCATCCACAGCGTGGACCCCGCGTACCGCCAGAGCGGCCGCTCGCAGTTCATGCTCAACGACGCGTCTCTGGCGAAGGTTCGCAAACTCAAGGACACGCAGAACCGGCCGCTGTGGGAGCCGTCCGTTCAGGTCGGCGTCCCGGACGGGATTCTCGGCTACGGGTACACCGTCAACCAGGACATGCCGGTGATGGCCGCGAACGCGAAGAGCATCCTGTTCGGCGACTTCTTCGCCGGCTACCTCATCCGCGACGTCCGCGACATCCAGACCCTGCGCCTGGCCGAGCGGTACGCCGACTTCCTGCAGGTCGGGTTCCTCGCGTTCTCCCGCGCGGACGCCACCCCGCAGGACGCCAGCGCGTACCGCGCGTACCGCAACTCCGCCACCTGATCCTCAGGCCCCCCAGGGGCACGCAAGCGAAGGAGAGCGCAGCATGGCGATCTCGCCGAAGAAGGACAGCACCCCGGACAGTGGCGTGCTGCAGGACAAGCCCACCGCGAAGGCGGCCGAGCAGGGCGACCACGACCGGATCGTGATGGCCTCACGGCGGCCGGACGGATCCATGGACCAGATCAACCCCGAGTTCATCGGCGACAAGGACGTCGCGCTCGCCGCGGCCAAGGAGCAGCTCGCGGTGCAGGCCGCGAGCGCGGTCGACACCGCGGCCCGCGGCGTCACTTCCGGGCCGGCCGAGGACGGTGTCGGGTCGTCCGAGCCGGACGCCGAGGTGAAGGCCCTCAAGGACGCGCAGGACGCCGCCGTCGAGGCGGCACAGTCCCGAGCCGAGCGTGAGGTCAACGACCTCCACCAGGGGCTCGGTGCCTGATGCCCCTGATCCGCATGCTGACCAGCGTGTCGGGTGACGGCTTCGTCTGGGAGCCCGGGCAGGTCATCGACCTGCCCGGGCCGCAGGCCGCAGCGTGGGCCGACGGGCGCCGCGCCGAGCTGATTCGCGACGAACCCCTGGAGACACCCGAGGCCACCCGACCCCCGGCCGAGACCGCCACCGCGCGGCGACCCGCCGCGCAGAAGACCGCCGACCGGCCCCGCCGCGGCAACCCCGGCAAGGGCTGACGATCATGCCCGGCCTCGGCCTCCTGCAGGACAACTTCGACGACGGTGTCCTCGACCCGGTCAAGTGGTCGCAGTCCTACGGCGATCCGCTGGAGGCCGGCGGCCGGGCGCGGGTGCCGTGCACTACCGGCTACGCCGCGTACCGGTCGGCGAGCATCTACACGCTGACCGGCGGGCAGGTCGCCATGCGCGCCTACGCACCCGCGGCCGGCGGCGGGGCGACGACGGCGGCCTGCTCGATCCTGGTCCTCAGCTCGGTGGGCGGCACCGACGCTGGGTTCCTGATCGACACCGCACAGAACGCGATGGGCCTGTACCTGCGGATCGGATACGCCGACGGGGGCGCGCTGTTCCCCGCCTACGACCCGGTCGCGCACGCGTGGCTGCGGCTGCGGGAGGGCGGCGGGACGCTGCTGTGGGAGACCAGCCCGGACGGCCTGGCGTGGACAACCCGGCGTACCGCGGCGACACCGGCCTGGGCGGCGGGGTCGGATCTGTCGCTACTCATGGAGGCCCACCGCGACGCAGGTGTGAGCGACTTCGCCGAGTTCGACCAGCTGAACATCACCCGGCCGGGCCAGCTGGACGCGCCCTGGCGTTCCGCCGGCGCGCTCTTCCCGTTCGCCCGCACGGGCCCGACGTTGAACGGAGGCTGAGCGATGTTCGACCTCGGTGCGGTGGTGCCCTTGGGTACCACCGTGAAGGACTCCACGGGCGCGCTCGCCAACGCCGGCTCCATGGCCTTGACGATCACCTTGCCGGACAGCACCACCACGGTGGTCTCCCCCCTCGCCCCGGTGACCACGGGCAACTACGCCTACGACTACACGACGGTGCAGGCCGGTCGGCACACCACGCGGTGGGTCGCCACCGGCGTCAACGCCGGCGCGTACAGCGATGCGTTCGACGTGCGGGAGGCGACGTCGCCAGCGCTAATGTCGCTGGCCGACGCCAAGAAGCACCTGAACCAGACTGGCACTCAGCACGATGACGAGATCCGCGATTGGATCAACACCTGCACCGAGGCCGTGGAATTCTTCGTCGGCCCGGTCATCGTGCGCACCGTCACCGAGGTGCACGACGTGCGCCTGGCCGAGGCGCTCGCGCTGCGGCAGGTCCCGGCGCTGTCGCTGACGACGGTGGCTGCGATCCGCACCGGCGGCACGTCCTACGCGGCCGCCGGCCTCGACCTCGACGGGCCGAGCGGCATTGTGCGCCGGCTGGACGGCGGGCGGCTGTGCGGGCCGCTGCGGGTCACGTACACGGCCGGGCGGCGCATCGTGCCGCCTTCCGTCTCCTCCGCCGCCCGGATCATCCTGCAGCACCTGTGGCGCACCCAGCAGGGACCGGGCCGGCCGCAGCGCGGCACCGGTGACTTCGAGGTCAGCGAGCCGGTCCCCGGCCTGGGATACGCCATCCCGAACCGGGCCATGCAGCTGCTCAGCCCGCAACAACTACCGCCCGGGATTGCGTAGATGGCTACCTCAGCAGTACCTGCCGCAATCAACGCGATCCTCGCCCTGCTCCGGGCCGAGGCGGGCCTGAGTGGCGTGCAGGTCATCGACGGCCCGCCCACCCTCGACATGGCCGACTCGGAGATCGTGGTCATCGGCTGGCAGGACGGCGGCGAGCAGGCGGTCGAGGAGATCCAGCAGTTCGCCTACGCTGGCGCCCGGTCCAGGGATTCCGACTTCTCGATCGCCTGCTGGCTCGACACCTGGTCCGGCGACAACGACATCGGCGTTCGCCGCGCCCGCGCCTACGAGCTGCTCGCCGTCGTCGAGAACGCGCTACGCGCGAGCGTCGCCAAGCCGGCCGCACCGGCGCTGGGCGGCGTCGTCCAGTGGGCGCACATCACCAGGATCGTGCTCCGGCAGGACTTCAACAACGACGGCGTGCAGGCCTCGCTCGCGTTCACCATCACCTGCCGCGCCCGCATCTGACCAACACCAGAGGAGCCCGCACGGTGCGGGCTGTTCGCCATGCCCAGAAGGAGTAGTCCCGTGGCGAAAGTCCGCTACATCGGCCGCAACCCGGTGAATGTTCCGGAGCTCGGCGAGGAGCGCACCGTCCAGCCGGACGAGGTGGTCGAGGTACCTGACGCCCGGTACGCCG
Source organism: Streptomyces mabaensis (assembly GCF_053763515.1). Lineage (NCBI taxonomy): Bacteria > Bacillati > Actinomycetota > Actinomycetes > Kitasatosporales > Streptomycetaceae > Streptomyces > Streptomyces mabaensis. The sequence continues at coordinate 169,889 of NZ_JBSOPZ010000013.1, forward strand.
GCTACGTCTGCCAGACCACTGCGTGGGAGTCGTTCGAGGAGCCCACGCCCGAACCCAAGAAGGCCATCGCGGCCAAGTCGCAGAGGGAGGGCTGACCCGTGGCGATCGGATCCGGTCTCGGCGCACAGCTCGGCATCGCAGCCGAGTCCAGCTACGGCACCTTCGTGGCGCCGACGAAGTTCTACGAGTTCAGCAAGGAAAGCCTCGTCCTCAAGAAGACCACCGCGGTCAGTGCGGGCATCGCGGCCGGCAGGCAGCTGGCGCTGTCCTCGCGGCGGGTGCTGACCCAGAAGGAGGCCACCGGCTCGGTCGAGCTGGAGGTCGTCAACAAGGGCATGGGGATCATCCTTCAGGCGCTGATGGGTACGACCGTGACCCCGGTGCAGCAGGGCGCCACTGCGGCCTACCTGCAGACGCACACCCTGGCGGACGTCGCGGGCAAGAGCCTGACGATCCAGAAGGGCGTCCCGCTGACCACGGGCATCGTGACGGACAAGACGTTCGTCGGCTGCAAGATCATCTCGGCTGAGTTCTCCTGCGAGGTCGGCGGCATGCTGACCATGTCACTGGAGATCGACGGCAAGGACTGCGACGAGACCCAGACCCTGGCGGTCGCCAGCTACCCGGCGGTGGCCCCGTTCCACTTCGCGCAGATGGCGGTCAAGGCCGGCACCTTCGGCACGGAGACTGCGCTGGACGGGATCCGCAAGGTGTCCGTGAAGATCGAACGCGGGCTGGCTGTAGACCGGTTCTACGCCGGGCAGGCCGGGCTGAAGAAGGAGCCCATCTCCAACGACCTGACGAAGATCACTGGTTCGCTGGAGATGGACTACGTGAGCACCACCCTGGACGACCTGCACACCAGCGACGCTGCGACGTCGTTCGTGTGGGAGTTCCTCGGTCCGATCATCGCGGCCCCCCACAACGAGACCTTCCGCATCGTCGCGCCCGCAATCAAGTTCGACGAAGCGCCCCCGACGATCGACGGCTTCGATGTCGTCAAGCCCACACTGCAGTTCACCGGGTACTTCGACGGCACGAACCTGCCCAAGATCGAGTACATGTCCTCGGACGTCACGCTGTAGGAGGTGACGGCCATGGCCGTCGGCGAGATCCGCATCCTCAACACGACGACGCTTCTTCAGTTCAGCCGTCGGCTGCGGGCGGCCGGCGGGCCGCGCCTGCAGCAGAACTTCGCCCGCCGCATTCGTCGCGCGGCTGAGCCGCTCAAGGACGACCTCGAGCGGACCATGCGGACGCTGAACATTCGCAGCGACGGCGGACGCAGCCGGGGCGGACCGAGCCCGACGACCAGGCCGCTGCGCGCGACCATCGCCAGCGCGATCCGCATCAGCGTCCGCACCGGCGCCCAGCCCGGAGCCCGGGTGTGGATCGACCGCTCCGCGCTGCCGCGTGACCTGCGCGGCATGCCGAAGGCGATGAACGACACCCGCTGGCGGCACCCCGTGTACGGCAACCGCCGCAGGTGGTCCACGCAGTACGCCTCCCCTGCCTGGTGGGACGCGACGGTCCGCAAGCACGAACCCCGCATGCGCGCCGAAGTGGCGCGCATTACCGACGATGTACGCCGCTCGCTGGGCGGCTGAAGGAGCGCGCAGTGATCATCGTGTATTCGCCGGAGGACGGCGAGCCGGAGCGGTTCGACGCCCGCAGGATCCGTACCAGCGAGATCCAGATCATCGAGCGGACAGCCTCACGCCGCTGGCCCGAGATGCTCGACGCCATGGGCAACGGCGACGTCACCGCGATGCGCACCGTCGCATGGGTGGTCAAGAAGCGGTCGAACCCGTCCCTGCCATACGCCGACTTCGACCCGTTCCAGGACGAACTGAGGGCCCGCCTGGACGACCGCGAGATCCGGCAGTACGCCGAGCACTTCGCCGAGACGTTCCGGGCTGACGAGGGGACCCGCACGACCGCGTTCGAGGAACTCCTCGAAGCTGCGGACGACCGGCAGTTCGCCGAGACGCTCATCAAGGAACTGACCGCGGACCCGACCGGACAAGCCACGGACCCAAAAGGCGGGGAGCTCCTCGAGGCGAGTCCTTCGCCGAGCGACGGCTGACCTACCTCGGTCTCTTCGCGCACGTGCTGCACATCCCACCGGAGCAGGTCGACCGGCTCGCCATCGAGGACTTCGACACCCTCGCGACCTGGGTCGACGAACACCAGAAGCAGCAACGCGCTGCCAGTAGCGGGGGGTGAGTCATGCGGTTCGTCCTCGATGGAGACGACCGGCTGAGCCGGGTCCTGAACCGGGCAGGCGACAGTGCGCACCGCCTGCACCGCCGTCTGGACGCGTCGTTCACCAACAGCTCCATCGCGGCGCGGAGGTTCGCGACTCGGGCTGACAGTGCGCTGACTCGTGTGCAGCGCAGTCTCGGCGGCACCAGCCGGGCCACCAACCAGCTGAGCAACCAGATCAACCGCATGCCGGCGCAGCTGCCATTCACGCGGGACGCGCAGGGCCGACTGCGCAACCTGCGCGGCCAGTTCCTCACCACCGCCCAGGCCGCTGCCGCCATGCGGGGCGACTTCACCAGCCTGCCCGGACCGCTGCGCGCCGTCGGCGGCGCGGCGGGTGACGCGGCCGAGCAGGTCGGCGGGAAAAGCGGCGGCCTCGGCGGCGCGATGATGGGCGTGGCTGCGATCGCCGGCCTGTCGCTGCTGCCCGCGCTCGGCGCGCTGGCCCCGATGATGGTCGGCGCGGGTGTCGCCGCAGGCACGTTGAAGCTGGGGTTCGCCGGCGTCGGCGAGGCGGCAGCGCTGGCCAGCACGGATAAGAAGAAGTACAAGGAAGCGCTGAAGAAACTCAGCCCCGAGGCGCGCGGTTTCACCCAGGCACTGGTCGGGCTGAAGACGCAGTTCTCCGGGCTGGGCAAGGACATTCAGAAGGCGATGCTGCCCGGGTTCACCCAGGCCGTGAAGGACGCAGCGCCGTTCGTGAAGCTGCTCGGCCGCGGCATGACCGAGATGGGCAAGGGCTTCGGCGAGGCGGCGAGCGGCGCCGGAAAGCTGCTGAAAGACAGCGGCTTCCAGAAGGACTTCGCCGCGAACATGAAGCTCGGCGCGATCTTCGTCAAGGACCTGACGAGCGGCCTCGGATCCCTCGCCCGCGGGTTCCTTGACTTTGGCGCGGCGTCCGAGCCGACCCTGCGTTCTCTCTCGTCCGGCATCGCGGGCCTGCTCGGCAAGGGCGGCGGTGGCCTGGTCGGCATGTTCGAGGGCCTGAAGACCGGCGTGCAGGGGAGCGCCCAGTTCCTCGACGGCCTCTTCTACGCGATCAACGACAAGATCCTGCCCGCCCTCGGCCGGCTGTCGGGCGAGGCGGCCCGCACGTTCGGCCCGTTCTTCGGCGAGCTCCTGCGCCTCTCGGGTAAGACGTCGGCCGCCCTGATGGACGGCCTGGGCGCCGTGTTCAAGATGCTGATGCCGGTCTTCAAGGAGGCCAGGTTCGGTGTCAAGGCCTTGTCCGACACTCTGTCGATCATGGCGCCTACGGCCCGGGAGCTGGCATCGGCGATCGGCGGCGCCCTGCTCCCCTCGTTCAGCCAGATGGACCAGGCGGTCGGCCCGCTGCAGCGCCTGTCGCGGTCGGTCCAGGAGAACAAGCAGGGCATCCAGGAGTTCAGCCGGATCGGCGCCGTCGCAATCCTCGACTTCGTGTCCTTCGGAATCGAGCACCTGCCCCACCTGGTGCAGGGCTTCCGGTACCTGGCAACCGGCGCACTCACCGCCCTCGACGCGATCATCTCCGGTGCCGCGCACACCTTCGGCTGGATCCCCGGCATCGGCGACAAGCTGAAGGGCGCGAACCGGGAGTTCGACAAGTTCAAGAACACCTTCATCACCGGCCTGCACACGGCCGAGGGGGAGACCCGGAAGTTCGCCGCATCGGTGGCGCCGAAGCTGGCGCAGAACAAGCTGAAGATGAACATCGCGAACTGGCAGTCGCAGATTGCGACGGCCAAGGCGCAGATGAAGAGTGTCCCGCCGGAGAAGCAGGCCAAGCTCAAGGCCAACATCGCCGACCTGCAAGCGAAGATCCGCAAGGCCAGGGGTGAGCTGAACGCCCTGAACGGGAAGACGGCGCACACCTACGTCATCACCCACCTGCAAGCCCGGAAGGAGGGGTCGCACGGAACCCAGCTCGGATACGCGCAGGGCGGCCTGGTCGGCTACCCCGGCGGCGGCCCGGTCCGCGGACCGGGCACGGGCACCTCGGACAGCATCCTCGCGCGGGTGTCGAACGGCGAGTTCGTGATGAGGGCCAAGTCGGTCGCCCAGTACGGACTCGCCTTCATGCAGTCCCTCAACGAGGGGAAGCTCGGCGCCGGGGCATCCGCCGCACGCTCGGCGGTGGCGAGGCCGACGGCAGCTGCGCCGACCACCGTGGTCATCCACGCGCCGATCACCATCACCGGTGTCACCGATCCCCTCGCCGCAGCCCGCGAGGCGCAGCGGCAGCTGCTGAAGCTGAAGCGGGCCTACGGCGCGAACGTCCAGTTGGGGGTGGGTTAGGTGACACGGCTGGTGGTCGAGTGCGGATTCGGGTCTACGGTCTCGACAGCGCTGGCCAGCATCACGTGGACGGACATCACCGAGTTCGTTGACGTGCGCAACAGCAGTGTGGTCATCAACCGCGGCGCCTCCGATGAGGTGTCCGACATTCAGCCGGGGACCTGCACGCTCACCCTCGACAACAGCGACGGCCGCTTCAGCCCCGGCTTGGCGTCGTCGCCGTACCACCCGAACGTCAAGAAGGACACGCCGCTCAGGGTGCGGGTCATCACCACCGCGAAGAACCTGATGCCCAACCCCAGCTTCGAGTCGGGCGTCACGGACTGGGTGTCTTCCGGTACGCCGACCCGGGTGGTCTCGACGACGCATGTGCAGCACGGCGCGCAGGCGATGCTCATCACCTGGGGCGCGGTGGCCTCCCAGACCGTCACTTCGCCCACGATCTGCGGCCTGCAGATCGGCCAGCAGTACACGTTCTCCGCCTATGTGTGGGTGCCGGCCGGGGACGCCCCCGTGCAGCTGTCCCTGGCGGGCGGCGCCATCGGCTCCCAGAGCACCATCAACGACGCCTTCCAGCGGATCACCGTCACGTTCACGGCGACGTCCACCTCGCACCAGGTGCGGGTCCGCGCGGTCGGCACGCCGGCCGCCGGCGACGTGGTGTGGGTGGACTCCTGCCAGATCGAGGACGGCGCGGCCGCGACCACGTTCGACCCGGTGGCGCCGAGGGATCATCACCGGTTCTGGGGCATGGTCAACGACTGGCCCACCAAGTGGCAGGGCCTGTACGCCACGGCCACGATCACCTGCACTGATCTGTTCAAGCGGCTCAACCGCCAGCCGAACCTGCGGTCCTGCCTGGCCGAGGAGATCCTCCTTGACGCGCCGATCGCCTACTACCCCCTGACCGAGCCGTCCGACTCCATCTCGGGCGGAGACCTGTCTGGGGTCACAGCCGGGCCGCTCGGCATCACGCAGGCCCTGACCGGCGGCACCCTGCAGTTCGCCTCGGCCGACGGGCCAGCGGCGGCCGGCGACCAGGTGCCCACCTTCACGCCCGCATCGTCATCGGCCGGGAAGTACCTGACGGCTAACCTGGGGCCCACCTTCGAGTCCCGGTCGTCCACCGAGTGGCACCACTTCGAGTGCTGGTTCAGCACGTCGACCGTGAGCCGGGTCATCTTCGCGCTCACCTCAACCGACGAAGAGAAGCAACTGATCTTCGCACTCGACGCCTCTGGCGTGCTGCAGATCGAGTACGCGCTGTGGGGCCCGCCGGTCACGATCGTGGGGACAACGAGCGGCAATCTCGCCAACGGCGTCATGCACCACCTGGTGTACGACGAGCAGGCGCAGGACGTCTGGATCGACGGCGTCCTCGTGGCGGTCGGCACCGTTGAACTGATGTACCGGCTCCGGAACCTGTCGGTAGGCGGCTACAGCAACGGCCGACTATGGGCAGGCAGCATCAGCCACCTGGCCATATACACCACCCCGTCCGCATCGCTCGGTGCGGCACTGGCCGCGCACTACACCTCGGGCACCACCGCCCACTCGGGGGAGGACGGCGACGCGCGGATCCAGCGCCTCGCCTCCTACGCGGGCGTCTCCTCGGTGACGGTCACCGGCGTCGTGCACGACCCGGTCGCCGGCCAGGGGCAGGGCGGCTCCACTGCGCTGGCGCGGATGAAGGAGGTTGAGCAGACCGAAGCCGCGAAGCTCATTGCCCAGCGCAACGGCTACGGGCTCGCCTACCAAGGGCGCGATGTCCGGTACAACCCGGACCCGTTGAGCGAGGTGTTCACGGTCAGCTACGCCGACCTCGTCACCGGCGACGTCGAAATCTCCGACGATGACCAGAAGCAGGTCAACACGATCGTCGCGTCCCGCCCCGGCGGCGCCACCCAGCGCATCCTCAACCAGGCATCGCGCGACACCTACGGCACCATCGAGCGCGAGCTGTCCATCCTCAAGACGTCCGACCTCGCCGTCCTCGACGCGGCGAACTGGACGATCAGCCGCTACGCCGACCCGCCCCCGGAGCTGCGCCAGGTCGCGGTCGAGGCGTACACGCTGGCCGCCTACCCGAACATCCTCGACGGCGACGTCAGCAGCTACTTCTCCGTCACAGGCCTGCCCGCCCAGGCGCCGTCGTCGACGCTGCGGGTCACGATCGAGGGCTACACCGAGACGATCCGCCACGCGTCCCACGTGATCCAGTTCCACACCAGCCGCTCGGCGACCGACTCCGTATGGGTCCTCGACGATGCGACCTACTCGGTGCTGGATTCCACTACCCGGCTCGCCTACTGAGGGAGGCCCGCATGCCCATCGCCGTGCAGCGCGCGGAAACCTTCTACACCCCGCCCCCGTCCCAGCCGGCTGACGCCTGGGACCTGGTGCCGCCGGCGGAGCGGGTGTTCCGCTGGATTGAGCACCGGGTGCAGCGCCGCGTCGCCCCGCCGGACGGCTTCGTGATCGGGGTGCGGGCCTACGCGCGGATCAACCACAACCGGTGGGTGGCGGACTGCCCGTGCGGCAGCGCGCAGGTGGTGACGCCCACGGATCCGCGGATGGCGTGTACCGAGTGCGGACTCGGCTGGATCGCCCTGGACTTTCCCACCGACGCAGCGGCGGCCGAGACGTCGGTCGAACAGGAGCTGCCGTCTGGGCGGAACTGGTGGCACCCGGACGACGCGACGTCTCCGGACCGGCCGCCGCAACCACCCGTCGATGAACTGCCTCGCGTCCCGCCCGAGGAAGCCGGCGCGCGTATCGATGCTGCTCGCAGAGTCGAGCTGCCCATGCCGCCCTCCCGGCCGGCGCCCAGGAGGAATCCATGACGTTCACTCCTCGGACCTGGGTGGTTGGCGAGACCGTGACGGCGGCCCTGATGAATCAGGAGGTGCGCGACCAGTTCAACAGCATGTTCGCGGCGTGGACCAGCTACACGCCGTCATGGACCGCGGTGACCACCAACCCGGTCGTGGGCAACGGCACGATCACCGGCCGCTACATGAAGTTCGGCCGGACCTGCCACGTTCAGATAGACCTGGTGACCGGGTCGTCCACGACCTACGGCAGCGGCGCGTACTCCATGAGCCTGCCGTTCACGGCGGCATCGGTCGGCCAGCGAGCCGGGCTGGCCCACGCGTTCCTGTCGCAGCGATACCTCGGCCAGACGCTCGTCTCCACGGGCGCGACGACTGCGCTGATCTTCTTCCCCGCGTCCGGCTCGGTCAGCAACCTGTCCCAAGCCGCGAACAACGTCCCGTTCACCTGGGCCAACGGCACACAACTACGCCTGACCCTCGACTACGAAACGACCTGACCCGACGCGTCTCCTTACCGCAGCCCCGAGCCGACGGCCGGGGCTTTCCCCATGCCCTGAGAAGGGGGAGTTCATGAAAATGGTTTCGCGCTCCGAGTGGGGTGCACGCCCGTATCGCAGGCCGAACGGTGCGACCCGGTACGCCGGTCCCCGCCGCGGCGTCAAGGTCCACTACCTCGGCACCTTCTACGCCGACCGTCCGCACGAGCAGTGCGCCGCCTACGTCCGCAGGTTGCAGGACGCTCACATGGACGGCAAGGGCTGGTCGGACATCGGCTACAGCTTCGTCGTCTGCACCCACGGCTACGTCCACGAGGGCCGCGGCCTGGAGCGCCGCAACTCGGCGAACGGCAACACGGCGCTGAACGAGCAGGACTACGCGATCGCGGCCCTGGTCGGCTCCAAGGGCCTAACCGAACCCACCGACGACCAGCTGCACGGTCTGCGCGACGCGGTCGACTACTGCCGCACCGAAGGCCCTGCCGGGACCTGGCTCGGCGGCCACAAGGACGGCTACTCCACCGACTGCCCCGGCGGACCCCTGTACGCGTGGGCACACGCTGGCGCACCGCGGCCCGCACCCACCGTCGAAGAACCCACACCCCCGCCCCCCGTAGAGGAGACCGCTCTCATGCCCCCTGTCCTGTCCGAGTCGAAGGCCGGCGGCCCGCTGCTCACCCCCGGCGAGTGGACGCTGCTCCACATGGCCAACGACTCCGCCATCTTGCAGGGGTCCGAGACCGGAGAAACTGCCTACAACGTCCACGTCCAGGTCCACCTCACTGGCACCACACCGGGCATGCGCGTTCAGGGCCGCTTCTTCCACCACAGGATTTCCGACAACTACAAGAGCGACGGCCTCGCTATCGACGCTGTGACACGCGACGGCGAATCTTTCCCCCAGTTCTCCAAGGCCGGAAGCCTCAAGCCGGGCTGGCAGCTCAAGTTCGAGATCGTCGCCGACGCGCCCGGTGTCGAGGTCGAGCACCGCCTCGTTCAGGGCCCGTACTGGCCCACCGCCTGAACCCCGACTCGCAGAAACGGAACTGCCATGAGAATTCTCAATCGTGAGCCGGCCCTGTGGCTCAACTCGCTCGCCGGTGTGCTCGGCCTGCTGGTCACCTTCCAGGTAGGCGGGCTCAGTGCCGAAGAGGCGGGCTGGATCGTCGCCGGATCGTCCGCGGTCCTGGGAGCGGTGGCCGCGGCGTTGACGAGGCCGATCGCTCCGCAGGCGTTCACGACGGCGGTCGCGACGATCGCGAGTGCGGTGGCCGCATTCGGCTACGAGGCTGCACCCACGCATGTGGCCGCGATCAACGGCTTCGTCCTCGGGGTCCTCATGTTCGTCACCCGCGGGCAGGTGTCACCGGTCACGCCTGCCGTACCTGCCAGGCCCACGGGCGTCTGATCGGAGTAGCACGTGGCTGAGGAGCCGTCGAATGGGGAGCTCGGGCGGCTCATCCAATCCTTGCGCGAAGACTGGCGCGAGGACCTGGAGCAGCTCAACAGGCGCCTCGACAAAGTCGTTCCGGTCGACGTCTACACCATCGAGAAGAACCAGCTCGGTGAACGCGTCACCGCGCTCGAAACGCAGCGGGAGAAAGATGCGGAACGCATCATCGCCACCCGCCGGTGGATGATCGGCGTCGTCATCACTGTCGTCGTGGCGCTGCTCCCCTACCTGGCGGCGATCGTGACGGGGGCGACAGCGTGAAGCGCCATAAGTCCCCAGAGAGGAAACGATCCTGGCAGGGCAACCTCCTCGCCGTGCTCGGCGCCCTCCTCGCCGGCGCCGCGCTGCTGACCGTACAAGACCTGGCACGCGACCTGCGCACCGCGAACCAAGCGCGAGATGCACTGGCGGAGCAGGTGCAGCGCTTGGGCGGAACGCCCGTCGCCGGGGAGCCAGGCTCCCGCGGTGAGGTCGGGCCGGCTGGACCACCCGGACGCGACGGGGCAGACGGCCAGCCGGCACCCACGATCACACCGTCACCGGGGGCTTCCGGCCCACCCGGGAAACCGGGCGCGGACTCCACCGTGCCCGGACCCTCGGGGCCCCCCGGGCAGCCCGGGGCGGACTCGACTGCCCCCGGCCCGAGCGGGCCCCCAGGCCGTGACGGGACCGACGGGAAAGACGGCCGCGATGGGGCCGATGGGAAGGACGGTCAGACCTGCCCTGACGGCTACAGCATGCAGCCCCCGGCGGACGACCCCGACGCTTTGGTGTGCCGCCGCAACGGAGCGCCACCGCCAGAAGAACCGGAGCCCCTGGCTGCTGGCCTTGACCCCTACCGCCGTCAATACCCGTGACGCATTGCGCCCCCTGTCTGGTCCTCACGGACCGGGCAGGGGGCGTTCGTCGTGTCCGGAACGCGCCCTTGTCCAACCGGCCGCCCGGTGCTGCAATTTCGAGAAATGTCAGCGAGAGGGGAAGCATCATGGAGCTACGCTTCATCGGCACCACCTCGGGCGGCGGCAACTGCCCGACGCTGTACGAGACCGACCGCGGCACCATCGTCGTCCAGGGCTACAAGGTCACCGACGAGGAGGCGCGGTCCCAGCTGCGGGACGTACTCGACGGCGAGGACATCGTCGAGATCCCACGCGAACTGCTGGTCCGCTTCGCACCCAAGGAGTGACGTGCCCGACCTGATCACCGGCGAGGCGTTCGGCCGCCTCTTCGAGGACTTCGAGCACACGGCCTGGCGGCTGGAGACCCGCACGGTCTACACCGTCGACGAGGAACAGGAGCCATTCGCCGCGTTCCGGCGAGGTGACGACCCGGGCACCGAATGGTTCCAGTCGTGGCTGGAGACCATGCGTCGCGGCATCGAGCAGGGCAAGCGGATCGAGCGCGTGCGGGTCGTACCCGACGCCCTCACCGATTACCTCGAGTTCGAACTGTGGCTGTGCCAGTTCAACGTCCAGGTCGGCGAGGACATTCGGTATCTGGCGCAGGATCAGGCAGACAAGCTGGGCCTCCCCAGGTACGACTACTGGCTATTCGACTCGCGCCGTCTGGGGCGTATGCACTTCACCGACGACGGGGTACCCCTCGGCACCGAGATAGTCGAGGACCCCGCCGAGGTGGTCAGGCACAGCTATCTGCGGGACAAGGCATGGCACCACGCCACGCCGTATGCCGCCTACGTCGCAGGGCGGACCGACGCTCGGTGACAAAGATCCACGAAGCGCGTGAAGCGCTCGGCCAGCGCCTCCGCGAACTCCGACGTGACGCCACGCTCAACGGCAAGGAGCTCGCGGAGGCACTGGGCTGGCCTGCCAGCAAGGTAAGCAAGATTGAACTCGGGCGACAGACACCGTCCGAGGAAGACCTGACGGTCTGGGCAGCAGCTTGCAAGGCATCCCCATCCGTGCCGTCTCTCATCGCTTCCCTGCGTAACCTCGAAACGCAGTACGCGGAATGGCGCCGGCAACTGCGCGACGGAACGAAGCTTCGACAGCAGGCCCTGGCCGAGGTCGACGCAAGCACCCGCATTATCCGGGCGTTCGAGAACACGTGGGTTCCCGGCCTGCTGCAGACTCCCGAGTACGCGCGCTGCCGCCTCGCCGAGGTCGTCGACCTGTACGGCGTCGTCAACGACATCGACGCGGGCGTACAGGCCCGCATGGAACGCCAAGCGGCTCTGTACCAGCCGGGCCGTCACTTCCACTTCCTCATCACCGAGGCTGTGTTGCGGTACGGCACCGCCCCCCGCGACGTCATGGCCGGGCAGATCGACCGGCTCGTCAGCGCGTCCTCGCTCGCGTCCGTTCGTCTGGGCATCGTTCCGTTCGGTGTCCGTCTGCCCGTCAGCCCACTTCACGGTTTCTGGATGTTCGACGACCGGATCATCATGGTCGAGACGTTCGCCGCGGAGATGCGCCTGACGCAGCCGGAGGAACTGCGTCTGTACCGCAACGTGTTCGACCGGCTGGCGACGATGGCGCGCTACGGCGGGGGCGCTCGACGGCTCCTCACAGACGCATTGGATGCCGTCGTCTCCTCGTAGGGAGCAATCCCCGGACGGATCCGAGAAATAGCGAGCAATTCGCTCGGGCTTTCTGAGCAACGTTCCTACGGTCTGCAGCAGGACAGTCACTGCAGCCAAGGGGGCGCCTCGGATGATCTGCATCTACTGCCAGCGTGACGGGGCTGATGTCCTGATCGCGATCGTGCACTCCAACAGCGGCCCGGGCTGGAGTCAGTACGCCCACGCCTCGTGCGCCCGCGCCCGCGGTACCGTTCGCGTCTCTGACCGGCCCCTCGGCGCGCCAGCTTCCTGCAGCGCCGACCACGGCGCGGGCTCAGCCCAGTGACCAGGACGGTCTCGGACTTGCCCGCCGTGGCCACGCTGTCGCAGCCGCAGGTACGCGGACGCGCCTGCGTCTGGTGCGGCATCACGCTCGACAACGGACACGCCGTGGACCTCGGGCCGCGGAAGCTGCACATCCTCGACCACACGACTCGGTGGTTCCCACGCGCCTGCCCTCGCTGCAGCAACGCCACTTCGTGACTCCCGTCCCGGCCGCCATTCCCTGGCAGGACACGGCCGGAACGGGCGGGCCCCAAGGGGCCCAGCACGTGCACGACGGCGCCGGGATGGGCCCGGCACCGCAGACGCACCCTTGGAGCATCGCATGACCGCTCTCGCAACAGAACAGGCCCTCGGCCGCACCCTCATCGACGCCGAACTCTTCGACCGCCTGGTCGTCTTCCTCGAGCACGAGGAAGGCCTGCCCCGGCCGGTCGCCGAACGCGTCATGGATCAGGCCCTCGCCTTCCTCGCCATGACCGCTCACCGCAACGACGTCCCGCTCTCTCCGTCGAAGAGGGTCGACCCGGGATGGCACGCGTTCGTCCTGCACACCCGCGAGTACGCCGCGTGGTGCCAGCAGTACGCCGGCCGGTTCATCCACCACAACCCCTTCAAGGGCCGACGGCTCCGCGATGGCGTGGCCATCACGCGCACCGTCCAGGCCATTGAAGATGCCGGGTTTGTCGTCGACCACGAGCTGTGGGGCACGGCGGCGTCGTGCAACCCGCCGACCTGCTGCGGCGATGGCCCCTGCTGCTGACCCCCTCAGCGGGGGGAGGGCTGCCCAGGGGAAGAATGGAAAAAGGCACCAAAAAAAAAAACTTTGTTCCTCCTAGAAATCAACAAACGCCGACAAGGCACCAT
>NZ_JBSOPZ010000014.1:0-172978 GCF_053763515.1 Streptomyces mabaensis
CCCCCCCCCCCCCCCCCCCCCCCCCCCCCCCCCCCCCCCCCCCCCCCCCCCCCCCCCCCCCCCCCCCCCGCGGCCGTACTTCACGAGGAGCCACCGCCCAACTCCCGGTCTGATAAAGCATTCAACGATCGACTGATCCCGATATCGTCCGTTACGCCCCTCATTGACGCATCCCGCGCCGTGGCGGAAGTACGCCATGTCGGTCCTCCGCCACTGACAACCCTCCCCAAACGGCTGTCACTTGCGCAAAGCTGACCGGTCATCCGGCACCGAATTCCGGACCCGTTCTTTCACATACAGGGATGCAGATGACCCTCGAATCCCCCAGCTCCATATCCGGGGCGAGACGGGCGGCGCGTATCGCGGCCGCCGCGGGCCTCGTGGCCGCTCTCGCCGCCACCGGACCCGTACCCGCCTTCGCGGCGGTCGCGGACGACCCCGCCACCGCCCCGGTCAAGTCCTCCTCCGACAAGCTCGGAGACGCGGACGCCGACCTTCTCGCCGAGGCCGAGGCCGGCGGCGAGAAGAACGTCACGCTGATGGTGGCCACCGCCCCCGGTGCCACCGAGCAGGTGGCCAAGCAGCTCGACGGCGTGCAGGGCGCCACGGTGGGCCAGACGTACGACAAGCTCGGCTACGTCCGGGCCACCGTCCCCACCGCGAAGGCCGAATCGGCCATCGCCTCCGCCGCGAAGCTCTCCAGCGTCCACGGCATCGACCTCAAGCACGAGATCGAGCTGGACGACCCGACGCCGGCGGCCGACCGCGCCAAGGGCGCGAAGACCGCGGCGCAGGGGACCTACCCGGCGCCCGGCAAGAAGACCCCGGCGGAGAACCCGTACAACCCGTCCTTCGAGACCGGCGCGGTCGAGTTCGTCGAGGACAACCCCAAGGCCGACGGCCGCGGGATCACCATCGGCATCCTCGACTCGGGTGTCGACGTCGGGCACCCCGCACTGCAGAAGACCACCACCGGTGAGCGCAAGATCGTCGACTGGGTGACGGCCACCGACCCGGTCGCCGACGGCGACGACACCTGGCTGCGGATGAACGGCGCCGTGACCGGCCCGACGTTCACCTCGGGCACCCGTACGTACTCGGCCCCCGCCGGCTCGTACATGTTCCGGAACTTCGCCGAGTCCGCCACCACCGGCGGCGACATGGCGGGAGACCTCAACCGCGACGGTGACACCACCGACGTCTGGGGCGTGCTCTACGACCCGGCCGCCGGGACCGCCCGTGTCGACCTGAACAACGACGCGGACTTCACCAACGACGACGCCATGAAGCCGTACAAGGACGGTTTCCAGATCGGCTACTTCGGCACCGACAACCCGGCCACCGAGGTTGTCGAGCGCATCCCGTTCGTCGTCGAGATCCGCAAGGACGTCGTCTACAACGCGGCCGGCGCCAAGTCCGACTACGTCAGCGTCGGCGTCATCGAGGGCTCGCACGGCACGCACGTGGCCGGCATCACCGCCGCCAACAGCCTCTTCGGCGGCCGGATGAACGGCGCCGCCCCCGGCGCCAAGCTCGTCTCCTCGCGCGCCTGCACCTGGTCCGGCGGCTGCACCAACGTCGCGCTGACCGAGGGCATGATCGACCTCGTCGTGAACCGCGGCGTGGACATCGTCAACATGTCCATCGGCGGCCTGCCGGCGCTCAACGACGGCAACAACGCCCGCGCGGAGCTCTACACCCGCCTCATCGACACCTACGGTGTCCAGCTGGTCGTCTCGGCCGGCAACAGCGGTCCCGGTGTGAACACCATCGGCGACCCGGCGCTGGCCGACAAGGTCATCAGCGTCGGTGCCGCCATCTCCAAGGAGACCTGGGCCGCCAACTACGGCTCGGTCGTGGAGAAGAAGTACGCGATGATGCCCTTCTCCTCCCGCGGCCCGCGCGAGGACGGCGGCTTCACGCCGACCATCACCGCGCCCGGCGCCTCCATCAACACCACCCAGACCTGGTCGCCCGGCGGCCCGGTCGCCGAGGCGGGCTACCAGCTCCCGGCCGGCTACTCCATGCTGCAGGGCACCTCGATGTCCTCGCCGCAGGCCGCGGGCGCGAGCGCGCTGCTGCTCTCCGCCGCCAAGCAGAAGAAGATCGAGCTCACGCCGGCGAAGCTGCGTACCGCGCTGGTCAGCACGGCCGACCACATCCGCGGCGTCCAGGCGCACGAGGAAGGCGCCGGCCGGATCAACGTCGTCGACGCCTGGGAGGCCATCGAGGACGGCGCCGCCGCCCACGAGTACAGCGTCAAGGCCCCGGTCGACACCGCGATCGACCAGTTCCTGAAGACCCCGGGCTTCGGCACCGGTCTGTACGACCGCGAGGGCGGCCTGAAGACCGGCGAGAAGAAGACGTACGACATCACGATCACCCGGACCACCGGACCGGACCGTCCGTTGCGCCACGAGCTGCACTTCGAGAACAACGACGGCACCTTCCGGATCGTCGGTGACGACGAGGTCAAGCTCCCGCTGAACCAGCCGGTCACCGTCAAGGTCTCCGCCAAGCCGCGCACGGCCGGCGTGCACAGCGCGATCCTCGAGGTGACCGACACCCGCACCGAGGGCATCGACAAGCAGATCCTCACCACCGTGGTCGCCTCGCACGAGCTGGCCAAGCCGTCGTACGCGTTCTCGGCCGAGGGCTCGGTCCAGCGCAACGCCCCGAAGTCGTACTTCGTGACGGTGCCGCAGGGCGCGCAGTCCCTGGAGGTCGCGCTCGGCGGACTCGCCGAGGGCAGCCAGACGCGGTTCATCTCGATCCACCCGTACGGTGTGCCGTCTGACCCGACGTCGACGATCAACTGCTACCCGAACTACCCCAACCCGGCCAACACCTGCCGCCCCGACCTGCGTTCGTACGCGAAGCCGCAGCCGGGCGTCTGGGAGATCGAGGTCGAGTCGCGCCGTACGTCGCCGCTGCTCGACAACCCGTACAAGCTGGACGTCGCGGTCCTGGGTGCCTCCTTCGACCCGGCCGTCCAGGTCCTCCCTGAGGCCAAGGTCGGCACGCCGGCCCCGGTCCAGTGGACGGTCACCAACGGCTTCGCCGCCATCGACGGCAAGCTGAAGGGCGGCTCGCTCGGTTCCGCGAAGGTCGCCAAGCCGACCATCGCGCACCACGAGACGCAGACCAGCACCGTCGTCATCGGTGAGGGTGTCGAGCGCCTCGACGTCGCCATCGGCAACGTCTCCGACAAGGCCGCCGACCTCGACCTCACGGTCAAGAAGGACGGCAAGACGGTCGGCTCGTCCGCCGACGGCGACTCCGAGGAGGCGGTCACCCTCCTCAAGCCGGCCGCCGGTACGTACACCATCGAGGTCGACGGCTACTCGGTCCCGGCCGGTTCCACCACCTACGACTACCGGGACGTGTTCTTCGCGTCCTCGCTCGGCACGGTCAAGGTCGACGAGTCGGCGACGGTGAAGCTCGCCAGCGGCGCGTCGGCGCCGGTCTCCGCCGAGGTCCTGGTGAACGGTGCGGCCCCCGAGGGCCGGCAGTTCTTCGGCGAGGTCAAGCTGCTGAACGGCCGCGGCACCGCCGCGGGCGCCGGCAGTGTCCAGATCGAGAAGGTCACTCCGTAACGACGGTGTGACCTGCACCACCCGCACGACCCGCAGGACAAGGGGGCGGGCGCCTTCCCGGGCGCCCGCCCTCCGTCGTGCCGCCTCTCGGACAATGGAATGGATTGGACAAGCCGACCCCGGTCATACGCATCATGGAGAGCATCCGCAGCACTCGCAGCACCCGCAGCACCCGCAGCCAGCAGATACGCACCAAGGAGATCAGCGTGAGGGTCGGAATCGTCGGAGCCACCGGTCAGGTCGGCGGAGTCATGCTCAAGATCCTCGCCGAGCGGAAGTTCCCGGTCGGCGAGCTTCGGCTGTTCGCCTCCGCGCGCTCCGCCGGGTCCACCCTCCAGTGGCAGGACCAGGAGATCACCATCGAGGACGCCTCCACGGCCGACTACTCAGGCCTGGACATCGTGCTCTTCTCGGCGGGCGGCGCCACCTCCAGGGCCCTCGCGGAGAAGGTCGCCTCCCAGGGTGCCGTCGTGATCGACAACTCCTCGGCCTGGCGCCGCGACCCCGACGTGCCGCTGGTCGTCTCCGAGGTCAACCCGCACGCGATCAGGAACCGCCCCAAGGGCATCATCGCCAACCCGAACTGCACCACCATGGCCGCGATGCCCGTCCTCAAGCCGCTGCACGCCGAGGCGGAGCTGACGGCGCTGGTCGCCACGACCTACCAGGCCGTATCCGGCTCGGGTCTGGCCGGTGTCGCCGAGCTGGACGGGCAGGTGAAGAAGGTCGTCGAGAACGCCGCCAACCTGACCCACGACGGCGAGTCGGTCGAGTTCCCCGAGCCGGGCGTCTACAAGCGCCCCATCGCCTTCAATGTGCTGCCGCTCGCGGGCTCCATCGTCGACGACGGCTCGTTCGAGACCGACGAGGAGCAGAAGCTCCGCAACGAGTCCCGCAAGATCCTGGAGATCCCCGGGCTCAAGGTCTCCGGCACCTGTGTCCGGGTCCCGGTCTTCTCCGGTCACTCGCTCCAGGTCAACGCCCGCTTCGAGCGTCCGATCAGCGTGGAGCGCGCGTACGAGCTGCTGCGGTACGCCGCGGGCGTCGAGCTCTCGGAGATCCCGACCCCGCTGCAGGCCGCCGGCAAGGACGCCTCGTACGTGGGCCGCATCCGCACCGACGAGACCGTCGAGAACGGCCTGTCGCTCTTCCTGTCCAGCGACAACCTCCGCAAGGGCGCGGCGCTGAACGCCGTGCAGATCGCGGAGCTGGTGGCGGCCGAGCTCCAGGGCTGACACCCGGTACGCAACGAGGGGCGGGCGCCGCGACCGGCGCCCGCCCCTCGGCGTGTTCAGAGCGCGAGATGCCGCCGCAGCGCCGCATCGATCTCGGCCATGCGCTGGCGAGGGACGAAGCCGACGCGCTGCAGGATACGGTCCGGCGAGATTGCCCGTACCTGCTCGCACTGAACCTTGGAGTCCTTGGCCAGACGACACTCGTCGGCGCGGAGGAGGACCTGGAAGGTGAGGACCCGAGAAGTGTTCGAGGTCAGCGGCACCACGGTGACCACGCCTCTTCGGTTGAGCTCGACCGACTGATTGGCGCCGTCGTTGGACACGACAACCGCGGGCCTCACTTTGTTGGCCTCGCTGCCCTGGGCCGGTTCCAGGTCTACCAGGTAGATGTCACCTCTACGCATCGGTGATGCCGTCCCCCACCGTCCGGTCCCAGAGCGCAGCGTCCTCGCTCGCGTCCCATTCTGCGAACGCCTCCGTGTACTCCGCCTCGAGTTGGGCGGCCCGCAGCAGTTCGATGGCGGCGTGTATCACGGCTGATCTGGACTCGGTTTCGGTCTTCGCGGCGTACTCGTCGACGAAGGCCACATCCTCTTGCGGAAGACTCACGCTAATCTTCATACGAATGATACTACCAGGGTAGCACCCTGAGCGCTACCCCACGGTCGCCGCCCCCCGCCGCGGGCCGCCCCGGTGTGCGATACAGCCGCGACAGGCGCGACGGCCGCGTGGAAGGATTGGCCGGAAGAACGGTCACAAACCGAGGAGATGCCCACGTGCCTGGCACGAATCTGACCCGCGACGAGGCCCAGCAGCGGGCGCGCCTGCTCACCGTCGAGGCGTACGAGGTCGATCTCGATCTGAGCGGGGCGCAGGAGGGCGGCACCTACCGGTCCGTGACCACCGTGCGCTTCGCGTCCGCGGAGGCCGGCGCCGAGACCTTCATCGATCTGGTCGCGCCGGCGGTGCACGAGGTCGTGCTGAACGGGAAGTCGCTGGACGTCGCCGCGATCTTCCGGGATTCCCGGATCGCGTTGAAGCACCTGCACGCCGGCCCGAACGAGCTGAAGGTCGTCGCCGACTGCTCGTACACCAACACCGGCGAGGGCCTGCACCGCTTCGTCGACCCGGTCGACCAGCAGGCGTATCTCTACACGCAGTTCGAGGTGCCGGACGCGCGGCGCGTGTTCGCGTCGTTCGAGCAGCCGGACCTGAAGGCGACGTTCCAGTTCACCGTGAAGGCTCCCGAGGGCTGGACCGTGATCTCCAACTCGCCCACTCCTGAGCCCGTCGGCAACGTCTGGCGCTTCGAGCCGACGCCGCGGATCTCCACCTACATCACCGCGCTGATCGCCGGGCCGTACCACGCGGTCCACAGCTCGTACGAGAAGGACGGGCAGTCCGTTCCGCTGGGCATCTACTGCCGGCCGTCGCTCGCCGAGTTCCTCGACGCGGAAGCGATCTTCGACGTCACGCGGCAGGGCTTCGACTGGTTCCAGGAGAAGTTCGACTACGCGTACCCCTTCGCGAAGTACGACCAGCTCTTCGTGCCGGAGTTCAACGCGGGCGCGATGGAGAACGCGGGCGCGGTGACCATCCGCGACCAGTACGTCTTCCGCTCGAAGGTGACGGACGCGGCGTACGAGACGCGCGCCGAGACGATCCTGCACGAGCTGGCGCACATGTGGTTCGGCGACCTGGTCACCATGGAGTGGTGGAACGACCTGTGGCTGAACGAGTCGTTCGCCACCTACACCTCGATCGCCTGCCAGGCGGACGCGCCGGGCTCGAAGTGGCCGCACTCGTGGACGACGTTCGCGAACTCCATGAAGACCTGGGCGTACCGGCAGGACCAGCTGCCGTCCACCCACCCGATCATGGCCGACATCCGCGACCTCGACGACGTACTGGTCAACTTCGACGGCATCACGTACGCCAAGGGCGCGTCGGTGCTGAAGCAGCTCGTCGCGTACGTCGGGAAGGACGAGTTCTTCCGCGGTGTGCAGGCCTACTTCAAGGCGCACGCCTTCGGCAACACCCGGCTGTCCGACCTGCTGGGCGCGCTGGAGGAGACCTCGGGCCGCGATCTCAAGGCATGGTCGAAGGCATGGCTGGAAACGGCCGGTATCAACATCCTGCGTCCGGAGCTGGAGACCGCCGAGGACGGCACGCTCACCTCCTTCGCCGTCCGGCAGGAGGCGCCGGCGCTGCCCGCCGGTGCGAAGGGCGAGCCGACGCTGCGCCCGCACCGGATCGCGATCGGCCTGTACGACCTCGAGGACGGCAAGCTGGTGCGCACCGACCGCATCGAGCTGGACGTCGACGGTGAACTGACCCCGGTGGACGCGCTGGTGGGCCGCCGGCGTCCGGCGGTTGTGCTGCTCAACGAGGACGACCTGTCGTACGCGAAGGTCCGCCTGGACGCGCAGTCGCTGGCCACCGTCACCCAGCACCTGGGCGACTTCACCGAGTCGCTGCCGCGCGCGCTGTGCTGGGCGTCCGCGTGGGACATGACCCGGGACGGCGAGCTGGCCACCCGCGACTACCTCTCGCTCGTGCTGTCCGGCATCGCCAAGGAGTCGGACATCGGCGTCGTGCAGTCGCTGCACCGCCAGGTGAAGCTCGCGATCGACCTGTACGCGGCGCCCGACTGGCGCGAGGCGGGCCTTGCGCAGTGGACGGAGGCGGCGCAGGCTCACCTGCGCGCGGCCCGGCCGGGCAGTGACCACCAGCTGGCCTGGGCGCGTGCGTTCGCCGCCGCGGCCCGTACACCGCAGCAGCTCGACCTGCTGACGTCGCTGCTGGAGGGCAAGGAGACGATCGAGGGCCTGGCCGTGGACACCGAGCTGCGCTGGGCGTTCGTGGAGCGGCTGGCCGCCACCGGTGTCTTCGACGAGCAGGAGATCACGGCCGAGTACGAGCGGGACCGGACCGCGGCGGGCGAGCGGCACGCGGCCACGGCGCGGGCGGCCCGGCCGACCGCCGAGGCCAAGGCGGAGGCGTGGGCGTCGGTCGTGGCGTCCGACAAGCTCCCCAACGCCGTGCAGGAAGCGGTCATCGGCGGCTTCGTCCAGACCGACCAGCGGGAGCTGCTCGCCCCCTACCTCGACGAGTACTTCGCCGCGGTCAAGGGCGTGTGGGAGTCCCGCAGCCACGAGATGGCCCAGCAGATCGCGGTCGGCCTCTACCCCTCGCTCCAGGTCTCACCGGCGACGCTGGAGGCGACGGACGCGTGGCTGGCCTCCGCCGAGCCGAACGCGGCGCTGCGCCGGCTGGTGTCGGAGTCCCGTGCGGGAGTCGAGCGGGCGCTGAACGCCCGGGCCGCGGACGCCGCCTCCGCTTAGCCGCACCGAGTACGCGAAAGGCGCCCCGGACCTGGTTCAGGTCCGGGGCGTTCTCGTGTGCCGGGACAGGTGCGGGGACAGCCGGGATGTGGGACCAACTGGCTGGATCCGTACGCATCCTGAGCGCATGTCAAGAGGCACTCACAAGAACCGATAAGCTTCCGGGTCGTCGTCCAATGATCTTCCGCTTTCGATCGTTTGAGGGTTCTGATGGTTCGAGAGGGATCGTCGCCCGGAAGTCCAGGGCCCGCCTCACCCGTCATCTGGTCACTGCCCGCCGTCGCGACCGCAGCGGCCACCGCCGTCGCCGTCGCCCTGGTCTCCGCACCCGCCCGCACCCCGGTCGCCTGGCTGGGTGCCGTGGCCGTCGTGGCGGTCGCGCTCTCCTGTGCGGTGGCCGCCCGGCGCGGCCGGCTGATCTCCGCGCTCCGGGAGACGGCCGCGGCGCACGAGGCGGCCCTGTCCCGGCAGGAGGCCGAGACGGTACGGCTGGCCGAGGTACTGCTGCCGGAGGTGGTGGCCCGGCTGCGCGGGGGCGAGTTCCCGGAGGACGTACTGGCGACGCTGTCCGAGACCGCGGAGGGCGGCGGCCACGGCCCGGGCCTCACGCCGGAGTTCCGGGCCGCCCACCGGGCTGTGCTGACCTCGGTGCTCGACGCCGTCGTGGCCGAGGAGGACCTGCGCGACTCGGCGCAGCGGGCGTTCGTGAACATCGCCCGCCGCGTGCAGGCGATCGTCCACCAACAGGCCCAGGAACTGCGGGAGATGGAGGACCGGCACGGCCGCGCCCCGGACGTCTTCGGCGACCTGCTGCGGCTGGACCACGGCACCGCGCTGATCGGCCGGCTCGCCGACTCCATCGCCGTACTCGGCGGTGCGCGCCCCGGCCGTCAGTGGAGCAGGGCGGTCCCGCTGTACAGCGTGATGCGCGGCGCCATGTCTCGGATCATCGACTACCAGCGGGTGGAGCTGCACTCGGTCTCCGAGGTCGCCGTGGTCGGTCCGGCGGTCGAGCCGCTCATCCACGCGTTGGCCGAACTGCTGGACAACGCCACCCGCTATTCACCGCCGCAGACAAGAGTTCATGTGACGGCCGTCGATGTGCAGTCGGGCATCGCCGTGGAGATCGAGGACGGCGGGGTGAGCATGAGCGAGGAGGCCCGCGGGCGGGCCGAGCGCATGCTCCGGCAGGCGCAGCAGGGCATCGACCTCAACGACCTCGGTGAGACTCCGCGGCTGGGTCTCGCGGTGGTCGGCCGCCTGGCGCAGGCGTACAACTTCCAGGTGTCGCTGCGGGCTTCGGCGTACGGCGGGGTGCGTGCCGTCCTGGTCGTACCGCAGGAGCTGATCACCACCACCTCGGAGGCGACCGGCCTGGCCCACGGCATCGGCGCGGCCTCGGTATCCCGGTCGGCCCAGGAACCGGCCCGCGCAGCGGGCCGCGCACCGGTCCGCGCCGCGGCCCCCGCCCCGGAGCAGGCTCGCCCCGTCACCGGTCCACGGACCCCGGCGGACGACGACGAGGATCCGGTCGTGACCGAACGCACGCCGAACGGGCTGCCGCAGCGCCGCCGCAAGACCCGGGCCACCGCGCAGGCCGAGCCCGCGGAGCAGCCGGAGGCCACTCCCCAGGTGCAGCCCGGCATGTGGCTGGCCGCCTTCCAGAGCGGCGTGACCGGCGGGGAGCGGACCGGCGAGGACCGAAGCGCGGAAGGCCGGACCGGCGCAAGCCAGAACAACAACGCCTCGCCCACCACGGCGAGCAAGGGAGAACAGCCATGAGTCAGCTGCAGTCGGCCAACATGGACTGGATGCTCAAGGACCTGGCCGAGAGCGTTCCGCAGACCCGACACGTCATCGTGCTCTCCGCCGACGGACTGCGCATGGCGCAGCACGGCGCCACGACCGACACCGCGGACCGGCTGGCCGCCGCCTGCGCCGGGCTGCAGAGCCTCGCGGCCGCGGTCGCGTCCGAACTCCCGCACAGCAAGGGCCGGATGCGGCTCGTCGTGATCGAGATGGACGGCGGCTTCTTCTACCTGATGGCGGCGGGCGCCGGAGCCTACCTCGCGGTGCTGGCCGACGAAGGCGTCGACGCCGGCCTGATGGGCCAGCGGATGCGGGACCTGGTGGCACGGAT
The DNA here is from genome assembly GCF_053763515.1 of Streptomyces mabaensis. Classification (NCBI taxonomy): domain Bacteria; kingdom Bacillati; phylum Actinomycetota; class Actinomycetes; order Kitasatosporales; family Streptomycetaceae; genus Streptomyces; species Streptomyces mabaensis. Next base: position 10,316 of record NZ_JBSOPZ010000014.1, read on the forward strand.
CGGAGAACACCTCAGCAGCCCGCCCCGCAGCGAGGGGCAGACCGCGTGAGCAACCCGGGCCGTGACTGGGAGGACGGCAGTCCCGAGCGGCTCTACGTGATCACCGGCGGCCGCAGCGGTGCGGCGGTGCCCGCCACCCTCGACCTGGTCACCCTGATCGTGGCCCGGTCGGGGCCCAGGCCCGGAATGCAGCCGGAGCAGGCCGCGATCATGCGGCTGTGCCACGCTCCGCTGTCGGTGGCCGAGATCTCCGCGTATCTCGGCCTGCCGGTCAGCGTGGTCACGGTACTGCTCGGCGACCTGCTCACCGCGGATCAGGTGCTGGCACGCCCGCCCGTCGCCCCCGCCCAACTTCCCGACCTGGCATTGATTGAGGCAGTGATCGATGGACTTCAGAAACTCTGAGCCCCAGAGGTACCCCGAGCCGGGCCCGCGGAGCGAGGACGTACTGCCGGAGACGGCCGCCGCCGCGGTCAAGGTCGTGATCGTGGGCGGCTTCGGGGTCGGCAAGACGACCCTGGTCGGCTCCGTGAGCGAGATCCGGCCGCTGACCACCGAAGAGACGATGACCCGGGCCGGGGTCGGCGTCGACGACACGGCGGGTGTGGAGCGCAAGAGCTCCACCACCGTGGCCATGGACTTCGGCCGGATCAGCATCAACGAGGAGCTGGTGCTGTACCTCTTCGGCACCCCCGGCCAGCAGCGCTTCTGGTTCCTGTGGCACGGCCTGTTCGAAGGCGCACTGGGCGCGGTGGTGCTGGTCGACACCCGCAGGCTGGAGGTCAGCTTCGACGTGATCGGCCGGCTCGAGGAACGCGGGGTGCCGTTCGTGGTCGCCGTGAACTCCTTCCCCGGAGCGCCCGAGCACCCGCTGGAGGAGCTGCGCGGCGCGCTCGACCTGCCCGCGTCCGTACCGCTCGTCGTCTGCGACGCCCGGCAGCGCGAGTCCAGCCGCGATGTCCTGATGACGCTCATGCGCTATCTGCACACCCTCGCCGTGACCCCGGAGGCATCGTGAGCACTCCCCCGACCCCGCCGGGCCTGCCGGCCTGGCTGGTGCTCGGTCACCGGGAGAACCTGGACGTGGCGCGCACCGCCGCGCGCTTCTCCCGCGACCCGCGCCGCTGGCGCGACATGCAGGAGGGCCGGGTTCCGGCGGACCATCCGCTGACCCCGATGACCGCCTGGCAGCCGGTGGAACAGCGGCCGCCCCACGACCGTCATGGGTCTCTGAGAAGCAGGGCGCGACTCAGACGCGACTGCCCGTGACCAACGTCGAGGGCTCGATCCCAGTGAGTAGCCAAGCCTCAACTCGGTCTGCTTGCCGGGAACTTAGGACTGCTGTCTCTCTTCACCGCTTGCCGGGGGGAATCGGTGCAGAGATATGCTTAGCGCGGCTCAGGATCTTGTACGACCGCAGCAAAGATCTGTGGCCGGCGGTCCGGCCCGTGCCATAGATCTCTGTGAGCGCGCGATGTCGGAATTTCCGAGGTGCGTTCGCTCGTCCGCCCCCCGCACCATGGCTTCGGAGGCCTTGTGACTACCCTGCGCCCGGATCACCCCAGCGACGGGTCCGGACTCGTGCCGCCCCCGGGCTGTCCTGCGCATGGTCAGGACGCCGCTGGCCTGCACCGCCTGTATGGGCCTGAGGCGGAAGCCAATCCGCAGGCACTGTACGAGACGCTCCGCAGGAAGTACGGCCCGGTGGCGCCGGTGCTGCTGCACGGTGACCTTCCCGCCTGGCTGGTGGTGGGGCACAGGGAAAACCTTGACGTGATGCGGACCCCCTCCTCGTACTCCCGCGATTCGCGCCACTGGCGGATGTTCCAAGAGGGGAGGGTGGCTGCTGACTCCCCGTTGAACCCGATGATCGCGTGGCAGCCGCTCTGCGTTTTCGCTGACGGCGAGGAGCACGCGAGGCTTCGCGGCGCCGTCACCGACGGCCTGGCGCGATTCGACCGCCGCGGGGTCCGCCGCTACGTCACCCGGTACACGAAGCAGCTGGTCGACGCGTTCGCCGCATCCGGTGAGGCCGACCTGATCCCCCAGTACGCCGAGAGACTCCCCATGCTCGTCATGACCCAGCTCCTCGGCATGCCCGAGGAGAACGGGCCGCAACTGGTGAGTGCCTGCCTGGACCTGATGAAGGGCACCGAGACCGCCCTGGCCAGCAACGACTTCGTCGTGGACACCTTGCGCGAGCTGGTGAAGCGCAAGCGGGCCGAACCGGGGCGGGATTTCGCCAGCTGGCTGATAGGCCACGAGGCCGACCTGACCGACGACGAGGTCCTGGAGCACCTGCGCCTGGTGCTCGTCGCGGCGAACGAGACCACGGTCAACCTGATCGCCAACACCTTGCGGATGGTACTGACCGATCCCCGCTTCCGTGCCAACCTGGCCGGCGGCCACATGACGCTGCCCGACGCGCTGGAGCAGGTGTTGTGGGACGCGCCTCCGCTCTCGGTGATTCCGGGCCGCTGGGCTACCGGCGACACCATGCTCGGCGGCCAGCAGATCAGGAAGGGAGACATGCTCCTGCTCGGTCTGGCTGCCGGCAACGTCGACCCGGAGATCCGGCCCGACCTGTCCGCCCCCGTCCACGGCAACCGCTCCCATCTCGCCTTCAGCAGCGGTCCGCACGAATGCCCGGGCCAGGACATCGGCCGGGCCATCGCAGACGCCGGCATCGACACCTTGCTGTCGGAGCTGCCCAGCATGGAGCTCGCAGTGTCCGAGGCCGAGCTGCACCTGAGTTCGGCCTGGCTCTCCCAGCGCGTAGACACCCTGCCTGTGAGGTTCTCGCCCCGGCGCGCGCCGGGGACAGCCGACACTGGCGCGAACACACGCTTCGCAGCGCCGGTCTCCCAGCCCCTGCCAGCCACTGCTTCCCAGGAAACCCCGCATGCGGCGCCCGTATCGGCCGGCGTCCGCCCTGTTCGCCGGTCCTGGTGGAGGTCGCTCCTTCGGTTGCCCTAGGAGACGGGGAAGCCGCACAGGACCGGTCCGCCTCGTTACGTGTAGCCGGCCGGAAGGCCCTATTGGATCGGCTGATTCCGCTGGGTACTATGCGCCCTAGTTGATCACTCCTGTGTGGCGTGGGCGCGCATCAGTTGCCGCGCCACTTTTTCACGTCAGGCAGGGAGTGCTTTGCGCCGATAGCTGAGAGGTGACCAGGAGTGGGGCCCGACCTCATAGTTCCGCCGACGTACGCTCCCATCCCGTCGGCCATCCACCCTCGCCACGCGGCGATCGACGCCCGGACCGCGGTCTGGGCGGAGAGTTTCCGCGTCGGATCTGACGAGTTGCGCAGCAGGCTCGTCGTGCAGGACATCGGCACGTTCTCCGCGCGGATCCTGCCCGAGGGCCGCGAAGAGGTCGTTTCACTTCTTTCCGACTTTGTGTTGTGGCTGTTCGGCGTAGATGACGGGTATTGCGAGGAAGGTCAACTCGGCCGAAGACCGGGCGCCTTGGCCGCTGTCCTGCATCGTCTCCTGCGTGTCGCACAGAATCCGGAAGCCCCGATGCTGCTGGATGATCCCCTCGCCCAAGGGCTGCGTGACCTGCGGCGCAGGGTCTCCCGGTACGGCACAGCCGGGCAGGCGGCTCGCTGGGTGGACGCCCTGCGGGAGTATTTTTTCTCCGTGGTGTGGGAGGCGTCCCACCGCAGCGAGGGAAGCGTGCCCACCCTGAACGACTACGCCTTGATGCGCCTCTACGACGGCGCGACCTCGGTGGTGCTGCCGCTGCTGGAGATGGGACACGGCTACGAGCTTCAGCCCCATGAGCGGGACCGGACGCCCGTACGCGCCGCGGCCGAGATGGCCTCTTTCATCATCACCTGGGACAACGACATCTTCTCCCACCACAAGGAGAGCCGGGGGGCGGGCTACTACCTCAACGTCCTACGCGTGCTGGAGCACGAGCACGCGCTCACCCCCGAGCAGGCCTTGAGCCTGGCAATCGCCCAACGCGACCGAGTGATGTGCCTCTTCATGCGCCTGTGGAACCACTTGCTGGGCCAGGCAAGCCCGCAGCTGCGGCAGTACCTCCAGGGCCTGGCGTCCTTCATACGCGGCTCGCAGGACTGGGGCATCTCCTCCCTGCGCTACACCACCCCGGACGATCCGGCCGGCCTCCCCTCGACGTTCAGTGAGACGCCGACCGACGACAGCCACGAGTCCTTGGACATCCCAGCCATCTCCTGGTGGTGGGACCTACTGCCTGCTGAACCTCAGGGCAGTCCCAGCCGGGTCGGGCCCGTCCTTGCGTTGACGGCCCAGCAAGCGGGTTAGACGAAAGGATTCCTCAAGTGTCAGCTGGATTGAAGGCAGTCCCCCGAGCCCCAGGCGGTTTGCCGCTTCTCGGGCACGCCTGGAAGCTGGGCCGGCAGCCGCTCGGGTTTCTGAAGTCGCTGAGGCAGGCCGGTGATCTGGTTCGTGTCGACCTGGGCACCATGCCGGTCTACGTGGTCACCAGCGCCGCCCTGGTCCGCGAAGTCACCGTGACCCAGGCACGCAGCTTCGAGAAGGGCCGGCTGTACGACCGTGTGCGGCCTCTGGTGGGCAACGGGCTCGCGACGGCCGGGGGCGAGGCCCACCGCAAGCACCGCCGACTGATTCAGCCGATCTTCCACCAGGCGCGCATTGCCGACTATGCGCACACGATGAGCAGCCACGCACGTGCCCTGGCCGACTCCTGGACGCCTGGTCAGCACATCGCTGTCGAGAAGGTGATGGGGGAATTCGCCATCGAGACGCTGGCCGCGACGATGTTCTCGACCGACATCGGGCAGCCTGCCGTCGAGGCGGTCCGCCGGGACTTGCCCGTCATTCTGAAGAACATGCTGGTTCGTGCGGCGTCGCCCAAGCTTTTGGACCGGCTGCCGATCCGCCCCAACCGCGATTTCGACGCCGCGGCGCAGAGCATGCGCCAGGTCATCGACCATGTGATCGCGACGACGCGCCGCTCGGGGCAGACCGACCAGGCCGACCTGCTGTCGGTGCTGCTCGATGCGCGAGACGCGGATACCGGCGAGGCGCTGACGGACGAAGAGGTCCGCGACGAGCTCGTCACCATTCTCTTCGCCGGCACCGAGACCATAGCCTCCACCCTGGCCTGGGCCCTCCATGAGATCGCCGGTGCCCCTGAGGTCGAGAAGCAGTTGATGGCCGAGGTCGACGAAGTCGTCGGTACCCGGCCCGTGACCATCGACGACATCCCGCGTCTGGTGGGCATCCGGCGCGTACTGGATGAGGTGATCCGCCTGCACGGGGTGACGCTGCTCATGCGCCGCACGACCGAACCGGTGGAACTGGGCGGGTTCAGCATTCCCGCAGGCACAGAAGTCGCCTTCAGCCTCTACGCCCTTCATCGGGATCCTGCCCTGTACGTGGATCCCGACCGGTTTGACCCTGATCGGTGGCTGCCCGAGCGTCGCGGCGACCTGCCACGCGAGGCCTTCGTCCCCTTCGGCTCGGGCAACCGCAAGTGCATCGGGGATGCCTTCGCCTGGACGGAGGCCACCATCGCCCTGGCGACGATCCTCGCCCGCTGGCAGCTACGCCCCATTCCGGGGCGTACCCCGAAGGAAGCCGCCTCCGCGATGGCTCACCCTGATCACGTTCCCATGGAGGTCGTTCCCAGGGGCCTGTGACGTTGGCCGTGGCCGGCGCTCAGCAGAAGCGGCAGCCCAGTTGTGCTGCTGGTGGTCTGGCCGAGGCCCGGGCGTCACCCGGTCGGCCACGCCCGCCTGGCGGGCGAAGTCCGCGATGACCGGAATGTGTTCGGCGGTGACGGTGAGTCCGGTGACGGTGGCGACGTGCTCCTGAGCCCGGTACAGCGAGCCGCCGACGCCGCAGCCGATGTCGAGGAGGCGGGTGGGCGGGGCGGCGTGGATGCCCCAGGTGCGGCCGCATGGTCGACTATCGCCTCCTGGGAGGCGACGATGCGGCGCGTGAGGACGCGCTGCGAGACGGTGGTGTTCGGCGTGGCGCCTGGATTCCCGGCGAGTTGAAGCAGCTGACTAACCCGACTGCTGTACGCGGTCCTCGGCGACCTCCCGCAGCGCGCCGAGCACCCGCGCCACCGCCGGCCCCTCCTCGGCCCCGCGCCGGACCGCCGCCACGACATGGCGGCGCGGCTGGTCGGCCTCCAGCACCCGGACGGCGACCCCCGACGCGCGGCCGGCCACCGCCATCCGCGGCACCAGGGCGACACCCATCCCGGCCTCGACCATGGCGAGGATCGCGGTCCAGCCGGCGGCGGAGTGCGCCTGCTCGGGGACGAAACCGGCCGCCTCACAGGCGGTCGTGGTGATCTCCGACCAGGGCCCGCTGCCGCCGAAGATCCAGCGCTCGCCGGACAGATCGGCGAGCCGCAGCCCCGGTGCGTCCGCGAGCGGATGCGCGGCCGGGAGCGCGACGTCCAGCGGGTCCGCGAGCAGCGGGACCCGGGTGAACTTCGGATCCCGGGCGGTCGGGGCGTGCGCCGCGAGGGAGAGGGCGAGGTCCACGGCCCCCGAGGAGAGCAGTTCGTACGCCTCGGCGGCCTCCGCCTCCCGTACCCGTACCTCCAGGCCCGGCCGGGCCGCGCGGAGCCGCGCCACGGCGGGGACGACCAGGGCCGGCACGGCGGTCGAGAAGGCGCCGACCCGGACCTCGCCCGCATCGCCCCGCAGATATCCGGCCAACTCGGCGTCCGCCCGCTCCAGTTGGGCGAACACGGCCTCCGCGTGCCGCAGCACCAGATGCGCGGCGTCGGTGAGCCGGACCCGCCGCCCCTGCGCCTGAAGCAGGGTGACACCGAGCTGCCGGGCCAGGTTGGTCAGCTGCTGCGAGACGGCCGAGGGCGTCATCATCAGCACCTCGGCCGTCGCGGTCACGGTCCCGTACTCCCCGAGGGTCCGCAGGATCTGCAGCTTCTTGATGTCCCATCTGTCCCACTCGGCCATACCGGCAGGGTACGGCTCACTTCGCGCGCCCCGCGCCCCACATGACGCCGCCGAGGATCAGCGCCATGCACACGACCTGCATCGGTCCGGTCTGCTCGCCCAGGACGGCGAAGGAGAGCAGTGCGACACAGACCGGCTGGAGGTAGTACACGACCCCGGCGCGGGCCGCGCCGATGAGCGCGATGGCCTTGTTCCAGGCGAAGAACGCGACCGCGGAGGAGAACACGCCGACGTACAGCAGCGGTCCGACCGTCCCGGCGGCGGGCTCGAAGCCGCCCTGCACCGCAAGGCTGATCCCGTACGCGGGCAGAAGCATCAGCGCGCCGAGCGCGAAGGTGCAGAACAGGAAGGCGGGTCCGCCGAGTCCGGCGGGCTTGCGGCGCAGCAGCGCGCTGTACCCGGCGAAGCTGAGGGCCGCCGCGATCATCCACAGGTCGCCCGGCGCGAAGTCCATGGCGAGCGAGCCCTTGCTGATCAGGAGCAGCACCCCGACGACGGCGACCAGCATTCCGGCGGTGCGCCGGGCGCCCAGCCGTTCTCCGCCGATCCGGGCGAACAGGGCCATCAGGACCGGGGACGCGGCCATGATCATGCCCATGTTGCCGGCGGAGGTGGTGGTTCCGGCCTGGTTGACCAGCGTGTTGTAGACGGTGACGCCGAGCAGTGAGGCCAGGACGACGAACCGGAGATGGCGGCGGAGCAGCCGGCGCTGCCGCCACGCCTGCCCGGCCGCGAAGGGCGCGACGGCGGCCAGCGCGATGATCCAGCGCCAGAAGGCGGCCTGGACGGGTGGGACGCTGTCGTGCAGCGCCCTGGAGGTGACGAAGCTCCCGGACCAGACGACCGTCGCCACGCCCGCGAGGACGAGCCCGAGGCCGACGGCCCCCTTCGCCCGGGTGAGCTTCTGCGAGCCGGTACGGACGGTGTCCAGGACTGCCACGGTTCTCCCTTGCGTCTGTGAGGCTGACGTGACCTACCGTCGCACCGCACAAATGCTCAGGTCCATCGAATCTTTTCGCTCAGTTCTTTCAGGAAAACTGAACGATGACGGTCCAGCGAACGCGCCGAGGGCGCCTTCGTCGTACGACGAAGGCGCCCTCGGGCACAGCGTTCGGGGCCGGTCAGCCCTGCTTGCGGGACTTGTCGCCGGCCATCACGAGGCCCGCGATCACCAGGAAGAGCAGGATCGGCGCACCCACGAACAGACCGAGCGTCTCGGCCACGCTCAGGCCGGGGCCCGGGTCGTCACCGTCGTCGGGGGTCAGCGCGAGCGCGGGGGACGACATGAGCAGCATCATCAGCGTCGTACCGGCCGTGACGGCGCCGGCGCGCAGGGCGTTCTTCTTGTCCACGGTGCCAACGTATCGAACGCCTAAGTGCGCCGCGCGCCCGGGGGTGCCGTACGGGATCCGGGCCCGGTCCTCAGGGCGTCCATCAGCACATGCAGCCGGGGCGACGCGGCCAGGTCCTCCAGGGTGACCGGCCGGCCCTCGGCGTCGGCGACGGGCAGCCGCCAGTTCGGGTACTGGTCCCAGGTACCGGGCAGGTTCTGCGGGCGGCGGTCGCCCACCGCGTCCGGCAGCCAGACGCCGACCATCCGGGCCGGCGTGGCGAGCAGGAAGCGGTAGACCGCGAGGACCGCGGCCTCCTCGTCGTAGCCGCCGTCGGGCAGCATCCCGAGCCCGGTCAGCAGCGCCAGCCACTCGCTGACGTCGACCGCGTCCGCCGCGCGTTCCTCCGCCAGCGGCCGGGTGAGCAGGCCGAGCCGGTGGCGCAGCTCGACGTGCTCGCCGCTGAGCCGGGCGGCGGTGGACGGCAGGTCGTGCGTGGTGGCCGTGGCCAGGCAGCCCTCCCGCCAGTCCGCCGCGGGCAGCGGCCGGCGGGTGCCGTCCCAGTCCCGCTCGAACCACAGCACGGAGGTGCCGAGCACGCCCCGGGCGGTCAGCGCCTCGCGCACGCCCGGTTCGACCGTGCCCAGGTCCTCGCCCACCACGACGGCGCCGGCCCGGTGCGCTTCGAGGGCGAGCACGGCGACCATCGCCTCCGCGTCGTAGCCGACGTACGTGCCCTCGGTCGGCTCGCAGCCCTGCGGGATCCACCAGAGCCGGAACAGCCCCATCACATGGTCGATACGCAGCGCGCCCGCGTGCCGCAGCAGCCCGCGCAGCAGGTCCCGGTACGGGGCGTAGCCGGCCGCGGCGAGCGCGTCCGGGCGCCACGGGGGCAGCCCCCAGTCCTGGCCGCGCGAGTTGAACGCGTCCGGCGGGGCGCCGACCGACATCCCGGCGGCGAACGCGTCCTGCTGCGCCCAGGCGTCGGCGCCGTCCGGGTGCACACCCACGGCCAGGTCGTGCACGAGCCCGATCCCCATGCCCGCGTCACGCGCGGCGCGGTGCGCGGTGGCGAGCTGCGCGTCCGTCAGCCAGGCCAGCCAGCAGTGGTGGTCGACGCGGTGGAGCAGTTCGCGGCGGGCGCGGTCCGTCTCGGGCGAGCGCGGGTCGGCCAGCCCGGCCGGCCAGGCCCGCCGGTCCGGGCCGTAGGTCTCGGCGAAGGCGCACCAGGTGGCGTGGTCCTCCAGGGCCTGCCCCTGCTCGGCGAGGAAGTCGCAGTACGCGGCCCGCCGTCCGGGGCCGAGCGGGACCTTCCGTACGAGGTCCAGCGCCGCCCGCTTGAGCGACCACACCGCGTCCCGGTCGATCAGCGCGCCCTTGCTCAGGACGGACTCGCGCTGCAGGGCGGCCTGTTCGGTCAGCCGCTCCAGCTCGGCCCGGTCGGCGCCCGCCACATGGGCGTACTCCGGGATGTCCTCGATCCGCAGGTGTACGGGATCGGGGAAGCGGCGGGAGGACGGCCGGTACGGGGACGGGTCGGTGGGCGTCCCGGGTACCGCCGCGTGCAGCGGATTGACCTGGACGAACCCGGTCCCCAGGGCCCGCCCCGACCAGGCGGCGAGTTCGGCGAGGTCGCCGAGGTCGCCCATGCCCCAGGAGCGCTGCGAGAGCAGCGAGTAGAGCTGGACGAGGAAGCCGTGGCTGCGGGCGGGGGGCTGCGGCAGCCGCGCGGGCGCCACGACGAGCACGGCCTGCCCGGTCCGCCCGTCCGGGGCACGGGCGTGCAACCGGTGGATCCCGAGGGGCAGTTGCCCGGGCTCCGCGCCGTACGCCTCCGCGGGCACCGCCCAGTCGACCGTCTCGCCCTGCTCCGTCTCGACCCGCAGGACCGTGTCAGGCGGGAGGGCCGGCAGCGCGGCCGGGAGCGGCGAGGGCGGCGGCCACAGCACGACGGTCGGCGGCAGCAGGCGCTGCGCCGCCGCGGACTCCGCGGCCGCCAGTGCCGTACGGACGGCCGCGGGGGTCGACGCGTCGACCCCCAGCGCGGCGAGCACCGCGGCGACCGTGCCGTCGGGCACCTGCACCGTGACGTCCGGGGACGGCGCGTAGGAGGTGGCGACACCGTGCAGTGCGGCGAGCCGGTCAAGGGCCATGGCGGAGTCCCCCGAAGAGGTGGGCCGGATGAGTACCGGACGAGTGAGTGGTCCTCTACACGCCCATGTCCGAGGCGGTGCCCATGGCGGTCGGCTCGCTCGTCAGAGGTGCGGCGTCCGCGAGCGGCGGCTCGCTGGTCAGAGGTGCGGCGTTGGCGAGCGGCGGCTCGCTGGTCAGCGGCGGCTCGGCGCAGCCGCAGGCGCAGGTCCCCTCGGGACCGGTGACCTGTTTGGAGAGGGCGGAGAGGAGCAGATCGGCCGACGTGGCCATGGAGACCTCCATGGGTGGGGAGCGTGGACACCGCAGGCCTACCCAGCGGGAGCGGCCACAGACGTATACAACGCCAGAACGTGTCCTGAGTCACAGTCAGTTCACCGCAGGGGTGGATATCCACCCGCAACACCCCGGGCAAACCAGGCACAACGGCCACACACATTGACACCTCATCGCGCGGGTGGTGGGCTCGGGCGCGTGCGTACCGGTTGTGTGTTCGTACGGACGGACACACGACCCCAGACGAGCGATGACGAGGAGACGCCGTGCAGCTCCGGCGCAGCAAGCGCGCGACAGCCGTCGCGGTGGCCGTCATCGGAGGACTCCTCGGGGGCGCGCCCGGCGCACTCGCGGCACCCTCAGCGCCCGGTACACCTGCCCCCGGCGCACCGGCCCTGACGGTGCCCGACCAGGACGGCGGCGCACTGCCCGCCGTCTGGCCCCGGCCGCAGTCGGTGCGCGCCGCCGGCCCGGCGGTGCCCCTCGGCGACGAGGTCTCGCTCGTCACCGCGCCCGGCACCGATCCGTACGCCGTGACCGCGCTGCGGACCGTGCTGGGCGAGGCCGGCGTGCGTACCGTGCACACCCTCTCCGCCCACCAGCCGCTGCCCGCGCGCGGCCCGGTGGTGCGCGTGGGGGGCGCCGGCGCGGAGGAGGCGCTGCGCGCCCTGGGGGCGCCCGCACGCGCCGACCTGCCGTCGGGCGGCTACCGGATCGCGGTCGGCCGGGCCGCCGGCCGGGACACGGTCGCGCTGGCCGGGGAGGGCGCGGACGGGCTCTTCCACGCCGTACAGACGCTGCGCCAGCTGGTGCGGGAGCGGGCCGTCGCCGGTGTCGTCGTGCGGGACTGGCCGGGCACGGCCGTACGCGGCATGACCGAAGGGTTTTACGGCCGGCCGTGGACCCTGGAGCAGCGGCTCGCGCAGCTGGACTTCATGGGCCGTACGAAGCAGAACCGCTACCTCTACGCGCCCGGCGACGACCCGTACCGCCAGGCCCGCTGGCGCGATCCGTACCCGGCCGGGCAGCGGGCGGAGTTCCGGGCGATGGCCGAGCGTGCCGGCGCCAACCATGTGACGCTCGCCTGGGCCGTGGCACCCGCGCAGGCGATGTGCCTGGCGTCGGACGGCGACGTCAAGGCGCTGACGCGCAAGATCGACGCGATGTGGGCGCTGGGTGTGCGGGCGTTCCAGCTGCAGTTCCAGGACGTCAGCTACAGCGAGTGGCACTGCGGCGCCGACCGGAAACGTTTCGGTTCCGGCCCGGAGGCGGCCGCGAAGGCGCAGTCCCGGGTCGCGGGCGCGGTCGCGGACCATCTGGCCGCCCGATACCCGGACGCCGGGCCGCTGTCGCTGATGCCGACCGAGTACTACCAGGACGGCAGTACGGAGTACCGGCAGGCGCTCGCCCGGGAGCTGGACGCCCGGGTCGAGGTGGCGTGGACGGGCGTCGGGGTCGTACCGAAGACGATCACGGGACGGGAACTGGTGGGCGCGCGGGAGGTGTTCCGCCATCCGCTGGTCACGATGGACAACTACCCCGTCAACGACTACGCGCAGGACCGTATCTTCCTCGGCCCCTACATGGGCCGCGAGCCGGCCGTCGCGGGTGGCTCGGCCGCCCTGCTGGCCAACGCGATGGAACAGGCGTCCGCCTCCCGTATCCCGCTCTTCACCGCCGCCGACTTCGCGTGGAACCCGAAGGGCTACCGGCCCCAGGAGTCCTGGCGGGCAGCCATCGACGACCTGGCGGGAGGCGACCCGAAGGCACGGGAGGCGCTCGGCGCGCTGGCCGGGAACGACGCCTCGTCCGTGCTGGGCGGCGACGAGTCCGCCTATCTGCGCCCGCTGATCGACGCCTTCTGGCAGGCCAGGGGCGGTACGGACCGCGCGGCGCTGGACGCGGCCGCGGACCGGCTGCGCGCCGCGTTCACCGTGATGCGGGAGGCCCCGCAGCGGCTGTCCGGCCCGGCGGACGGCGCGCTGGACGACGAGGTGAAGCCCTGGATCGACCAGCTGGCCCGCTACGGCCGGGCCGGTGAGCTGGCGGTCGACACCCTGCGCGCCCAGTCGCGCGGGGACGGCGCGGCGGCGTGGCGGACCTCGCTGGACCTGGCGGAGGCACGCCGGACGGCGGCGGCGAGCCGGGTCACGGTGGGCAAGGGCGTGCTCGGCCCGTTCCTGGCGAAGGCGGCCAAGGAATCGGACGCCTGGACGGGTGCGGACCGCACCGCGGGCACGGTCACGGAGGCCCCCGGCGCGTACACCGTACGGCTGAAGCGGCCGCGGCCCGTCGAGACGGTCACCGCCATGACGGCCCCCGGCCAGGGATCGGGCGCGACCGTCGAGGCGCATGTACCCGGCGAGGGCTGGCGGAAGGTCGGCGACGTGTCGGCGGACGGCTGGACGCAGACGGACGCCAAGGGCGTCCGTGCCGACGCGATCCGGCTGGCCTGGCGCGGGGACGCGCCCGCGGTCCACCGGGTCGTGCCGTGGTTCGCGGACGAGCCGGATGCCCGTTTCGAGCTGGCCCGCGGCGAGACGTACGCCGAGATCGGCGGCCGCCCGCAGCGGGTGGCGGCCGAGCTGGCGGCCCTGCGCGCGGGCGAGGTGCGCGGCACGATGGCCGCCAGGGCGCCCAAGGGCATCGAGGTGAAGGTGCCCGCGCAGACGACGGTGCCGCGCGGCGCGCGGGTGGCGGTGCCGGTCGAGGTCACCGTCCCGGCGGGAACCCCGGCGGGCAGCTACGAGGTACCGGTCTCCTTCGCGGGCGAGGAGCGCACCCTGACGGTGCGGGCCTACCCGCGCACCGGCGGCCCCGACCTGGTCCGGGGCGCGCGGGCGACCTCGTCCGGCGACGAGACCCCCGACTTCCCGGCCTCGGCGGCGGCCGACGGCGACCCGCGTACCCGCTGGTCCTCGCCGGCCGAGGACGGCGCGTGGTGGCAGGCGGAGCTCACCGCTCCGGTGCGGCTGGGGCAGGTCGTCCCGCACTGGCAGGACGCGTACGCGGCGGGCTACCGCGTCCAGGTCTCGTCGGACGGCCGCGTCTGGCGCACCGCGGCCACGGTCGCGGACGGCAGGGGCGGCCGTGAGCCGGTCCGGATGGACGCGAAGGACACCCGCTTCATCCGCATCCAGGGCGACCGGCGGGCGACCCGCTTCGGCTACTCACTGTGGTCGGTCGAGGCGTACGCGGTGGAGGAGACCGGGCCGGAGAAGGGCAGCGCCCCGCCGAAGACGGACACCCCGGCGCCGTAACAGCCGGCCGGGCCGAAAGACCCCCACCGGTCCCCGGTGGCCCAGGCCGCTGCGCCGCCGGCGGGGCCTGCGGTGCGCAGCCCGGCCCGAGGTCTCCGGCGCCCGTGGGCGCCCCCGCACGACAAAGGCCCGGATCCGTCAGGCAGAGATGCCGTCGATCCGGGCCATCGCGGCCTCCGCGCCGTACGGCTGCAGGTAGGGCAGCCAGCGCGGATCCCTATGCCCGGTGCCGATGATCCGCCAGGCCAGGCCGGACGGCGGAGCGGGCTGGTGGCGCAGTCGCCAGCCCAGTTCGAGCAGGTGGCGGTCGGCCTTGACGTGGTTGCAGCGGCGGCAGGCCGCCACGACGTTCTCCCAGGCGTGCTGCCCCCCACGGCTGCGCGGGACGACGTGGTCGACGCTGGTGGCGACGCCACCGCAGTACATACAACGGCCGCCGTCCCTCGCGAAGAGTGCCCGGCGGGTGAGTGGAACGGGCCCCCGGTAGGGGACCCGCACGAATCGTTTGAGCCGTACCACGCTGGGAGCGGGGACGACCCGGGTCGCGCTGTGCATGAAGGCGCCGGACTCCTCGAGGCATATGGCCTTGTTCTCGAGGACGAGGACGAGCGCGCGGCGGAGCGGTACGACGCCGAGCGGCTCGTACGACGCGTTGAGGACCAGGACATGCGGCACGGATGCCTCCTTGTACGCCGGCGGCGCGTGGCTCGCGCCGGGACGATCTGCTCTCAGTCTCTCCTCATGGCTGGTCGAAGCGCCACCACGTCCGGGTAACGGGCCCGAAGTGTTTTGCAGCACACTCCGTACATCCCCAGGTGAGGCTCGTCTCTCCCTCGAACATTGCAACGAGGCACGGCGAATGCCCCGTTAGTGTGGTTGGTCTGCCCGCACACCCCTTCCGCCGGGCAGACCACCACTCCCGGAGGTTCCTGCCGTGTCGTTGTCCGTCCTGTGGGCCGGCCCCGTACCAGAAGCGCCCGCCACGCTCGGCGAAGCGCAGGAGACGGCCACCAACGCCGCGGGCTGGGTGGAGGAGAACTGGTCGGTCTGGCTGAGCATCGGCCTGCGCATCCTGCTGATCGTCGTCATCGCCGCGGTCCTGCGGAGCGTGATCCGCCGGGCCATCACCAAGCTGATCACCCGGATGAACCGCAGCGCCCAGGCGGTCGAGGGCACCGCGCTCGGCGGGCTGCTGGTCAACGCCGAGCGCCGCCGGCAGCGGTCCGAGGCGATCGGATCGGTACTCCGCTCGGTCGCGTCCTTTGTGATCGTCGGCACAGCCGCCCTGATGGTGCTGGGCACGCTGGACATCAACCTGGGGCCGCTGCTCGCGAGCGCAGGTGTCGCGGGTGTGGCGATCGGCTTCGGCGCCCGGAACCTCGTCACCGACTTCCTCTCCGGCGTGTTCATGATCCTTGAGGACCAGTACGGCGTGGGGGACACCGTCGACGCGGGCGTCGCCTCCGGCGAGGTGATCGAGGTGGGGCTGCGCGTCACCAAGCTCCGCGGCGACAACGGCGAGATCTGGTACGTACGCAACGGCGAGGTGAAGCGGATCGGCAACCTCAGCCAGGGCTGGGCCACCGCCGGCGTGGACGTCCAGGTCCGCCCGAACGAGGACCTGGAGCACGTCCGGACGGTGATCAACGAGGTCGCGGAGGACATGGCGAAGGCCGAGCCGTGGAACGAGCGGCTCTGGGGCCCGATCGAGATCCTGGGCCTGGACGCGGTGCTGCTGGACTCGGTGACGATCCGGGTCGCGGCGAAGACCATGCCGGGCAAGGCGCTGGGCGTGGAGCGGGAGCTGCGCTGGCGCATCAAGCTGGCGTTCGACGCCGCCGGCATCCGGATCGTCGGCGGCCTGCCGGCGGCCACCGAGACCACGGCGGCGGACCCTGCGGCCGCGGTGGCGGCCCCGTCGGCGCTCGCCAGCCCGACCTCCCCCCAGTCGCTGGCGGCGTCCCCGATACCGCCGGCCAATCTGGCGAAGTAACGAAGAACGCTCGTCAACCATTGACCGGGCCTCGACGCGCGCTCTACCTTCCCAGTGGATAGGAAACCTTCCTAACAGTGGAGGCGGTCATGGCCGGCACCCCCGGGACCCCTCGCGTCCTGCGGGCCATGAACGACCGGGCCGCGCTGGATCTGCTGCTGGAGCACGGACCGCTCTCCCGTACGAAGATCGGCAAGCTCACCGGGCTGTCCAAGCCCACCGCCTCCCAGCTGCTGGCCCGCCTCGAAGCGGCCGGGCTTGTCGTCGCCACCGGCACCAGCGAGGGGCGTCCGGGACCCAGCGCCCAGCTGTACGCGGTGCACGCGCGGGCGGCCCATGTCGGCGCGCTCGATGTGACACCCGGGCGGATCCTCGCCGCCGTCGCGGACATCACGGGTCAGACCGTCGGCGCGTTCGACCTGCCCACGCCCGGCCGCCGCGCGGACAGTGCCGTACAGGCGGACAGTGCCGTACGGCAGGTCTGCGAGGCCCTGGACGGCGCCGCGAAGGCCGCCGGCCTGACCCGCTCCGAGGTGCACCGGGTGGTCATCGGCACCCCGGGCGCCTTCGATCCGGGCACCGGGCGGCTGCGGTACGCCGGCCATCTGCCGGGCTGGCACTCCCCCACCCTGCTCGACGACCTCGCGGCCGTCCTGCCGATGCCCGTCGCGTACGAGAACGACGTCAACCTCGCGGCGATCGCCGAGCAGCGCCTGGGCGCCGCCCGGGGCCACGAGGACTTCGTCCTCCTCTGGAACGAGGAGGGCATCGGCGCGGCCCTGGTCCTCGGCGGGCGGCTGCATCGCGGCTGGACGGGCGGCGCGGGCGAGGTCGGGTTCATGCCCGTCCCGGGCACGCCGCTCGTGCGGCAGGTCACCAAGGCCAACAGCGGCGGCTACCAGGAGCTGGCCGGCGCGCAGGCGCTGCCCCGGCTGGCCCGCGAACTCGGCATCGAGGGCGTCGGCCACGGCCCGCACACCGTGGTGGCGCTGGTGAGCCGGGCGGCGGCCGCGGCCGAAGGCCCGTACCGCCGGCTGCTCGAAACGTACGCCACCGGCCTGGCCACCGGTCTCGCCTCGATGGTGGCCGTCCTCGATCCCGAAGTCGTCGTGCTCTGCGGCGCGATCATCGCCGCCGGCGGGGAGCCCCTGCGCGAGCTGGTGCAGTCCGAACTGGCCGAACTGGCCGCCTCCCGGCCCCGGCTCGTCATCGGCGAAGTACGGGAACACCCCGTGCTGCGCGGGGCGCTGGAGAGCGCGCTGGCCGCCACCCGCGACGAGGTCTTCGACACCTCCCGAGTGAAGGGTTGACCGTCCATGAGGCTCGCAGTAGTGGGTGGCGGATCCACCTACACCCCTGAACTGATCGACGGCTTCGCGCGGCTGCGGGACACCCTCCCGGTCACCGAGCTGGTCCTCGTCGACCCCGCCGCCGACCGGCTGGCGCTGGTGGGCGGGCTGGCCCGCCGTATCTTCGCCAGGCAGGACCACCCGGGGCGCATCACCACGACGTCCGATCTCGACGCGGGGGTGGCCGGCGCCGACGCCGTACTGCTGCAACTGCGCGTGGGCGGGCAGGCCGCCCGCGAGCACGACGAGACCTGGCCGCTGGAGTGCGGCTGCGTCGGCCAGGAGACGACGGGCGCGGGCGGTCTCGCCAAAGCGCTGCGGACGGTCCCGGTGGTCCTCGACATCGCCGAGCGGGTCCGGCGGGTCAGTCCCGACGCCTGGATCATCGACTTCACCAACCCGGTCGGCATCGTGACCCGGGCCCTGCTCCGGGCCGGCCACAAGGCCGTCGGCCTGTGCAATGTGGCCATCGGCCTCCAGCGGAAGTTCGCGAAGCTGCTGAACGTGGCGCCGGCCCAGCTGCATCTGGACCATGTGGGCCTCAACCACCTCACCTGGGAACTGGGTGTGCGTCTGGGCGGCCCGGACGGCGAGGACCTGCTGCCGAGGCTGCTCGCGGAGTACGGCGACGCCGTCGCCGACGACCTGCGGCTGCCGCGCAGCGTGCTGGACCGGCTCGGCGTGGTGCCGTCGTACTACCTGCGGTACTTCTACGGGCACGACGAGGTCGTGCGCGAGCTGAGGAGCAAGCCGTCGCGGGCGGCCGAGGTCGCGGCCATGGAGAAGGAACTCCTCGCCATGTACGGCGATCCGGCGCTGGACGAGAAGCCCGCCCTGCTGGGCAGGCGCGGCGGCGCCTTCTACTCGGAGGCGGCCGTGGATCTGGCGGCCTCGCTGCTGGGCGACGGAGCCGGCGCCGTACAGGTGGTCAACACGTACAACAACGGGACCCTGCCCTTCCTCGCCGACGACGCGGTGATCGAGGTGCAGGCGCGGGTGGACCGAACCGGGGCCGTGCCGCTCGCCGTACCGGCACTCGACCCGCTGTACGCCGGGCTGATCGCGAACGTCACGGCGTACGAGGAGCTGGCGCTGGAGGCGGCCCTGCGCGGCGGCCGGGACCGGGTCTTCAAGGCGTTGCTCGCGCATCCGCTGGTCGGCCAGTACGCGTACGCGGAGGCGCTCACCGACCGTCTGATCGCACACAACCGGGAGCACCTCGCGTGGGCCTGACCGACAGCACGTCCCGCACGGTCCTCGCCGTCGACGCCGGCAACAGCAAGACGGACGTGGTGCTGGTCGCCGCGGACGGCAGTGTGCTGGGGAAGGCGCGCGGCGGTGGGTTCCAGCCACCGGCGGTAGGGGTCGGGGCGGCCGTCGACGCCCTCGCGGAGACCGTCGCGGCGGCGGTCGCGGCGGCGTTCGCGGCGGCCACGGCGGCCGGTGCCGTGCGGCGGTCCGGTCCGCGCGGCCCCTTCGTCACGCATGTCTCCGCCTGTCTCGCCAACGCCGATCTCCCGGTCGAGGAGCGCGCGTTGGCGGCGGAGGTGCAGGCACGCGGCTGGGGGCGCAGCACCGAGGTGCGCAACGACACCTTCGCGATCCTGCGCGCCGGACTCCCGGGGGACGCCGCGCCGCGTGGCGTGGCCGTCGTGTGCGGGGCCGGGATCAACTGCGTCGGGATGCTCCCCGACGGGCGGACCGCCCGGTTCCCGGCGATCGGCCGGATCTCGGGCGACTGGGGCGGCGGCGCGGGACTGGCCGAGGAGGCCCTGTGGTTCGCCGCCCGTGCGGAGGACGGGCGGGGCGAGACGACCGCGCTGATGCGTACGCTGCCGGCGCACTTCGGCCTCGACAGCATGTACGCGCTCATCGAGGCGTTGCATCTGGGCCGCATCCCGTATGCCCGCAGACACGAACTGACCCCGGTGCTCTTCGCCACGAGTGCGGCGGGCGATCCGGTCGCCCGCTCGGTGGTGCACCGGCTGGCGGAGGAGGTCGTCGCCCTGTCGACGGTCGCGCTGTCCCGGCTCGGACTGCTGGAGGAGGACGTGCCGGTGCTGCTGGGCGGCAGTGTGCTGGCGGCCCGGCATCCGGAACTCGACGAGCGGATCGTGCAACTCCTGGCGGCCCGCGCGCCGAGGGCGGTCGTCCGCGTGGTGACCGCCCCGCCGGTACTGGGCGCGGCCCTGCTGGGCCTGGACCGCACCGGGGCACCACCGGAGGCGATGGCCCGGCTGCGCGCGCAGTTGGGGTGACGCGCAGTTGGGGTGAATCGGGACCGAAAAGGGAACCGAAGGGATCTCTCCCGCGTATTCATGGTGGGGAGTTCGGCGCGGTTCGAATCGGTTCGATCAAGATCCAGGCCTCGGTGGTGTGGATGTCGGTCCCTCCCGCCATACTGCTGGCTTGGAGACGGGGCCACCGTCAAGTGACCAGGGGGAGGTCAAGTGACACACCCATCCAGCACGGGCACGGTGCCGCACCCGCCCGCGCCGGGGGCACCGCCGCCCCCGCAGGCCGCGCCGCCCGCCCGCCGCAGCGCCTGGGCCGAGGGCGTCGACCGGCTGCGTGCCGCGGCCACGACCGAGCCGGGCCGGCTGCGCATCATCGGCGCCGTGATCGCGGCGCTCGTCGTGGCGTTCGGTGCCACCACGGCCTGGCAGATCTCGGACCGCGCCGCCGCGGCCGACGACGTGGTGAACCGCAGCCAGCCGCTCAGCGCCGACGCCGCGAGCATCTACCGCTCTCTCGCCGACGCGGACACGGCGGCGGCGAGCGGTTTCCTGGCCGGCGGGCAGGAGCCGCGCGCGGTGCGCGAGCGCTACCGCAAGGACATCGCGAACGCCTCGCGGCTGCTGGTCAAGGCCGCGGCCAGCACCGACAGTTCGGGCGACTCGGGCAAGCAGATCGCCCAGCTCAACGAACAACTCCCGGCCTACACCAGCCTCATCGAGCAGGCCCGGGCGAACAACCGGCAGGGCTTCCCGGTGGGCGGCGCCTATCTGCGCCGGGCGAACGAGAAGATGAGCACGGAACTGCTGCCGGCCGCCGAGAGGCTGTACGAGGCGGAGACCAACCGGCTCTACGAGGACTACGACGACGCGAACTCCTGGCCGTTCGTCGCGCTGGGCTTCGGTGTGCTGGCGCTCGGCGGCCTGGCCTGGGCGCAGCGCCGCAACTACCACCGTACGAACCGTGTGTTCAACCACGGGCTGGTGGCGGCGACCGCGGCCTCCACGGTGGTCCTGCTGTGGCTGGCGGTCGGGCACACGGTGGCGCGGTCGGGGCTGGGCGACTCCCGGGCGCAGGGGCAGGAGTCGCTGAAGGTCCTCAACGACGCGCGGATCAGCTCGCTGCAGGCCCGGGCCAACGAGAATCTCACCCTGGTCGCACGTGGAGCCGTGCTCACCGCGGACGGGAAGTCCGACAAGTACGAGGACGCCCACAACACGGCCATGAAGAGCCTCACCAGCGGTCTCGCCCGGGCAGAGCGCATCGCCGACGACAGCGAGGGACGCGAGCCGGTGGCGGGAGCCGTTGCGGGCATGACTGAATGGAAGAAGCGGCACACGGCCGCGCGGGACACCGACAACAAGGGCGACTACGACGGCGCCCTGACGCGGATCATCGGCGCGAAGAACAGCACCGGCGAGTGCTTCGACGTGGTGGACGCCTCGCTGGAGAAGGCACTCGCCCATGAGCAACGTGAGTTCGAGCAGGCGGCGGAGGACGGCCGGGGGGCGATGACCGGGCTGGCGCTGGGTGCGGCCGTACTGGCCGTACTGGGTGCGGTGGCCGCGGTCCTCGGCATCGGCCGCAGGCTTTCGGAGTACAGGTGAGAGGGGGCGCGGTGACCAGGACCAGCAGATTTCGCGGCTGGGGCGGCGTGACGGGCATGGCCGTCGCGTGTGGGCTGACGGCCGCCGCCGTACTCCTGCCGCTGACCCACGCCGGAAGTACCGACACGGGGGTCGCCTCGGCCGCGCACGGCTCAGCGGGTGCGCAGCCGGAGAAGGCCGACACCTGCGAGAACCCGGAGGCGAGCCTGACGCCGTCGGCGGCGGACGGCGCCACCATCGCCCGGATCAAGAAGGCGGGCCACCTCGTCGCCGGTGTGGACCAGAACAGTTTCCGCTGGGGGTACCGCAATCCGGCCACCGGACAGCTCGAAGGCTTCGACATCGATCTCGTCCGGGCCATCGCGCAGGACATCCTCGGCGACCCCGACGCGGTCATCTACCGTGCCGTGCCGACCAGTGAGCGCATACCCGCGCTGAAGGAGGGCCGGGTCGACATCGTGGTCAGGACGATGACGATCAACTGCAAGCGCCTGGAGGACGTGGCGTTCTCCACCGCGTACTTCGAGGCGGGCCAGCAGGTGCTCGCCCCGGCAGGGTCGTCGATCAAGGGGTACGACGCCACCCTCAAGGGCAAGAAGATCTGCTCCGCCAGCGGCTCGACGGCGGAGACGGCGCTCAAGGCCCAGTCGTTCGGTGCCGACATATCCGTCACCGTGCCCAATCAGCTCGACTGTCTGGTCCGGCTGCAGCTGGGCGAGGTCGACGGCGTGGTCACCGACAACGCCCTGGCGGCGGGACAGGCCGCGCAGGACCCGTCGGTGAAGCTGGTGGGCACCCCGTTCACCAAGGAGTTCTACGGCGTGGCGATGAACAAGAACGCCACCGACCTGGTACGCCGGGTGAACAAGGTGCTCGACGCCTACCGGCAGGGCGGCGTGAACAGCCCCTGGATGGAGGCCTACCGTAAGTGGCTTGCGGCCGACATGCCGGGCGTCACCGGACCGCCCGCCCCGAAGTACCGGACGGGCTGAGCGGATTGGGCGAGTCCGGCAGGACACGGCTCGACGGCTACGACAACGGCGACAACGACAACAGCGGCGGCGACAACAGCCACGGCAACTACGGCGGCGGCAACGTGGCCAGAAACTCGGAGGGGTGGTCGATGGGCGTCGCGGGATCCACCGGGCCGGTGATGGACCGGGACGAGGTGGACCGTGCGCTGGCGCGGCTCGGCGCGGAGCACGAGGCGATCGAGACCTCGCTCCTCGCCCTCCAGGACCACGCGGGCCGCCGTCTCCTGGAAGGCGCCGAGCTGACCGGCACCACCAAGGACCGCTGGGCCGGGACCGAGCAGGCCGTCTCGCTGCTCTGGTCCTACTTCGACGCGTACACCGCCGCTCTCACCGATGCCCGCGAGAAGCGCGCCAGGCGGCGCTGGCCGGCCCGTGAGGACCTGACGGAGCTGACCGAGCTGCTGCGCGGCCGGTCCGTCACCGTCGCGGGCGGCTCCTCGGCGCACACCGCGCCCTCGATCACCGGCCCCGCGAAGCTCACCGAGCAGTTCACGCTCGAGGAGCTGGTCGCCCGGATGAACGAGCTGTACGCGCGGTCGCTGGACATGGTGGTGACGGCGGACGCGGTGTGGTCGGCGCTGCCCGCCCGGATCGACCTGCTCTCGGCCGAGCTGCACCGCACGCGTTCGCTGGCGCACTCCGTCGGCGTACGGCCCGGCGAGCACCCGTCGGGCGACGACCTGGAGTCGATCACCGGGGAACTGACCGCGCTGCGCGCGCAGGTGGTGTCCGACCCGCTTGCGTTCTGGGTGCCGGCGCCCCGCAGCTCCGCGCCCGGCGGCGGACGTCCGGACACCGGGCGGTACGACCGGGCCGCCCGCGCCCTGGAGGACGTCCGGCGCGAGATCGAGGCGGTCCTCGACGTCCGCCAGGATGCCGAGCAGCGGCTGCTGAGCGTGCGCGACCTGCTCTCCCGTGCCGACCGCACGCTCGCCGAGGCGCGGGCCGCGCGCGGCGAGGTGCTGGCCAAGATCGCCGCCTCCGAGGTGCCCGCGGTCAGCGGCCCCCCGACCGCCCTCCAGGAGCAGCTGGCGGCGGCGTCGGAGTACCGCCGGCATGCGCAGTGGCACCGGCTCTCCCCGCTGCTGGAGTCCCTGGAGCACCGCGCGGAGGACGAACTGCTGCGCGCGCGGGAGTCGTTGACAGCGGTCACGGCGCCGCTCGCGGTGCGGGCGGAGCTGCGTGGCCGCCTCGACGCGTACAAGGCGAAGGTCGCGCGGCACGGCATGGCCGAGGACCCGCTGCTGATCGAGCGGTACGACGCGGCCCGCCGGATGCTGTGGAGCGCGCCGTGCGATCTGCGCGCCGCCGAGCAGGCGGTGCTGCGCTATCAGCAGGCCGCGGCAGAAGTCCTGGTCCCGCGACAGTCCGGGCCCACCGACCGCGGACCGACCGCAGGGGGGAATCATGAGTGAGGCGGCGAAGTGCCAGCGCCCCGGGTGCGAGGGCGCGTACGAGGACATGGGCGGCGGTGAGCTGTACTGCGGGACGTGCGGGCTGGCCCCCGTCGTAGCGCCGAACGGCGCGCTGTCCTCGCCCCCGACCGGCATCGCCGGCGGGCGTGGCGGGGGCAGCAACAGCAGTTCGGCGCGGAGCGGTTCGCAGGCCTCCGCCCGCTCGTCGCACTCGGCCCGCTCCTCCCGCTCCTCCACCTCGCGGCGTTCGGTGTCGGGGCGGCTGTCCCGTTCGCTCTCCGGTGCGGCCAGTGCCCGGTCCGTCTCGGTGCGCAGCTCCGGTTCCACCACCGCCTCGTCCGGCCGCAACCGGCTCGGGGCGGGGCTGGTCGCCGTACCGGAGGTGCCGCGTCCCGATCCGGCGGCGGCGGTGCTGGAGAACCCGGAGGTCCCGGAGCGGAAGCGGTTCTGCTCGCGTTCGGACTGCGGGGCGCCGGTGGGGCGTGCGCGGGGTGAACGGCCGGGCCGTACCGAGGGCTTCTGCACCAAGTGCGGGCACCCGTACTCCTTCGTGCCGAAGCTGCGCACCGGTGACATCGTGCACGGCCAGTACGAGGTGGCGGGCTGCCTGGCGCACGGCGGCCTGGGCTGGGTGTATCTCGCGTACGACCGGGCGGTCTCGGACCGCTGGGTAGTGCTGAAGGGTCTGCTCGACACGGGCGACCAGGACGCCATGGAGGCGGCGATCTCGGAGCGGCGCTTCCTCGCCGAGATCGAGCACTCGAACATCGTCCGCATCTACAACTTCGTCGAGCACCTGGACCAGCGGACCGGCTCCATGGACGGCTACATCGTCATGGAGTACGTCGGCGGCAAGTCGCTCAAGGAGATCGCCAACGACCGGCGCGGGCCGTCCGGCAAGCGCGATCCGCTGCCGGTCGAGCAGGCCTGCGCGTACGGAATCGAGGCGCTGGAGGCGCTCGGTCATCTGCACAGCCGCAACCTGCTGTACTGCGACTTCAAGGTCGACAACGCGATTCAGCAGCAGGACCAGCTCAAGCTCATCGACATGGGCGCGGTCCGCCGGATGGACGACGACGAGAGCGCCATCTACGGCACGGTGGGGTACCAGGCGCCGGAGGTGGCGGAGGTCGGCCCGTCCGTCGCCTCCGACCTGTACACGGTGGCGCGGACGCTGGCGGTGCTGACGTTCGACTTCCAGGGGTACACGAACGTCTTCGTGGACAGCCTGCCGGACCCCGACAGCATTGAGGTGTTCCAGCAGTACGAGTCCTTCTACCGGCTGCTGGTCCGGGCGACCGACCCGGATCCGGCGCGGCGGTTCGCCTCGGCGCAGGAGATGGCGGAGCAGTTGACCGGCGTGCTGCGGGAGGTGGTGGCGCTCCAGACGGGCCGGCCGAGGCCGCAGCTGTCGACGCTGTTCGGCCCGGAACTGCGGGTGACGGACACGGTGTTGTTCGCCGAACAGACGGAGGACGTCTCCCGCCTGGGTGCGCGCCGGGCCCCGGCGGGCCGCGGGTTCCTCGGCCGGCGGCCGGCGCCGGCCGCCGCCCTTCCCCCGGGCGCGATCCCGCCCCAGCCGAAGACGGGCGGCGCATCCGCCGGGACCCCGGCCGGGGGCGTTGGCGGCGTCCCGCACGGGGCGGGCGCGATCGGAGCAGCGGCAACGCACGCGGCAGGCCGGCCGGCCGGCCCCCTGGGCGCCGCGCCAGCCGGAGGCTCACCCTACGGCGGCACGGCCACAGGACCCGGCACGCCGGGTTACGGCGGCGTGGGCGCAGCGTACGGCCCCGCGGCGGGCGACAACCCCGAGGTATACGGGGCTCCGGGCGCAACGGGGGCGGGCCCAACCGGTGGCATCCCCGGCGCGCCGGGCTACGGCGGCGTGGTCGCCGGCGGCGAGGGCGGTAACGCCCCTTACGCCACCGCGGCCGGCGCCGGTGGTGCCTACGGCAGCCCGGGCGCGTCCGGCGGGAGCGTCACCGCGCTCGGCGGGGCGGGCGCCATGGGCGGCAACCCCGAGGTATACGGGGCTCCGGGCGCAACGGGGGCTGGCCCAGCCGGTGGCATCCCCGGCGCGCCGGGGTACGGCGGCGTGGTCGCCGGCGGCGAGAGCGGTAACGCCCCTTACGCCACCGCGGCCGGCGCCGGTGGTGCCTACGGCAGCCCGGGCGCGTCCGGCGGGAGCGGCACCGCGCTCGGCGGGGCGGGCGCCGCGCGCGGCACCCAGCACTTCATCGGCGCCCCTGGCGCCACCGCGTATCTCGCCGCGCTCGACTCGCGGGGGACGGCGCTTGCGCTGCCCGTGCCCCGGGTGGACCCGAACGATCCCAACGCCGGGTTCCTCGCCGGGCTCATGGCCTCCGCGCCCGCCGAGCTGATAGCCGCTCTGCAGGCCGCGCCCGCCGACTCCGTCGAGCGGCGGCTGCGCGAGCTGCGCGCCCGGCTGGAGATGGGCGAAGTCAGGGCGGCCGGCACGGCGCTGGAAGCCCTGGAGGCCGACCACCCGGACGACTGGCGCGTGGTCTGGTACCGGGGCGTCGCCTCGCTCGTGACGGGGGACAACGAGAGCGCGGCGCTGTCCTTCGACGCGATCTACGACGCGTTCCCGGGCGAGGCCGCGCCGAAGCTCGCGCTCGCCGTGTGCGCCGAGGTCCTCGGTCAGCTGGACAACGCCGCCGAGTACTACCGGCTCGTCTGGACGACCGACCCCGGTTACGTGAGCGCCGCGTTCGGGCTCGCACGGGTGCAGCTGGCCGCCGGGGACCGGACGAGCGCCGTGCGGACCCTGGAGTCCGTACCGGAGGCGTCCATCCACTACACGGCCGCGCGGGTCGCGGCCGTACGGGCCCGGCTGCGGCAGCGCGCCGCGCACGACCCGCTGATGGACGATCTGACCGCGGCCGCGGGCCAGGTCGAGGCCCTGCGGCAGTTCGGTCTGGACGCCGTGCGCCGCGAGCAGCTGTCGGCCGAGGTACTGGGGACCGCGCTCGACTGGGTACTCTCCGGTAGCCGGGGGGCGCGTCCCGTGCAGACGGCGCTGCTCGGCAGTCAACTGGACGAGCGGGGCCTGCGCTTCGGTCTGGAGCGCTCGTACCGCGTCCTCGCCCGGCTTGCACAGCGTGGCGAGGAAAGGATCGAACTGGTGGAGCGGGCCAACCGTTTCCGACCCCGGACGTGGGTGTGAGTGATGTCGCGGATGCACCAGCTGTCTGCCTGCCCCAGCTGCGAGGAACCGCTGGAGGAGGGTGACAGGTACTGCGGTGTCTGCGGGTACGACCTGTCGGCCGTCCCGCAGCCGCCCGGTGAACACCCCACCGCCGCCCTCAACGGGGCGGCCCCGCATGCCCCGGTGGAGTGGCCCGGCGCGCCGGAGGCGGACAGCTCCGACACGCCCGCGCCGGTGCACCGGCCGACCGACCTGCCCGGTACCGACTCGGGCGGCGGCGAACTTCCCTCGGCGGTACGGTTCGACGCGCCGTCGGGGGTACCCGCGCAGCCCGGCCGGCCGGCCCCGGACGAGTACCCGCTCGCCGCCCCCGGAGCGGCCGCCGCGCCCGAGCCGGCCCCGGTCCCGGGACAGGCCCCCGCCCCCACCGCGAACCACGCCCCCGCACCCGCACCCGCCGCGGACCCACGGACCGCCCCGCCCGGTCCGGCCGCGGGGCCGGTCTGTGTGGCCTGCCGGGCGGGCCGGGTCGACGACGACGGGTACTGCGAGAACTGCGGCCACGCCCAGCCGCGTGAGCGCGACCACATGGAGCAGGAGCTCGGTGCGGTCGCGGCGGTCAGCGACCGCGGGCTGCGCCACCACCGCAACGAGGACGCGTTCGCGGTGTCCGCCACCGCACTGCCGGACGGCTCCCCCGCCGTCGTGGCGATCGTCTGCGACGGCGTGTCGTCGGCGAGCCGTCCCGACGAGGCCTCGGCCGCCGCGGCGAGCGCGGCGAACGAGTTCCTGCTGGCCGCCCTGCCGCGCGGTACGCACCCGCAGCAGGCCATGCACGAGGCGATCGTGGCCGCCGCGGAATCGGTCAACTCCCTGGCCCAGGCGCACCCCGACGCGCACGCCCAGGCGCTGGAGCACGAGGCGCACCGCCACCAGAACGCCCCGGCCTGCACGCTCGTGGGCGCGATCGTGGCGGGCGGTCTGCTGATCGTCGGCTGGGTCGGCGACAGCCGCGTGTACTGGGTGCCCGTGGACCGGACGATCCCGCCGGCCCGGCTCACCGAGGACGACTCGTGGGCCGCGCAGATGGTCGCGGCGGGCCTGATGAACGAGGCCGAGGCGTACGCCGACGACCGCGCCCACGCCATCACCGGCTGGCTCGGCGCCGACGCGTACGAACTGGAGCCGCACACCGCGTCCTTCAAGCCGGACCGGCCGGGAGTGGTGGTGGTGTGCACGGACGGCCTGTGGAACTACGCGGAGGCGGCGGAGGACATGGCGCGCGTGCTGCCCGCCGATTCCCACCACAGGCCGCTGCAGAGCGCGCAGGTGCTGGTCGGGCACGCCCTGGACGGCGGGGGCCACGACAACGTAACAGTGGCCGTGCTGCCGTTCCCCGTACCGCCCCAAGGGGCAGGATCGGCCTGAGCGAACCGACCCCCGAATCACTGGCTGAACAGCATGCGGAGCCTCAAGGAGCCGATTCGATGGCCAACTTCTCCAAGTCGCACGTGCCGCAGTTCTCCGTCGAGGTGTACCAGAACGAATACCTCCCGGAGGGCGGCCGCGAGGTCAACGCGATCGTCACCGTCACGTCGACCGGTGGCGGGACCAGCGGCGGCGTGCCGCTGGGTGTGCCGCTGACGGGCGCGGGGGCCTCGCCGGCGTCCATACCCGGCCAGGCCGGAAGCCGGGGCCAGGCCCCGGGCGCGGCCGTGGTGATCATGGTCGACTGTTCCGGCTCGATGGACTACCCGCCGACGAAGATGCGCAACGCGCGCGACGCGACGGCCGCGGCGATCGACACCCTGCGCGACGGCGTCGCCTTCGCCGTCGTCGGCGGCACGCATGTGGCCAAGGAGGTCTACCCGGGCAACGGGCGGCTGGCCACGGCCGACGACCAGACCCGCACGCAGGCCAAGGAGGCCCTGCGCAGGCTCAGCGCGGGCGGCGGCACGGCCATCGGCACCTGGCTGCGGCTCGCCGACCGGCTGCTGGGCGCGGCCGCCGCGCAGGACGGCAGGGAGGTGATCCGGCACGGCATCCTGCTCACCGACGGCCGCAACGAGCACGAGTCCCCCGAGGACCTGCGGGCCGCCCTGGACGCCTGCGCGGGCCGCTTCACCTGCGACGCGCGCGGTGTCGGTACGGACTGGGAGGTCAAGGAGGTCACCGGCATCGCCTCGGCGCTGCTCGGCACCGCCGACATCGTCGCCGACCCGGCGGCCCTGGCCGCGGACTTCACGCTGATGATGGAGAACGCGATGGGCAAGGAGGTCGCCGACGTCGCCCTGCGCCTGTGGACCCCGGTGGACACGGAGATCAAGTTCGTCAAGCAGGTGGCGCCCACCGTCGAGGAGCTGACCGGCCGCCGCACCGAGACCGGCCCGCGCGCCGGGGACTACCCGACCGGTTCGTGGGGCGACGAGTCCCGCGACTACCACGTCTGCGTGCAGGTGCCCGAGGCCGGCATCGGGCGGGAGATGCTGGCCGCCCGCGTCTCCCTCGTGCTGCCCGACCCGTCCGGCGGCGCTCCGCAGACGCTGTCGCAGGGTCTCGTACGGGCCGTGTGGACCGACGACATGGCGGCGTCCACCTCCATCAACCCCCAGGTCGCCCACTACACGGGTCAGGCCGAACTGGCGCAGGTCATCCAACAGGGCCTGGACGCCCGCAAGTCGGGCGATTTCGACGGCGCGACCGCCAAACTCGGCCGGGCCGTGCAGCTCGCCAGCGCCTCCGGAAACCGGGACACTGCGAAGTTGCTGGCGAAGGTGGTGGATGTCGTCGACGCGGCGACCGGTACTGTGCGGCTGAAGGCGAAGGTCGCGGACGCGGACGAGATGACTCTCGAAACGCGCTCGACGAAGACGGTTCGCGTAAAGAAGTCCTGATTTACGGCCCCGGGGAGGGGCCGGACTCGGAGAGGGGGAAGTGCCGACATGCCGACCTGCCCGAACGGACACCAGTCGGGTTCCGACGACTGGTGCGAGGTCTGCGGCCATCGCATGGCCGGCGCGGGTGCGCCCTCCGGCGCCATGCCGCCGCCTCCCCCGCCGGCCGCTCCCGGATACGACGGATACGGCTTCCCCCCGGCCGGCGGCGAGCCCACCGCCCAGGCGGAGCTCTGCCCGCAGTGCCGCACCCCGCGCGAGGCCATGGCCCCGTTCTGCGAGGAGTGCCGGTACAACTTCCTGACGCAGACGGCGACCTCCTACACCCCGGTCGCCCCGCCGCACCAGCCCGGTCCGAATCTGCCGCCGGGCTTCCAGGCCCAGCCGCAGCAGCCGTCGCGGCCGCAGGACCCGTACGAGTACCAGAGCTCGCGCCCCTCGCAGATGAACCGCCCGGCCGAGCCGCTGGCACCCGAGCACCCGGCGCCGTACCAGCCCATGCAGGGTCCTCCGCCGCCGCCCGGATTCCCGCAGCAGCAGCAGTCGCCGCATCAGCACCAGCAGCCGCATCCGCAGAGCGGCGGGGACGACTGGATGCTGCCGCCGCCCGCGCAGCACACGTCCCAGCATCCGCATCAGCCGTACCAGACACCGGAGTACCAGGCGCCGGAGTACCAGACACCGGCGGGCTGGACCGCGACGATAGCCCCGGACCGCGAGTACTTCATGGCGATGATGCAGCGCAGCGGACCCGACGCGGCGGGTCTCAACCTGCCCGCCTACTCGCCGGAACAGCACCTTCCGCTGTCCGGCAACCAGATCACCATCGGCCGCCGCCGGCACTCCACGGGCGAGTCCCCCGACATCGACCTGTCCGTGCCGCCGGAGGACCCGGGCGTCTCCCACCAGCACGCCGTCCTGGTCCAGCAGCCGGACAGCACCTGGGCCGTGGTCGACCAGAACTCCACCAACGGCACCACGATCAACGGCGGCGAGGACCCGATCCAGCCCTATGTCCCGGTCCCGCTGCAGGACGGCGACCGGGTACACGTGGGCGCCTGGACGACGATCACGGTCCGCCGGGGCTGAGAGCGGGGCCGAGGGCGCGTCCCGGGCCGAGCCGTCAGCCCGCCGGGGGGCCCAGCGGCCAGGCGTACGGACCCTGCGGGTCGTCCAGCCAGGCCCACTGACTGGTCGCCGTCACGGTCACCCCGAACCGCTCCCGCCCGGGGCGGTTCTCGCGGCGCCAGAGCGAGAGCGCCTCGTGCGGATCCAGCGTGCCCGCGGTGAGCGTGAGCAGGAAGCGGAAGAGCTCGTTCTCCAGCGCGTGCCGCGGCAGCCCGCCCACGTAGGGCGGTACCAGACCTGACGCGGCCCCGCGCAGCGGGACGAAGTACGCCGAGGTGTGCAGGAAGCGCCCCTCCGCGGAGTTCGCGTCCTGGACCCGCAGTGCAATCAGCCCGGTGGACAGCGGGGCGAGAATGCGCGCCCCGGGCCGGCACTGGCCGAGCCAGGCGTGCGGTACGGCGGGCAGCGTGCAGGTCGCGATGATGCGGTCGAAGGGGGCGCGCGACGGACAGCCGCGTGCGCCGTCGCCGGTGACGACCGCCGGGTGGTAGCCCGCGGCGGCGAGATGGTGGCGGGCCGACTCCGTGATCTCCGGGTCGAGGTCGACCGTGGTGACCAGGGAGTCCCCGAGCCGGTGGCAGAGCAGCGCCGCGTTGTAGCCGGTGCCGGCACCGATCTCCAGTACGACGTCCCCGTCCCGTACCTTCAGCTCGTCCAGCATCCGGGCCATCAGCGACGGCTGGCTGCTGGACGAGACCAGCTCGCCGTCCCGGACCCGGGTGGCGATGGGGGTGTCCGCGTACGCCCCGTTGAGCCAGCGCACCCGCTGTTCCGGGTCGGGGTCCTCCCCCCACAGCCGCTCGTAGCCGCCGGGCCGGCCGACGTAGTAGTAGGGGACGAACAGATGCCGCGGCACGGCGGCGAACGCCGCCCGCCAGGCCGGGTCGGACAAGGCCCCGGTGGCGACGATCTCCCGTACCAGCGCGGCGTGTGCCGCTTCCTGCGCGTCCAGGTGTGCACCCATACCTCCACTTTCCTGCGCCGGGGGCGGCTGGGCGAGTAGTCGTAGGACCTGAGTCCTCGGCCGGTGCGTCTGAGACGATGGAGGCGTGAAAGAGATTCCGCGCGGCACGCTTCAGGAGCAGACCTTCTACGAGCAGGTCGGCGGCGAGGAGACCTTCCGGCGCCTGGTTCACCACTTCTACCGGGGAGTCGCGTCGGACCCGCTGCTTCGGCCCATGTACCCGGAGGGAGATCTGGGCCCGGCCGAGGAGCGGCTCGTCCTCTTCCTGATCCAGTACTGGGGCGGCCCCCGCACCTACAGCGACAACCGGGGCCACCCGCGGCTGCGGATGCGGCACGCGCCGTTCACCGTGGACCGGGCCGCGCACGACGCGTGGCTGAAGCACATGCGCGCGGCGGTCGACGAGCTGGGCCTGTCGGCGGAGCACGAGCGGCAGCTGTGGAACTACCTCACCTACGCCGCGGCCTCGATGGTGAACGCCGACGGCTGACGCCGACGGGCCGGCTCCGGCCGTGGCCGGGACACCGTCCGCCCGGGCGGCGGCCCGGGAGTCCCGGCAGCGACGCGGGACGTGTAGGCCCTGCGATGACACACGGCCCGGAACAACCGGTCCGGCCGGGGTTCTCGGTGGTCAGGCGGGGGTGACCGTCAGGGGGCCGAGGGCCGTCGGGCGGCGGGTGGCGATCGAACCGTACGGCGTGCGCAGCCGCAGCCAGCTGCCCGCCAGCAGCAGGGCCACCGGCTCGGCGGCGGCCGGGGCGGCGGACGGGCCGGTGGCGGGGGCGGAGGGGCCCGTGGCCCGCGGGGGCACGGTGGTCCGTATCGGACGCAGGAAGCCCAGGGACTGCGCGGCGTGCACCGCGCGCAGCGGGAGTTCGGTGTCGCCGAGCGGCCGGGACCAGATCTCGCGGCCGATACGGTCGCGCTCCGCCCGGGTCCGCTGCCCCGGCGGCAACGCCTCGTCCCGCGCACGGAACTCGGCGACGGCCGCGCCCACCGCGGCCCGCATGGCCTCCACTCCGGGCAGCCCGGGCACCGGGCGCCAGCCGCCGCGCGGCGGCAGCATCCCCGCCCACGGCGGACCGGTGACGGCGGCCGGCACGACGGCGGTGCCCGCCGCATCGTCGAGGGATTCGAGCAGCTCCCCCGCGGAGACGGTGACGTCGAAGCCGTACGGCCCGGCGAGCCGCGCCGTACGGATCGCCAGTACGTCGAAGGACGGCGGCCGGCCGAAGACGGCCAGAGCACCGCCCGCGGCCTGCAACCGCACCGCCGCCGCACGGTCGTAGTGCACCAGACGGCCCAGGAAGGCGGCGAGGTCCGCCGCCTCCCCGGAGTCCGCGAAGTGGAGCAGCTGAGGCCGGGGCGCCGTCATGCCGCGACGGCCTCCGCCTGTCGGCCGTCGTCCAGGTACTCCAGCAGGAACGCCTTCTCCTCGGCCGTGATGCGGCGGGGCCGCGACTCGGCGAGGTTGAACGGGACGACGATGGTCGAGGCCCGCACGTACACGGTGTCCTCGTCCTTGATCTCGTACGCGATCGTCAGCGACGCCGCGCCGATCTTCGTGACCCACGACTCGACGGTCACCGGCTCGTGCCGGTGGACCAGCGGCCGCACGTAGTCGATCTCGTGCCGGGCCACGACGGACCCGCCCGTGAAGGACGTGCTGCCCTCCCCCGGCGCCAGCCGGAACATGAAGTCGATCCGCGCCTCTTCCAGGTACCGCAGGAAGACGACGTTGTTGACGTGCCCGAAGGCGTCCATGTCCGACCAGCGCAGGGGGCAGGAGTAGATATGACGGGTCACATCAGCCCCGAGTCAGCTTCTTGTACGTCGCGCGGTGCGGACGGGCCGCGTCCGGGCCGAGCCGCTCGATCTTGTTCTTCTCGTACGACTCGAAGTTGCCCTCGAACCAGTACCACTTCGACTCACCCTCGTACGCGAGGATGTGCGTCGCGACACGGTCCAGGAACCAGCGGTCGTGGGAGATGACCACGGCCGCGCCCGGGAACTCCAGCAGCGCGTTCTCCAGCGAGGACAGGGTCTCGACGTCGAGGTCGTTGGTCGGCTCGTCGAGGAGCAGCAGGTTGCCGCCCTCCTTGAGGGTCAGCGCCAGGTTCAGGCGGTTGCGCTCACCGCCGGAGAGGACGCCGGCCGGCTTCTGCTGGTCCGGGCCCTTGAAGCCGAAGGCGGAGACGTACGCCCGCGAGGGCATCTCGACGTGGCCGACGTTGATGTAGTCGAGCTCGTCCGACACGACCGCCCAGAGGGTCTTCTTGGGGTCGATCTTGGCGCGGCTCTGGTCGACGTAACTGATCTTGACGGTGTCGCCGACCTTGATCGCGCCCGAGTCCGGGGTCTCCATACCCTGGATCATCTTGAACAGCGTGGTCTTGCCGGCGCCGTTCGGGCCGATCACGCCGACGATGCCGTTGCGCGGCAGCGTGAACGACAGGTCGTCGATGAGGACCTTGTCACCGAAGGCCTTGGAGAGCTTGTCGACCTCGACCACGATGGAACCGAGGCGCGGGCCCGGCGGGATCTGGATCTCCTCGAAGTCCAGCTTCC
Organism: Streptomyces mabaensis; assembly: GCF_053763515.1. Taxonomy (NCBI): domain Bacteria; kingdom Bacillati; phylum Actinomycetota; class Actinomycetes; order Kitasatosporales; family Streptomycetaceae; genus Streptomyces; species Streptomyces mabaensis. Next base: position 44,639 of record NZ_JBSOPZ010000014.1, read on the forward strand.
GCATCTTGTCGGCCTCGGCGGCCATCTCCTCGTACCGGGCGAGACGCGCCTTCGACTTGGTCTGGCGGCCCTTGGCGTTGGAGCGGACCCACTCCAGCTCTTCCTTGAGGCGCTTGGCGCGCTTGGCGTCCTTCTGGCCCTCGACCTTCAGGCGCGCCTGCTTCTTCTCCAGGTACGTGGAGTAGTTGCCCTCGTACGGGTGCGCGCGGCCGCGGTCGAGCTCAAGGATCCACTCGGCGACGTTGTTCAGGAAGTACCGGTCGTGCGTGACGGCGACGACGGCGCCCGCGTACTTCGAGAGGTGCTGCTCCAGCCAGTTCACCGACTCGGCGTCGAGGTGGTTGGTCGGCTCGTCGAGGAGCAGCAGGTCGGGGGCTTCCAGCAGCAGCTTGCAGAGCGCGACGCGGCGCTTCTCGCCACCGGAGAGGTTGACCACGGGCCAGTCGCCGGGCGGGCAGCCGAGCGCGTCCATGGCCTGCTCGAGCTGGGCGTCGAGGTCCCAGGCGTTGGCGTGGTCGAGGTCCTCCTGGAGCTTGCCCATCTCGTCGAGCAGCGCGTCGGAGTAGTCGGTCGCCATCAGCTCGGCGATCTCGTTGAAGCGGTTCAGCTTGCCCTTGATCGCGGCGACGCCGTCCTCGACGTTCTCCAGGACGGTCTTGGACTCGTCGAGCTTCGGCTCCTGCATGAGGATGCCGACGGTGTACCCGGGCGAGATGAACGCGTCACCGTTGGAGGGCTGCTCCAGACCGGCCATGATCTTGAGAACGGTGGACTTGCCGGCACCGTTCGGGCCGACCACACCGATCTTCGCGCCGGGCAGGAAGTTCAAGGTGACGTCGTCAAGGATCACCTTGTCGCCGTGCGCCTTGCGCGTCTTGCGCATGGTGTAGATGAACTCAGCCAAGAGAAACCGTCCGGCAGGTCGAGAAGGGCCAATGTGCGGCTCCGCCGCGTGAGGGCAGATACATCCCATCTTGCCTGACGTCCACCCCGCGACGGAAACCAGTCCGGTGGGACGCCCGTGACGTGCCCGCCCCTACGTGCCCGCCCCCAGCCCCCTCGCACGGCCCCCGGACGGCCCGAGCAATCTGGTGGGAGCGCCCCTCACCTGGGCAGTACCCTGCTCCTGCCCTGCGTCGGTCGGGTGCTGCGGCCCCACAGCCCCGGCCCGTTGTGGAGGGGGCCAGCCGTGTTCGAGCCGGGCCAGGGTGGGGATGTGGGGCGAGTCCTACGCTCGGAGGCCCTCGGAGGCCTGCGTAGGCCCTTGGCGCGAGCTAGTCCGCCCCTCCGGCTACTCCTCCCCTCCGGTCGGCTTCTTCCTGCGGAGCAGGAAGACCGTCGCGCCACCCCCCAGCAGAAGGGCCAGGGCGATGCCCGCGATCACCGGGGTGGCGCCGGAGGCGCCGGTTTCCGCGAGGTCGACCGGGCCGCCGTCGTCCGCGCCACCGGCCGGGCTGGGCCGGGAGGCCGGCTGCTCGGGCGCGCCGCCGGTGCTGCCCGCCGTCCTGCAGTCGAGCACCCCCGTGAACTGCTGGGTGAAGCCGTCGGCACCGGTGACCGTGAAGTCGTACGCCTGGTCCTCCGGCACCGGGACCGTGACGGTCCGCGACCGGCCCGCCGCGATCGTGTGGCGGAGACCCTTGAGTTCGAAGGTGAACGGCTCGTCGCCCGCATTGGTGGCCGTGATGTCCACACCCCCCTTCGCACAGTTCTTCCTGGCGGAAACCGCCGGGATCGGCCCCTTCTTCGCCCAGGTCGCGCTGGCCGTGGCGGAGACGGTCGACCCACTGGAGCCGGCGAGGATCTGCGCCTGGCTTCTGGACGCGCCGGCGAATGCCCGGCCGACCGGGACCCGGGTGGTGGCCTGCACGGTCAGCGAGGTCGAGCCGTCCGGGGTGTCGGCGGGAACGTCGAAGAACAGCTGAGCGCCGTTGGCCGCGGCGGTGACCGGTGTGCCGTCCTTGCCGACGATCCTGACGCCGGGGTGGGCGAGATCGGTGGCCGCGGCCACGGTCACGTCCTGCGCGTCCGTACGGACGGTGACCGGTCCCAGCCTCTCCCCGGCCCTCCCGGAGACCGCGCTCGTCTCCAGGGTCAGCGAGGCGCCGGGCTCCGGCAGGCTCTCCGCCTTCTGCTGGAGGTAGTCGGCGAGCTTCTCGGCCTGCGGGTCCAGCGCCTGCACGTCCGCGCCGTCCGAGAAGCGCCAGATCGCGACCTGCGTCCCGGCCGCGGCGGTCTCCCGGCTGAGCACGGTGGCACCGGCCGCCTTGGCCAGCCCGTCGAGATCGTTCACCTGCGGGTAGGAGTGCTGAAGTATCCAGCGGATCCGGCCGGCATCGGGATTGCTGCCCAGTGAGGTGCCGCTCCAGGGAGTCTCGACGTACTTCGCCTCCTTCTGCACCGGGTTGTGGAGGTCGATGCAGTACGTCTGGAGCGTGCCCCCGTTGTCGACTCTCATCTCGAAGAGCCCGGCGGGGATCTGCCGCCGCGTGCCCTCCAGTGTCAGTACGGCGCTGTCGAAAGTCCTCAGGCCGTCCAAGGTGGCACTGGCGCCCCCCTGGTAGTGGGGGGATTCATCGGCCGCCGCCGCACCGGCGGTGGCTGTCGCCCCCGACGCGAGGAGACCGGATACCAGGAGTGCCGCAGCAAGGCGGGCGGGACCCCGCCCTCGCGCGGAGAACGTAGAAAACAAGGAATTCCCCTCCGGGCGAGTGGCGTTCGCGCCGGTGACGCGTGTGGGGGAGCCGTCTCGCCTGAGACTCAAGTGCCCTGTGAGTACGACGGAATCCTAAAGAGGGAGTGGATCACGCTCCCCGGTCCTGCCTCCCCACAACCATTCCGAATCGGAATCGTTATGGCGCCCACCCGCCCAGCCCCGGCACTACCGACAAATCGACCCGCATACCGTCCCGCCGCCGTAACCTCTATATCGCCGCGGCCTTCTGAGGCTCCGTCAATGCCGGCTCGCCCTTCACCACCCGCCGGAACGCCGACGTACCGCGCGCCAGGTCGTGCCCCACCGCCAGCGCCTCGATGTCCGCCGAGAACCACCGCTTCCCGTCCCGCTGCTCCTCGTCGCGCACCCTCAGACGGCCGTGCACGACGAGAGGTTCGCCCACGGACACCGAGCCGGCCAGATTCGTGGCCAGCATGCGCCGGGCCCACACCGTGTAGAAGCTGGTGGCCCCGTCCGTCCACACGTCCTTCTCCCGGTCCCAGCGGCGCGCGGTCACCGCGAACCGGAAGCGGGCCACCGCGCCCGCCGCCGACTCCTTGTATTCCACCCGTGTAGCGACATTCCCCACCAGTGTGATCGTCGTGTCGTTCATGGCGGTCCCTCCCCGTCCGTCCCTGCCTGTCCCGTCCCTGCCTGCCCCGTCCCTGCCTGTCCTCCTGCTCACATGGTGCGCCGATCGGCGGAAGCCCGCTCGGGGCTGTGGACTAGTGACGGGTTGTGGACAACTCGGCCACCGTCACGTACTGCTGCCGCACCTCCAGGTAGCGCAGCAACTCCGCCGCCACCGGCTCCAGTACCCGCGCCCGGCCGCACCCGGCCGCCGCCTGCCGCAACCGCCGTTCGGCGTCCTGCCCGTACCGGCGCGCAGGACCGCGGGCCGCCATCGAGCAGGTCCACTCCACCAGCGGCCCGCCCACGATCCCGGCCAGCATCAGCAGCACGGGCGGCAACAGAGCCGGCTCGAGCACTCCGACGATCTGCCCCAGCAGCCACAGCCCGCCATAGATCTGCAACAACGTCATCGAGGCCTGCGCGAGCACCGCCGCCGGCCACCAGGCGGGCCTCGGCGGCCGCCCCGGCGGCACCCCCTCCGTCACCGACAGCTCGTCCAGCGACTCCGGCAGCCCCTCCGCCCCCCGTACCGCCGCCTCGCGCACCGCCTGCGCCCACGGGCTGGGCAGCCCGGCGGCCGCGTCGTCCACGACCGTACGCACCGCCTGCTCCACCCGCTGGCGCGCGGTGATCCCCACCTCGGCCGCGGCGGACGGGGTGGGCAGGCGCACCAGGCCGCGCGGGAAGCGCTGCGCCTGGTACCAGCGCCACAGCCGCAGCCACGGCGTACCGCACGCCCGCCCCGCGTTCCGCCGCCAGGCGCGCTCCGCCGCCTGGCCGGCGGCCAGCGCGCCCACCGCCTCCGCGAGATGGTTCTCGAACTCCTCACGCGCCGCGGTACTGATCTCCGGCCGCCCGTCGGCCATGTACACCGGTCGCAGCCGCCACGCGGCCCCGTCCACGTCGGCGGAGAGCCGCCGCGTCGCGGCGCCCCGCTCCTGGGTGAACTGTCCGAGCATCTCCCGGAGTTCACCGACGCCCTCTCCGGTCAGCGCGGAGAGGGCCAGCACGGTGGCCCCCGGCTCGCCGTGTTCGCCGAGCGCCATGCCGTCCTCGTCGAGCAGCCTGCGCAGGTCGTCCAGCACCTGGTCCGCGGCCTCACCGGGCAGCCGGTCCACCTGGTTCAGTACGACGAAGGTGACCTCGGCGTGCCCGGCCAGCGGCCGGAGGTAGCGCTCGTGCAGGACGGCGTCCGCGTACTTCTCCGGGTCGACGACCCAGATCACCGCGTCCACCAGCGCCAGCACCCGGTCGACATGCTCACGGTGGGTGGCCATGGCGGAGTCGTGGTCGGGCAGATCGACCAGGACGAGCCCGCGCATGGCCTCGTCCGCCTCGCCGCCGTTCATCGGCCTGCGGCGCAGCCGGCCCGGGATGTCGAGCCGGTCGAGCAGTCCGGCGGCGCCGTCCGTCCAGCTGCACGCGATGGGCGCGGCGGTGGTGGGCCTGCGCAGCCCGGTCTCCGAGATCTGCGTCCCGGCGAGGGCGTTGAAGAGGGTCGACTTGCCGCTCCCGGTCGCCCCGGCGATGGCGACGACGGTGTGCTGCGGCGAGAGTCCGCGCCGGGCGGCCGCCTCGTCGAGCACCCGGCCCGCCTCGGCGAGGGTCTTGCCGTCGAGGCGGGTGTGCGAGAGCCCGATCAGCTCCCGCAGGGCGTCCAGCCGTACGCGCAGAGGCCCGCCGGACGCCACCGCGGCCCGGTCCCCGGACAGCCGGTCCCCGTCCTCCCCGTGCCCGCCGCCGGTCCCGCCCATCCCGCCGCTGCCGTCCAGGCCGAGGTCGATGAGCAACCGGCAGTCCTCGTCGTCCGTGTCCGCGTCCGCCGCCCCCGCCTGGGCGTCCGGCACGCGCCGCGCGATCAGTCCGTCGTCCCAGCGGGTCTCGTTGTGTTCGTCCTGGTCGGTCACGGCAGTCACCGCGGTCACCTCTCCTTCTGCAGTACGGACAGCGCGGCGATCAGCTCCGCCTGCGGTTCCGGTGTCACTTCCAGTGCGTCGAGCGGCGCGAGCCGGCGGTCCCGCTCGGCCCGCAGCGCCTGGTCCAGGTGCGTGGTGAGCAGCTCGCCGCCGCGGTCGCGCAGCCGCAGCGCGGCCTGGGCGCCGATCCGTTCGGCCAGCCGCTCGCCGGCCGTGCGGGCCCGCTGCCCGCCGAGCAGGGCCGCCGCGAGCAGGGCCGCCACGGCCTCCGGGTCGGGCGCCGCCGAGCGCTCCATCAGCCGTACCTCCTCCTCGGCCAGCTCCTCCAGCACCCGCCGCCAGCGCCGTACGGCCATGCCGATGCGCTCGCCCGCCTCCCGGTCCGGGCCCTCCCGTCCGACGTCGGCGGCCGCGGGCTCCCGGCGCCAGGTCTCGGCGATGCGCTCGTCGGCCGCGGCCACGGCGCACTGCAGGAGCGCGGTGAGGCTTTCCACCAGGGAGTCGAGGAGCTCGCCGGCGGTGGTGTCGAGCGGGAACCCGCGCCACCGCGTCAACGCGTCCCCGGCGAGCACGGCACCCGCCTTCAGCCGGCCGAGCACGCGCCGGCCCTCGCGCCCGTACGCCTCCTCGACGGCTCCTGTCAGCCGTACGGCGGCGGCGTGCTGAGCGGCCACCGCCGAGGCGAGCCCGGGCATCCGGCGGTTCAGCGAGGCGATGACGCCGGCCGCGGTACGGCTCACCGCCTGCTGCCGGGCCGCCGGATCCTGCGCCCGGTGTGCGAGCCAGGCGGCGAGCGGCGCGACGGCGTTGCCGGGCAGCAGCCCGCCACCGCCGGTCGACTCGGGCAGCTCGGGGATGGTGAAGCGGGGGACGTCCCCGAGGCCGGCCCTGGTCAGCAGCGCGCCGTACTGCCGCGACACCTCGTTGATCACCTGGTGCGGCACCCGGTCCAGCACCGTGACCAGCGTCGCGTTGTACTCCTTTGCCGTACGCAGCAGATGCCAGGGCACGGCGTCCGCGTACCGGGAGGCGGTCGTCACCATCACCCACACGTCGGCGGCGCAGATCAACTCGGCGGCCAGCGTGCGGTTCTCGACGACGAGCGAATCGATGTCGGGCGCGTCGAGCAGCGCGAGCCCGCGCGGCAGGCTGCCCACGGTCTCGACCCGCAGCTCCCGCCCGGTGCCGCGTTCCTCCTGATGCGGCCGCCACACGCGGGCGAGCTGAGGCAGTACGCGCGTGTCGGCGAACCAGTGCCGGTCCTCCGGATGGCACACCAGCACCGGCGTACGAGTGGTCGGGCGCAGCACCCCGGCTTCGCTGACCTGCCGTCCCACGAGGGAGTTGACCAGCGTGGACTTCCCGGCCCCGGTGGATCCGCCGACAACGGCGAGCATCGGTGCTTCGGGTGCGGTCAGGCGGGGCACCAAGTAGTCGTCGAGCTGCGCGAGCAGTTCGGCCCGGGCCTGCCGCGCCCGTGGCGCCCCCGGAAGGGGGAGCGGAAGACGCACGGCAGCGACTCGGTCGCGCAGGGTGGAGAGTGCTTCAAGCAGCTGAGGCCGTACATCCATGGTCACCACATGCGAAGAATGCCCAATTTTGGAGTCTTTTTGAAGCGTATGGCAACCCCTGCGCGCCGATCGGGCGCCAGGGACAGAAGGGACGACTGGGGCGCAGGCATAACGAGTGCACAACACCCGGGGCGTGGGACGTCAAAAGCGCTGCAGGATTCGTACCTGCCTGCGATTATCGGGACCGCTTCACCGAACCTCCACAACGTGCCACGCGGGCGAAGCAGCCGGGGCAAGGCAACCGGAGCCCTATCCTTGACCCGGCAAGGTCACGGTCCCACCCCCACCCCGGGGCTCCAGGCCACCACGGCCACCTTCCGGCCCCCGTAGCTCAGTGGATAGAGCAGGCGCCTTCTAAGCGCTTGGCCGCAGGTTCGAGTCCTGCCGGGGGCACTCTTTCTGCCGGTGTTCAGCCCTCCCTCGCGGAGGGCTTTTTTGCAGGTCAGGCCTGCGTCGATCTTCGACAACGCCAGGGACTTTCAGCCTGCTCATTGAGCAGACTAAGAGTCGCTCTCCGGCTGTCACCGGGGCTCTGCGGGTGGCCACGGTGGATACGACGGTGGCGTTTTCCGGGGCGCCGATCACGCTTCTCCTGCCCGGCTGTGAGGTGAGGCGCCCGGCGGGACGCCGTGGGCGACACCGTACGGAGTCAGGGCCAGTACGCCGGTTCCCCGTACCGGTGTGTCCGGCGTGATGGCGAGCGGGCTGACGCCGAGCGCCTCGGCGATCTCAGGGGCCATGTCGTGTGCGGCCCACTTCCACTCGTCCTCGTCGTCTTCGTTCTCCTCCGCCGCGTCCCACTCCGGCGACAAACCCAGCTCTGCCCGCCGAGCCCGTTCAAAGGGAAGCGGCTCCCCGAGGGTCAGCAGCTCATCCTCGCCGTCACCCGTCTCGCAGTAGCGTCGAACTACGGCACCGTCCTCGGCCACGATCCACGCTGAACCGTCGCCTTGCCATCCGAAGTAGTAGGCCTGCGCCTGGCCGTAGCGGGCGCTCAGCGCTGCACACAGCCGCAGAACGTCCTCGCTTCGCTCGTCCACGACTGGGCTGCACCAGCGGCCGATGACCAAGGTCCAGCCGTCGAGTTCGGGGGTCACGAATACCCGCGCGAGGGGGCCGAAGTCCGCGGCAGTTCCTCCGTGGCTGTCGGAATCAACCACGTCGTTGGCCAGCGCGAACGTCACAGGCCTGGGTTGAGCCAGACCCAGGACCTCCATGACTCCTGACTGATCTCCGGTGGGAACCGCGATCCAGTCGATCCAGCAAGCCGTCAGCGGTTCGGGCCGGTCATCCAAGAACTCATGCACAAATACACATTGCCAGACCACGGAGGTGCTGCTGAGGTTGCGACTCAACCTCAGCAGGCTCCCCGCTCCAATGGTCACCAGGCTCGCCGATCGCCCCTATTCGTCCAGCTGCGTCAGGTCGACGCGGGCCGTGCGCCAGGCACGGCGGAAGACCGAGCCGGCCAACATGGCGCCCCCTCTCCCGAGAAGAGCAGATCGCCGGGCTTCAGTTCCTCGGCCTTGATGTGCTCGCGAAGAATTCGGGTCAACGCAGATGGTCCGGCAGGTGCCGGAGTCCGGCTGGCACCGGCTGAAACCGGGCCTCTACGGGTGGCCAACGGCGACGTCGTACCGACCTTCCCAACCACCTTGTACGTATAGCCGTTCGTTCGCTCAACCCGCTCGTTCCCGGTGTACGGGGCGGGGCGGCGTACGCCGATGCCGTGTCGGGGTACGCCGCCCTCGGGTGGGACGAGATGCGGGAGGCGGGTCCCGCGCGGTCGTCTTGGCTACTTCGGATCGCGGTTGAAGACCGCCTTCGACCAGTAGTAGCCGAGCACGGTGAGGCCCAGGCACCAGGCGACCGCGAGCCACCCGTTGTGGCCGATCTCGCTGCCGAGCAGCAGCCCGCGCAGGGTCTCGATGGCCGGCGTGAACGGCTGGTACTCGGCGATCGGCTGGAACCAGCCCGGCATCGCGTCGACCGGGACGAAGGCGCTCGAGATGAGCGGCAGGACGATCAGCGGCAGCGCGTTGTTGCTGGCCGCCTCGGCGTTCGGGCTGACCATGCCCATCCCGACGGCGATCCAGGTGAGCGCCAGGGCGACCAGCGCGAGCAGCCCGAACGCCGCCAGCCACTCCAGGGCCGTGGCATCCGTGGACCGGAAGCCGATGGCCACCGCGACGGCGCCCACGAGGACCACGCTCATGACCGACTGCAGCACGCTGCCGACGACGTGCCCGATGAGCACGGACCCGCGGTGGATCGCCATCGTGCGGAAGCGGGCGATGATGCCCTCGGTCATGTCGTTGGAGACGGACACCGCGGTCCCGACCACGGTGCCGCCGATGGTCATCAGCACGATGCCCGGCACGAGGTAGGCGATGTACTCGGAGCGGTCTGCGCCGCCGCCGCCCATGCCCGCGCTCATCACGTCGCCGAAGATGTAGACGAAGAGCAGCAGCAGGATGATCGGCGTGAGCAGCAGGTTCAGGGTGAGGGACGGGTAGCGCCGCGCGTGCAGCAGGTTGCGGCGCAGCATCGTGGACGAGTCGCGCACGGCGAGGGAGAGGGAGCTCATCGGACAGCCTCCTTGGGGGGCGGGTTGGTGCCGCTGGTCAAGGCGAAGAACACGTCGTCGAGGTCGGGGGTGTGCACGGTCAGCTCGTCCGCCTCGATGCCGGCCGCGTCCAGCCAGTCGAGGATGGAGCGGAGCTCGCGCTGGGTGCCGTCGCTGGGGATCTGCAGCGTGAGGGAGTCGTCGATGGGGGCACCCCCTGCTCGAGCGGAGCCGAGAGCTTGGGGGAGGGTGACCTCGCGCAGCGCGAGGACGGCGGACTGGTACGCGGACGGGTCGGAGAAGCGGAGCCGGACATGGCCGCCGGGGATCAGCCGCTTCAGCTCTTCCGCGGTGCCCTGGGCGGCGATCTTGCCGTCGTTGAGCACGGCGATGCGGTCGGCGAGCTGGTCGGCCTCCTCCAGGTACTGGGTGGTGAGGAAGACGGTGACGCCGTCGGAGACGAGTTCCCGGATGATCTGCCACATGTTGTGGCGGCTGCGAGGGTCGAGGCCGGTGGTCGGCTCGTCGAGGAAGATGATGCGCGGGCTGCCGACCAGGGTCATGGCGATGTCGAGGCGGCGCTTCATGCCGCCGGAGTAGGTGGAGGCGGGCTTCTTCGCGGCGTCGGTGAGGTCGAAGCGTTCCAGCAGCTCGGCGGCGGTTCGGCGGCCCTCGCTGCGGGAGAGGTGGTGCAGGTCCGCCATGAGGAGCATGTTCTCCTCGCCGGTGATCAGGCCGTCGACGGCGGAGAACTGCCCGGTGACGCCGATCGCGGCGCGCACCGCCTGCGGGTCGGTGGCCAGGTCGTGACCGGCGACGTGCAGGTCGCCGGCGTCGGCGGTGATGAGGGTGGAGAGGATGTTGACGGCGGTGGTCTTGCCGGCGCCGTTGGGCCCGAGCAGCGCGAACACGGACCCGGCCGGGATACGCAGATCGATGCCGTCGAGCACGGTCTTGTCGCCGTACGACTTGCGCAGACCGATGGCGGAGACGGCGGCGGGCGACAGCGGACCGCCGCCCCGCCTGGATGTGGGCATGACAGAAGAAGGCACGGAGCCCTCCCTTTCGAAGGCTGAAGTCACTGGGAAGTGGGAGTGGGAGTGGGCGAGTTGGCGGGGCCGGTGTCAGGCCCGGGCGCGGCGCACGTCGATGTTGCCGTAGCGGGTACGGGCGCGGACCTCGACGGTGTCCTCGGTCTTCTCCGGGGTCTCGGAGGTGGCGAGTGTGTTGCGTACCTGCCCGTTGCCGGAGCTGACGTCGAGCCAGGCAGCGGTGCCCTCGCGGATGCCGACCTCGATGGCGCCGTAGGAGGTCTCCAACTGGACTGTGCCGCGGGCGACTTCGGCGACGCGCAGGGTGCCATGGGCGGTGGTCGCGACGACCGAGCCCTCGGCGCGCGCGATGTCGATGTCGCCGTTGGCGCCGCTCACCCGCAGGTCGCCGGTCGCGGTGCCGACGGTCGTGGTGCCGTGCGAGTTCTTCAGGACGGCGGGACCGTCGACGATGCCGACGCGCAGGCTGCCGGAGCTGGTGGTGATCTCAGCCATGCCCTCGATCCGGTCGACGGTGATCGAGCCGTGGGAGGCGGTCAGCTGGAGCGGCCCGGTCGTGTCGAGGCGGACGTCACCGGACGAGGTCTTCACTCGTACCTCGCCGAGCCGGCCCTCGCCGAGCACCTGGGCCCAGGCGCCGGTCATGTCGACGCGCGAGCCCGTGGGCAGTTCGACCGTCACATCGACGGTGCCGGTGCGCCCGACGAGATAGCGCTGCTTGGGCGTCCTGACGGTCAGGACGCCGCTCACGTACGTGACCTCGGTCTGGTCGGCCGCCCGTACGTCCTGGTCCCGCTTCGGGTCGCGGGGCCGCACCTCGACGACGGTGTCGAGACGGTCGCCCGCGGTGAACTGGATGGAACCGGCCTCCACGTGCGCCGTGGCCGAGATCGGTTCGGGAGTGTCGAAAGAAGGCATGGCTGTCCCGTCCTCTTGGGTCTTCAGGGCGTCCCCGCTGGTGGGACGTGGTGTGGGTGAAGTGGTGCGGGCGGGGGCGCGGCTAGCGCACCCAGCCCGTGTAGCTCTGTCCGACGGTCTGGGTCTTCTCCGTCGTACGCGGCCGGGTACCGCCGTCGACCGCGGCCGACACGGCGCGCACCAGCCACGCGTTGACCGACAGACCCTCGCGGCTCGCGGCCTCCTCGGCGCGGGCCTTGAGATGGGCCGGCAGGCGCAGGTTGACGCGGGCGGTGCCGCCCTCGTCGGCGTCCGCCGGGGCCGGGGTCTTGAGCGGTTCGACGGGCGCGGCGGGCTCCGCGGGGGCGCCGCCGCCGGTGGGCGGCGGTGTCACGACGAAGTCGGGGTCGAGCCCGCGCAGCCGTACGTCGACCGAGCCGGGGGCGAGTTCGCGGGTGATCTCGTCCATCGCGGCGGAGAGCACGTTGAGCATGGTCAGCCGGGTCGCCGACTCCAGGGGAGCGGTGAGCCTCTCGGCCAGCTCACGGGCTTCGTCGCCGCCGGCTTCGGCGGCCACCGCGAGTTCGCGGCGGAGGGTGTCGACATACGGGGTGAGGTCCATAATGCCATCATGGCACCATGATGGCGCCATACGCAAGTCCGAGTGGTGCCACATGGGGGGCTGACTCAAGGACGGGCGTCCTGAACTGCGGAAACGTGAAGAGGGCGACCTGAGTGATGGTGGCGCCATGCACGCTCATGCGCCTCTGGGAGCACGGAATGGCACCGGAGCGGGGGGGGGGGGGGGGGGGGGGGGGGGGGGGGGGGAGGGGGGGGGGGAAGGGGGGGGCGGGGGGGGGGGAGAGGGGGGGGGTGGAGGGTGGCGAATGATAGGGCGAGAGGGGTAGAGGCCAGAGAGGTTGGGGTGGGAAGCATAGCGCCTGGAGGGAGTGAGGGGCGGCAGATGACCGTTACTTTTGTCCCCTCCCCCCCCCCCCCCCCCCCCCCCCCCCCCAAGCCGTTGACCGGGGCCCTCGGCGCGCTTCACGGCCGGCTTGCCCGGCGGGCCGTCGAGCGGGAGGTCGACCGGGACGCCGAACACGTACGGCACCTTCTGCCCGTGACACCAGGCCCGAAGCTGCGGATCACGGCCGTGGCCGGCGTCGGCCGGCACTCCGGCCTCGAGGCACCGCTCGCGGTCGGCCGTCCATTCGTCGGGCAGATACAGGCGGCGGTCGATGAAGGCGTGCCACGGCCTCCCCCACCGAGCCGTTGAGCACGGCCCAGTGCAGCGGCGTCCCGGGGCACCAGTGGCACGCATGCTGGAACGCGCTGGGCGGCTGCCGGTGTGGCGGCGAGGCGGCGCGCGGGGCTTTCACGCGCGTCCGGCATGACGCGTACGGCCCAGCAGGCCCTGGCGGGCGTCAGCGTGGCGAAAGATGGCCCCACATGGGATATGAGACTCCAGACCGCCCGAAATCGGCGACAGTCGGCGAGCCCATCAAGGCCATGACCTCATGAAACTCGTCGATGAGCAGTCGCAAGACCCCTGCAACCCCCTCGGCGCCAGAATGAGAAAGACCCCAGAGAGCCGGACGCCCCATCATTACCGCGTCCGCACCCATGCAAAGGGCCTTGGCCATGTCGGCACCATGCCGGATTCCCCCGTCAAGAATTACCTGACATCCTCCGTCCACGGCATCCACCACCTCGGTGAGGCATTCCGGAGCGCTCCTGGAGAAATCAAGCTGCCGACCACCGTGATTGGAGACGATCAGTCCTGAAATGCCGTGCTTGACGGCCAGTTGGGCGTCCTCCCCGGTCAGCACGCCCTTCAACACCACCGGCAAGGACGTCACTTCATGCAGCCAGGCGAGGTCCTCCCAGGTTATTGAGGGATCGAACTGCTCCATCGAGTGTCTTGCGATAGCCGATTCCCCGGCCCGGCTCCCGTGGGAAGCAGCCATGACCTCCGAAGACAAGTTGACCGCTCGTATACCCGGGGGAACCGAGAACCCGTTGATCGCGTCCCGCGGGCGGAACGCGACCCTGGGTGCGTCGACCGTCAGTACCAACGCCCGGAAGCCGGCGGACTCGGCCCGGCGGATCAGGTCGATCATCAGCTCACGGCGCTTGAGCCAGTAGAGCTGAAGCCACAAGGGGCCACTCGCGGCAGCAGCGATGTCCTCGAGAGTCCGGCTCGCGAACATGCTGACCGTGAGCAGTGCGCCGGCCTCGCCTGCGGCTCGCGCCGTCGCCACCTCGCCCTCCGGGTGGGCGAGCTGGTGGTACGCCATGGGGGCAATGCCCAACGGAGCCGCCAGCTCCGCACCCAGCAGATAAGTGCGGGAGTCGCAGCGGGAGACATCGACGAGACAACGCGGCCGCAACTGAATGCGGTCCAGAGCTTCTCGCCCCGCCGTCAGCATCGACTCGGTGCCGCTGCCGCCTGCAAGGAAGTCCCATACCGGTCCCGGCAACCGCTCCTTGGCCGCTGCCTCGTACGTATGCAGCGTCAGCACCACTCTGGCTCCGTATCTCCGTACTGTAAACGGATGTCAGTGACCCGCCATCAGGCGGTTGTGTCGGCGATCTGCGCGGTGATGAAGGCGGCCAGCCTGGCGATGCCCTCGGTGATCACTTCCGGGCTCTGAGAACTGCACGAGAGACGCAGCCGGCGGGTGCCACCACCATCCAGATGGAAGTCGCACATCGGGGTCCACAGCACGCCGAACGCGCGTGCGGAGAGCTCCAGGGCCTTGTGGTCGGCGGCGAAGGGGACATTGACAACGACGAAGAAGCCGCCGTCCGGACGATTCCAGGAGATACCGAGCTCGGCCTGGCGTTTCGCGGGGAAGTGCCGCTCCAACTCGTCGAGCAGCGTGTCCATGTTCGTGCGGTAGTAGGCGATGGCCTGGGAGTTCGCCTCGCGGAGCCGGCAGTCGCTCTCGATGAGCAGTCCGCCGATGACGGCCTGGCTGACGGCCGAGGTGTTGACCGTGGTCATGCTCTTGATCTTCGACAGCTCGTCTGCGAGCAGAGAGCGCCGGCCGGCCGGACCGATGACCTCCTGGTCGGCGATGACGTAGCCCACACGGGCTCCGGGCAGCGCCGTCTTGGCGAAAGAACCCAGATGCACCACGCGTCGGCCGTGGTCGAGGGCCTTCAGCGTCGGGCGGGCCGATCCGATCCGGACGAAGAACCCATAAGGGTCGTCCTCCAGGATGAGCAGGTCCTCGCCCGCGGCCACCTCCAGCAGACGCTCCCGGGCCGCGAGGCTCATGCTCGCTCCTGACGGGTTGGCGAAGTCCGGTACCGCATAGAAGGCCCGAGGGCGTTCACCGGCCTCCCTGCCGGCACGGACAGCCGCCAGCACCGCTTCCGGGTCGGGTCCGGTGGGGCCTTCGGGCACGGGGCGCACCCGGATACCCAGGAGCCGGGCCACACCCGTGATGCCCACGTAGCACGGCGAGCTGACCAGCAGAGTGTCCTCGGGCCGGGCGAAGAGCGCCCGCAGGGTGAGGAGCATGGCCTCCTGGCAACCGGTCGTCACCACGATCGCTTCCGGCGGGACCTGAATTCCCTCGTCGTTCGCGACCGTCCTGGCGATCAGTTCGTGGATGATCCCGTTGGTACGACCGTACTGGAACAGCTGGGTTCTCACCTGATCACGTGACCAGCCGCGTTCCTTCTCCAAGTACGTGGTGTACGTGAGGAGATGACGTGCGAGGTCCTCCGGTTCAAAGTCGCCTTCGGCGGGCCGGCCAGGAGCGAAGGAGATCGCGTCCGGGAAACGGCCGACGACCTCGTTGAGGAAGTTCATCGCATCGAGGACCGGGTCACCGAGCGATCCGTGCAGCTCGGCAAGCGACAGCGCATACGGGAGCGCATGCGGGAGCGGCGGAGCAGCTTGAGTCACCGCTCAGACTCCTCTCGGTGCGGTCGCGTAGGCCGGGATCAAGCCAAGTCCGCCCGTGCTACGTGCGGGGATCCGAGCCCGGCCCTGTACACCGCGGAGCAGGGCCGTCGAGAGCCGGTCCAGAGGGGCACGCCGCTGTTCCGGCTCCCGGGCGGTGCCCAACGCCCGCAGGGCGTCGACCACCAGGTGCACGTCGTGTGCGAACTCTGCGAGGACGTCGGCGACGGCCACGGCGTTGGAGCCGAGGATGTCCGTCCACAGCTCGACGCTGCCTCCGGCGAGGCGGGTCACGTCCTGGAGTCCTTGTCCCGCGAGCCCCAGCTGGGACTGGTCGCCCTGCAGCAGACGTGCCGCGAGCAGGCTCGACACCAGATGAGGGGCGTGGGAGGTGAGCGCGACCGCCCGGTCGTGCTCCGCATGGGCCATCACTACCGGCCGGGCTCCGCACAACCCGGCCAGCTTCTCCGCGCGCTCGACGGTCTGCACCCGAGTCTGCGGGGAGGGAGTGAGCACCCAGGGCCGTCCCTGGAACAGGTCGTCCCTCGCCGCCAGTGGCCCGGACTGCTCCCGGCCGCCCATGGGATGCCCCCCGACAAAGCGAGTCAGGTCGCAGCCGGCCTGGGCCGCCTCCCGCTGAGGCCCTTCCTTGACGCTCGCCGCATCCGTGAAGTCATGCGCGAGCTCCTGCAGCTGATGCTCCTTGAGCGCCGCCGCGACCTGCTGCGGTGGCACCGCGATGACGGCCAGATCGACCGGTTCACGAGGCCTTCCCGCGATACCGGCCCCGAGATCGGCAGCCATGCGCGCCGCTTCCGGGTTCGTGTCGATCAGATACGTGGTCACGCCCCGGCCCCGAAGGGCCAGGGCGATCGATGTACCGATCAGGCCGGTTCCGACCACTGCGGCACTTCGCATCAGTGGTTGCTCCACAGAAGGGGGAGAAACTCGGGGTCGCTGTAGTCCGGAGTGCCTTCGGCGGTCCGTCGAACGAGCACGTCGTGGTTGTAGGAGACCTGGGTGCCGTCCGAGCGGAAGAACTCGCGGTACCGGTTCTCGCCGTCCTGCAGGTGGAACGAGATGGCCCGACGCGGACGGTCACTGACGTTGGCACCGCTGCCGTGATAGGTACGGCAGTGGTGGAAGTTCACGTGTCCCTTCGGGATGAAGACCGGGATCTTGTGTACTTCGACTCCGTTGAAGGCGGCGTTCTCCTCGAGCATCTCGTCCAGCTCGCTGCGGTCGCGCTCGGCGAAGTGGAGAGAGGTGCTGTCGTTCTCGGACATCTCCTTCCACACGTGGCTGCCGTCGACCATCGTGATGGTGCCCATCTCCTCACTGCAGTCGTGGAAGGGGATGAACGCCGTCAGCATGCGCTCGGAGGTGGACGTGGCCCAGTAGTGCCGGTCGAAGTGCCAGGGCACGATGTTCGACTGCTCCTGCGCCACCGGCGGCTTGTAGATGAGGGTCGACTGGAACACCCGTATCTGCTCCGCCTCGGCAAGCCGTGCCGCCACAGCACCCAGCAGCGGCTTGCGCAGGATGCGGCCGATGGTGTCGTCCTCGTAGTGGATGTAGTCGTTGTGCCGCTGGACAGGACCGTGCTCCGGCTCCCAGTACGCCAGCTTGGGCGGGCGGACCGGCAGCGTCCGGTCACGATGGCCGCCGTAGAAGCGCTCGCCGGCGGCCTCCAGCTGGTCCACCTCCTCGTCGGTGAAGAGCTTCTTCGACAGGTACCAGCCGTGCTCGGCGTAGAAGGCGACGTCCTCGTCGGACGGGAGGAGGCTGAGTTCCTCGTCGGTCAGTGCGAAAGTCCGGGAGTCTTGAACGGTCATGGTCTTCCTCACAAGTACGTATGAGTACGTATGTCGATGGACGGGATGCGCGAGGTACCCGGGTCAGGAAGGGGCCTTCTCGCGGGCCACCGCCTCATAGAGGGCCTTGATGTTGCCGCTGCCGAAGGTGCGGGCGCCGTGCCGGTCGATGACCTCCCAGAAGTACGTCTTCCGTACGTGCTGGGACTGGGTGAAGATCTGGAACACCTGGCCCCAGTGGTCCTCGTCGATCAGTACGTTGGTCCGGCGCAGGTCCTCGACCTGGAGATTCGTGCGCGCGAAGCGTTCCTGAAGCTGCTCGTAGTAGGAGTCCGGCGTCTGCAGGAACTTGACGCCCCGGTTCTCCAGGGTCTGTACGGTGCCCACGATGTCGTCGCACAGCAGTGCCAGGTGCTGCACGCCGGCGCCGCCGTGGCGGGCCAGGAAGGTGTCGATCTGGCCGGGCTCCCGGTCGGTCACCGGCTCGATCAGCGTGAAGGTCACCTTGCCGGACGGACTCTGCACCACCTTGGAGTCCATGGCCTGGCTGCCGACCTCGATGAACTCCTCGAAGATCTGGGAGAAGCCGAAGACCTTCTCGTAGAAGGCGACCGTGGGACGGAGCTGGCCCGCGGGCAAGCAGATCGCCGCGTGGTCCACGGTGCTCAGCAGGTGCTCACCCTCGTCGGGATCCGGAGCGATGATGTCCATCACGCCGGGCAGGAACTGCTCGCGGTCTCCCGTCCGCTGGACGAACCGGTGCGCCACGTCCCCGAAGCCCAGGACCGACGCGGTGACGACCTCGGTGCCGTCCTTGCTGTGGACGACGGGCTGCTCGACCGGGGTGGCACCCCGCTCCACCGCCGTCGCGAACGCCTTGGCCGCGTCGGTGACCTCGAATGCGATGTTGGCGACGCCGTCGCCGTGCTGCGCCACATAGGACGCCGCCGGGTGGGTGGGTCTCAGGGCAGAGGTGAGAACGATCTCGATACCGCCCTGACGCAGCAGCAGCGAGCGGTGGTCGTCCTGCCCGGTCTCGGGACCGGCCTGTCCACATACGCGGAAGCCGAACGCGGTGCAGAGGTAGAACGCGGACTGCTGGGCGTCCCCGACGTAGAACTCGACGTGGTCTACGGCTCCGATATCCATGCGATGCCTTTCTGTTTGAATTATCGACAGGCGATGGTCGACGCCCTTTAAATAGCCGACAATTCTTGCGCGTCGGCATTCTGCAGCGACCAGACGCCGTAGTCGCCCCTGCGATAAAGCAATGGTTCGCGAGGGAATACTCCGGCGCCTTCCACCCGGGCGATGAAGAGCCAGTGGTCGCTCACCTCGATCGCACTCTCAACCCTGCATTCCGCATAGCTCAGGGCGATGTCGAGGAGCAGCGGCGCGCCTTCCGCGACAACTGAAGGCTGCCATTTCAAATCGGCGAACTTGTCCGTGGCCTTGCTCGCGAACACCTGTGAGGCGGCCCGCCCGGACGCAGAGAGGAAGTTCACCGCAAACGCCTTCGACGACATGATCGCCGGCAGAGTCCGGGACCCCTTGCCCACGGATATGAGCAGCATCTGCGTCGCTGCCGACACAGCGCACACCGCGTTGCTGGTGAATCCGAACGGCTTACCTTCCTCATCCGTTGCCGTGACAATCGCAATCGGGGTCGGGAACGAGCCGAAGAGTTCGCTGAACCGTACAGAACCCACGTCCATCAAGCTCCTCCTGCGTTCGCGTCCACGAGAGACACTTCCCGTGCGGCAATTGCGCGGCCGAAAGCACGTACCGTCAACGGCAGCATGATCGCGCCGAATCCGGTGAGTGCTATCGCCAGTACGGCGACAAGCCGTTGCGGGCCCACGCTGGATCCGAAACCGGCTACGAGAAGGCCGGCGAGGGGCAGGGCCAGCATGTTGAGCAGATAGAAGGGCCCCATCACCTTGCCCAGGTGCTCCTCTGGCAGGACCTTGATCCGTTGCGTGCGGTTGAAAACGTTGAAGTAAGTCACGCCGAGCATCGCCGCAACGAATGCCGCACCATACAGCAGCATTGAGGAAGCGAACCCGATAAGGAGCAGGCACACGCAGAGAAGAGCGAGACCGAAGATTCCGAGGATCCGAACGTCGACGTATCTGAGCAAGGATGGGATCACCAGGAGATTGATGATTCCCAGTACGCCGACGCAGATGTTGAGCAAGGCAAACGTGGACTCGGGTGCGTGGAACACGCCCGTGACAAGTGCGGCATTGGCACTGAGCACCACGGCGAAGACCAGGTTGATCGAGAAGTTGAGGCTGGCCAGCAGGACGAGCGGTCGGCTGCGTCCCAGGAGTGACCAGCCCAGGCGGAGCTCGGCAAGCGTCTCTCGCGCTCCACCGCTGCTGGGCGACCGCAGCCCGCGAGGCAGCGGTAGCCAGCAGGCCGCCGCCGCGAGGAAGATCGCTGAGGCGCCGCCCAGGAGCCAGATCTTGTCGATGAAGGCCACGCCCAGCATGGCCAGGGCGGGGCCGACGGCCATCGCCGACACCTCCATGCTCTGGACCAGGCCCTGAATTTTCGCCAGCTCCGTACCCTTGGCCAGTTGCGGCACCACCTTCTCGACGGACATCCGTACCGGCGCCATCAAGAGGGAAAGCAGCGCCCCGGAGGTCATCAGGATCGGTGTCAGCAGGGAAGGGGCGGCCAGACAGCCGACGAGGGCGCCGCCAAGGACGACGGCCCGGCCCGCGGTGACGAAGCGGAACAGCCGTGCGCCGCCGTCCCGATCGGCGAGGAGGCCGGCGAACGGATACGCGAGCAGGGCCGGAAGCCACTCGATCACATAGGCGAATCCGAGAGCAGATACGTCTTTGGTGTCCTGAAAGATAAGCAGAGGCACAGCGAACAAGATCATCTGCTCTGCGACGATTCCGAGGAGAACACCGCAGGCGAAAAGCCTTTGGTGCAGCCGTGATCGCGTGGTCATCAGATTGGGTGCTCCCTTTTGCTCCGCCGGCCGCAGATCGGCGGGAGACTCGTCACTCCGACACCGGAACGGTTTCGAGATGGAAACCGGCGATAATCTTCCGAATGTCTTCTTCCACGGTCGCCTCATCCCCGGTCAGGATGAACCGCCCGCTGTGCACCGCGTCGTAACTGCCCCCCGGAAGCAGGACTTCACCTGGGCTCGGCACCAACTCGCGCCAGATCGTGCCGAAATCCCCGCGCATGGAGGTCGCCGTGACGACCCGTGCCGGCAGCCCGTCCGGTTTCGGGATGATCAGCCAGCCGCCCGACGGATCGCCTGTCATGGGCGGGAGCGTCACCCGCCCCTCGCAGAGGGCGTCCAGCCAGACCTGGAAAAGGTTGACTCCGAAGAGCTTTTCCGTGAGATACGGCACCTCGGCTCCGCCGATGCGGCCCGCGATCTCCAGGAAGACCAGGTCTCCGTCCGGAGTGACGAAGAGTTCGAGGTGGAACGGCATGGAGGTCATGCCCAGAGCCGAAATGCACTGCTGCGCGAATTCTTCTATGCGGCTCCGCAACGCGGACGCCTGGACGACGACCGAACCGAGCGGCTGCCCGCCGGCCTCGAAGGACAGGCAGTCATTGATGTAGCGGGACACCGCCATGAACGGGATCTGCGAATCTTCGCCGGCGAACCCGTCCACGTGGTAGATGGGCCCCTCGATGAACTCCTCGAGTTCGTAGTCGCCGGTGTCGATCTGCCCCAGCAGCGTCGTGAGCGTGCCTTCGTCCTCGACGCGGTGCACTCCCATGCTCGCCGCCCCGGACACCGGCTTGAGTATCAGCGGGAACCCGGTCGTCCGAGCGAACCCCACCGCGGACTCCGCAGGGTCACAGGAAGCGAAGAGAGGCACACGTATGCCCGCCTCCGCCACCACTTCCTTCATCCTCAGCTTGTTGCGGTAGACCGCCACGTCCTCAGGACGCGGGCCGGGGATGCCAAGTGCCTCGCGGACCTCAGCCGCTATGCCGAGGGTGAATTCGGACACGGCGATGAGCTGATCGACCGGCCCCACCTGATCCGCGATCTTCCGGACCGCTCCGCAAAGCGCCTCGAAGTCGTTGACGTCCTCGATCTCGACGAGACTGGCGATCTGCGAGGGATCTGCGAGAACGCCGGTGACGCCGACCGGGTCGACCACGTAACTGACGCGATGCCGCTCATGGTCGATGAGCTCCTCGAAGCGGCCGAGCGAGAAGTCCCAGCGGTGCCCGTCGCGGAACCTCGGCCAGCGATTGACGACAACAATGTGCACGGGTCACTCCTCAGTCGCCGCGGGAACCGTCTTGATCGACAGGGTTCGCCGGGTGAACTCGATTGCTTCTTCCAGCTCCTCGGGCGAATCCGCGGCGAGCACCGCGTACGCGGTCCGCTGCAGGGAGGAGGAAGTCCGTCCGACGGTGTCGCCGACCGCCACCTTGAACGCGGCGTCCACGACGGCAGGGTGACTCCGGACCGTGTCCAGTCCGTCGAGCGCGATCACCTGGCCGGGGTCGGAGACCACGAAGAGGCTGGCCGCGTGCCGCACCGGCCCCTCCGGCGGCGGTGGCAGTTCGGCGCCGACGGCGAGTCGCACCACCATCTCGAACCAGTCGATCCCGTACGCCAGGGAGCACAGCTCCATGATGTAGTCGCCGGGAGTGCGGACCGCCACCTCCATCACCGCAGGCCCTGAACTCGTCAGCCGGAACTCCAGATGGACGATGCCGGTACGCATCCCGATGGCCGAGAGGACAGACCGGCCGAGTTCGGCGACACGCTCGGCATCCTGCGCCGACAGGGGCGCCGCGGCCCGGTGCTCCAGTTCGACGAAGTTGGGCGCGCCCGTCGTGGTCTTGGCGGTCACGTTCGCGAACCAGACCTCGCCGTCACGAACCAGGGCTTCCCAGCTGTACTCGGGCCCCTCGATCGCCTTTTCCACCAGCAGCGGCCGCTCCGAGGCCCGCCGCAGCGCGGCACTCTCGAAGGCGGCGGCATCGGCCACGAGCTCGACGCCGTCGCTGCCGGCCGACGACAGCGGTTTCACCACCACGGGAAGGCGGGCGCCGGCCCAATCCGCCGCATCCGACAGGTCGTTCGTGAGGAGGTACTCGGGCTGGCCGACCCCGTGGGCGCGAAAGCGTCCGCGCTGCAGTGCCTTGTTCCGCGAGATCACGGCTGCCTGGAGCGACGGCCCCGGCAGACCGAACCGGTCCTGAGCCATGGCCGCTCCGAGGACGTGGGACTCGGTGAACCCGAAGATTCCAGTCGGCCGGCTCTTCTCCACGGCGGCGTGGACGGTCTCGGCCCACAGCTCGTCCAGCGAGCCGTACCTGCCCTGGCTCGGCTCGACTTCATCGACCAGGTGCTCGATCGCCCCGGCCCAGTCGTGCGCCTCGACTGCGCGCACGCGCAGGCCCAGCCGCCGGGCGGCCGCAGCATAGGGTCGGCCCATGAATCCGACGCCGACGAGCAGCAGCTCGCGGTCATCCTGCTCGCTCATGACGACTGCTCCTCGAGGCGCCGGATCAGGGGGACCACGTTGGTGAAGAAGTTCCTCATCTCGTCCCGGGTCGGCCATCCGGAGAAGATGAACTCGCTGATGCCCGCGGCCTTGTAGCTGTGGACGTACTGGGCCACTTCCTCATGGCTGCCGACGATGCACAGTGCCGGACCGCCGCGGTAGGCAACGGCACCGGTCCAGATGTAGGGCGACAGCCATTCGTCGGTCGCGCTGTCCGCGAGCCGGTAGGAGGACTTCACCGCTTCGGAGTCGGTCGTGTTCACCCACTGACGGATCCACGCCTCGTGGTTCTCGTCCGGATTGCGCATGAGGTGGGCGAGTTCGGCCACCGCCTCTTCGCGCGTGGGCCGGGACAGCACGTGCATTCTGGTGCCCACCCGGCACCCACCGTCGATGAGCGGCCGGGTCGCCTCGGCGAGCCCCTCGGGGGTGTCTCCGTAACGCAGCCAGCAGTCACCGGAAGCCAGCGCCGTCTGCTGTGCCACGGCGGACGCCCCACTGATGTAGATCTCGGGCCTTCCGCCGCCCTTGTGACCGAGGCCCAGCGCCGCGTCCTTGACGGTGTAGTGCTGCCCGTCGTAGCTCAGCGGCGACTCGCCTTCCCAGAGGCCCCGAATGACCTCAAGGAACTCATTGCACCGCGCGTACCTCTCGTCATGGCTGAGGAAATCGCCGTAACCGGCCTGCTCCGCAGGCGAGATCCCGGAGACGATGTTGAGGGAGATGCGCCCGTCCGTCATCCAGGACAGGGTGTTGACGACCTGCGCGAAGAGGGTCGGCGACATCAGGCCCGGCCGGTAGGCGAGCATGAACTTGACGCGGTCCGTCACCTGCGAGAGAGCGCCGAGCACCGGGAGCGGATCGGGCAGGTAGTTGGATATCCCGAACAGCAGGCTGTCGACGCCGAGTTCTTCGGCTTCCTGGACGAAGTCGATGACTTCACCCATGTCGAGCGCGCCGATCTTGTAGGTATCCGTCGGCGTCGCCTGCCCCGTGTCGGGGGGCGAGCACCAGTGAAAGCGCAGAGCGTCCATATTGGTTTTCCCTTCCATTTCAGGCGCGGAGCACGCGCACGCGGTCACCGATCTCGGACCAGCGTTCGTGGGCCTCTTCAGGGGAATCCGCGGTGAAGACGACGGCGGCGATCCGGCAGCTGTAGTCCGCTTCATCCGTCTTGATTCCGGCGCCCGGTTGTACGAGGACCGGGCTCGCCACCACCCACGGCTCGGCCGTCAGTTCCTCCCAGCCGTCGAGCCGCGCGTACGAACCCGCTCCGCCCGCTGTCAGAAAGCGAATCCCGGCCGCCTTGGCGACAGGTTCCCGGTATGCCCCCGCACTCGCCGGGTCAGCGGCGGTGATGTCCGCGAGGACCCTTCCCGGCAGCACCAGGCCGGTGGCCATTTCCATGAGGTCGGTGATCTTGTCACCGGGCAGGCGCGCAGCCACCTCCATGAGGACCGGACGGCCATCGCTGAGACGCAGCTCGCAGTGGAACGGCCCTGTCGTGATCCCCACTGCCCTGACGACGCCCGAAGCGTACGATGCCAGCTCATGACGGGTGGGTTCGTCGAGCGGGGCCGGCGTGAGGTGCCCGAGCTCCAGGAATCGCGGCTCGGGGCCGAGCAGCTTTCGCGTCACTGCCACGACGACCACTTCGCCGTCGCGCACATAACCGTCGGCGCTGTACTCCGTACCGGGCACGTACTGCTCGAGGATCGCGTCGGTGGTCAGTGCCCGGTCGAACTCCAGCCCTTCTTCGGCGTGCATCGCGGCCACCGCCGCGTGTACCTCTTCCGGGGTGTCAACACGCGACACGTGGACGCTGCCGCCGGAATCGACCGGCTTGATGACGGCGGGGAAGCCCACGTACGTACACGCTTCTTCGATGTCCGTCAGATCGCGGACCACGGTGAACTTCGGTACCTCCAGGCCGGCCGCGGCCACCGCCTCGCGCATTCTCGCCTTGTGCCGTACCTGGTCGACGGCAGCGGGGTTCAGACCGGGCAGACCGAGCCGGGCGGACAACTGTGCGGCGGCCGGCACATAGTATTCGCCGCCGGCGACAACGGCATGGATGGCGTTCCGCTGGTGAGCTTGAACGACAGCAGCCTCCAGGGCAGCGCTGTCATTGGTGTCCACCGTGATGATCTCCGTGGCGAGAGATCGCACGGCGTCGGCGACTCTGCGGCCTTCGCTTTCGAGGGAGGCCACCAAGACATCCCAGCCGAGGGAATGGGCATGAGCGACATAGGCGTTCGCGGAGAACGCCGGCTGCACCACCAGGACACGATAAGACACAGAAGTTCCTCGAAATCTAGCTCTGAGCTCGGCGATGGTTCGCATGGAGAGAACTCGCGACCAGGTCCCAGCACGGCGAGATTCACCATCGTTCATGGGCACGAGTGAATGACAACAGGCCGCGAAATGTCGCGCATGCCTTCGGCAATCCATAGAAGCTGACGGACGAGATGACGTCGGTTCGGCTGTGGTGATTGCTGCTCGTCAAGGTGACTGGTCAGACAGTCACGGTCACTCTCGCTATGTCATGCGCGGTCAGGAAGCGACGCCGGGCTTTGCCACATTCCAGCCGACGTCGCCGGCATACAGCGCACTCGAGCCGGTGCTCACCACCGCCGGCGCTCCGACCATGGCCACCGACCACAAGCCGAGCCCGAGGGTTACCGCGACGACGGCGCCGGTGACGTTGCCGCGGAACGCGGCACGGGCGGCGCGGGTGAACACTGACAGATTCTTCAGCATGAAAACCAAGCTCCTCTTACAGTTTTCGGTGCAACTGGAAGGGAGGCTGGACCAGATCTCTCCCCCCAGAGATCTCACCTCCAATGTCTCGTGGCCGCCCCCGGCAGGCAAAGCTCTAAGATGGTTCGGGTTTCCGCAGTACCGAAAGCCGCATGGTCCATAACCAAGCAAAACGGGCACAACAGGGGGACAAGTGAAGGCCACAAACGACTCGGAAGACGATGAAAACTCCCATAGTCACCACCAGCTCGTCGCCCCGGCGAGCAGCTCGACGGAGCCGGAAAAGTTCCTCCGCGGAATGGCCGAACACCTGGCAAACCTGAGCCGTCTCACGGATGAACACGTCAGCCGGCTGAGCGGTGCGTTGCCGGCAGCCGACGGCCGGCGCTCAGACATCCGCTACATCCACGGCCTACCCAATATCACTCAGGCAATCAGCGAAGCTCTCTCGGGAGCTATGCGGGAAATTCTCACGGCACAGCCGGACGGTTCCCGCCCGAGCGGAGTCCTGAAGGAAGCCCTGGAAAGCGTGCGGCGTCACATATCCGCAGGTGTCGCCATGCGGACGCTGTATCAGCACAGCACGCGTTTCGATGAGGCGACCAAGGAATACGTGCGCGAGGTGACGAAGCATGGGGCGTCAGTTCGTACACTCGACGAGTTCTTCGACCGCCTCGTCATCGTGGACGACGTCGCATTCATCGCCACGAACGAGGACCGCACTTCCGCGGCCGCGGTGAGGGAGCCGGCCGTCGTGAGGTTCCTCCGCGACACGTTCAACAGGTCGTGGGACCGGGCGCAGCCCTTCCCCTTCGTCCCGCACCACGCGGCGAAGGCAGCAGACGAGGTCATGCCCGCAATCCGCGAGTCGATCAAGCGCCTGCTGGTCGAAGGCTACTCGGACAAGCAGATAGCTCGGCGCCTCGGTATCAGCGAGCGGTCGGTGCAGACGCACATCGCGTCCATGAAGCAAGAACTGGGCGCACGTAACCGGTTGCAGATGGGCTACCTGTTGGGCAGGAACGGTACGGCTTTCGTGCTGTGACCCAACTCAGCCAGTGGACGGGCGACGAGACCGAGTGTCCCGTCGCCCGGCACATGACAGCGCGAGGTCAGTTGATCTGGCCGACCGGCCGCATGGTGAGGTGGTTGATGTCCACGCCTTCGGGCTGGTTGATGGCGAAGAGGATCACCTCTGCGATCTGCTCGGCGCTCATCGCCGGTGCCGCCTCGGGGCATCCGCCGCGCTTGTCCCAGAACGGGGTGTCCACGATCCCGGGGGCGACGAGGGTGACGCCGACTCCGTCCTTGGAGACCAGGAGCCGGGTGTTCTCGGCCAGGGCGTGCGCGGCCCACTTGGTGACCGAGTACAGGTTGCCGGGCGTGTTCCTGACGCCGGCGACCGAACCGACGATCACGATCCGGCCCTTGGACTCCCTGAGGTGGGGCAGTGTCTCCCGCACCAGCAGAGCCGGGCCGAGGACGTTGGTGAGGACCATGGCACGCATCGCCTCGGGGTCGTGGTCCTCCAGGGTGCCGGGCAGGGAGAACCCGGCGTTGGCGATAACAGTGTCCAAACGGCCCCACGAGCCCAC
This sequence comes from Streptomyces mabaensis, assembly GCF_053763515.1. Taxonomy (NCBI): domain Bacteria; kingdom Bacillati; phylum Actinomycetota; class Actinomycetes; order Kitasatosporales; family Streptomycetaceae; genus Streptomyces; species Streptomyces mabaensis. The sequence continues at coordinate 71,585 of NZ_JBSOPZ010000014.1, forward strand.
GATATGACGCACAGCGGAGGCGATATGGCTCTCGTCGCTGGTGTCACCGGTGAGCGTCAGCAGCCGCTCCCCCGCTCCGGCGGAATCAGCGAAGGCAGCCAGTCGATCGGCGTCGCGACCGGTGACGGCCACGCGGTGGCCCTGCTTGATCAGGGCGCGGGCGGTGGCGGCACCGATTCCGGTCGAACCACCAGTGATCAGCGTGACGGGTTCCATGGGGCGGCCTCCTCATTGATGGCGGGCATCGGCGGCCATCCAGGGTTCCAGGTGGCCGCTCCCGGGACGCGGTGACAGACGAACGGCCGGCGTAAGGGCAGTTGGAGAACTCCTCCGGCATACCGCCGGCGGTCAGCCGCTCGTTCTTGGCCTCGATGCCCGTACTGTAGCTGCACGCACCGGCTGGTGCTGCGGCGATCCCTGCACCCCAACCGGCGCGGCAAGTACGGCGGGTGCCACCGTCGTTGTCGGGTCGGCGGCCAAGGCCCGCTTGGCCAGCAGAGTGTTCAGCAACGGCGACAGCGTTCCCCTCCTGGAAGGTGACGATGTACGCGATATCCCTGGGCGACGACGGTGCCGAGCTGTGCCCGCTCGAGCCGTGGCAGGCCGAGGAGTTCCTGGCCCACGTGGACCGGGGCCGGGAGTTCATCGGGCAGCACAACGGGCTGCCCGACGTCGTCACGGACCTGGAGTCGAGCCGGGCGTTCCTCCAGGCGTACGCGGACAAGGCCGCGGCCGACGCCGGGCGGATCTGCGGGATCCGGACGGACGGCAAGCTGGTCGGCGCGGTCATCTTCCGGAGGATGGACGTCGGACAGGGCACCGCCGAGGCGGGCTGCTGGCTGGAGCCGTCGGCGGTCGGCAGGGGGCTGGTGACCCGGGCCGCGCGCGTGATCATCGACTGGGCGGTCGAGGAGCGGGGCATCCACCGCGTGGAGTGGTGGGTCTCTGCGGCGAATGAGCCCAGCATCGCCGTGGCCCGGCGGCTCGGGATGACGAGGGACGGCGTGCTGCGGGAGAGCTACCTGTACCGGGGCGAGCGGCACGACGAGGAGATCTGGTCGGTGCTTGCGCCGGAGTGGCGGGCGGGCAGGCAGGCGTCCCCGGTCATGTGAGCTTGGGGAACGCTTCCTGGTCCCGGCGGATCCGTGGGCGGCCCCGCCGCCGGCACCCGGCCCGGAGCCGTGCGAGGTGCCGCGGCGGGCGGCGACGGGCTTGGGCAGCCCTTGCCGACGGCTGCCGCCGCGTCGGCGGCGGGGCTGAGCCGCCACCGATTCCTCGGGCGGGCCCCGGCTGATCAGGCGTTGGGGCGCTTGCCGTGGTTGGCCTTCTTCTTCTTGCGGGCGCGGCGCTTGTTGCCTCGCTTGGCCATGGTGCATACCTCCCTCAACAGGACTTTTCGTGCCTTCGCCAGTCTAGATTCGGCTCGCGGGCTCCGCATCAGCCAGGCCCGGGGCCGTCCACGTGTCGGCGCCGGCCGGGTTCAGGAGGGGGAGCGCCTCCGGGACGGCCAGGCGGGGCAGCATCAGCTGCCAGAAGCCGGTCAGTGAGTACGGGGACAGCCACGCCGGGTCGCGGCGCCCGAGCACCTCGAACCCGGTCGTCGCCGCCACGATCGCGGCGGCCATGTCCTGGCGGGAGACACCTTCCGCGAGGGCCCCCTCGTCGGCGGCCTCGTCCAGCAGTTCCTGCACGCAGCTCTGCCACTGCTCGCGCAGGTCCGGGTCGGTGATCCGGTCGCCGTCACAGCTGAGCCGGAACCCGGCCCGGGTCACCGCGTCGTGGCGCAGCAGATCCGCGAGGGCGTGCGAGGTGTCGGTGAGGGCCTGCAGGGCGGTGGTCTTCCTCCGGCGGATACCGCGGGACGCGGCGCGCAGGCCGCGCGACGCCTCCGCCGCCACGGCCGAGGCGACCGCGGCCTTGTTCTCGAAGTGGAAGTGCAGCGCACCCGTGCTGACCCCCGCGCCGGAACTGATCAGTGCCAGGCGCGCCTGGACGTACCCGTGCTGCTCGAAGACGGCCGCCGCGGAGTGGATCAGCGCTTGGCGCGTACGGGTGGCGCGTTCCTGCTTGGTCAACGGAGCCTCCCCTCGGGGCGGGAGCGGAGGACTCGGCCTGCGCGGGAGGCCGCAGGAGCCGGAGGCCCCTGACCAGGGAGGTGGGACTGCATCATGGGTGATATCAAACCAACTTCCTGGTTTTATTTCTAGTGGGTGAACCCTTATGGAGCAAAAAACCGGGGCATTGCCTTCCGGTTAAGCCCATGTCGCGATCGGGAGGCCCCGGGTCGAGGTACCTTGAATGACAGTAACTCCCCATATTTACGGGCAAGTTGACTCACCATCGGCGTGGTGACCGGGAGGGGCTGTGCGATGTTCGCCTCTTTGACAAACCGGCGCAGCGGTTTGTAATCTGCTTCCAAACGGAGGCTCGCGGCCCCTCGGTCGCGTGAAGTGCAGGAGCAGTAGATGAAGCAGCCCAGTGCCAACCTTCTCGAAGCCCGCATACCGCGACAGGTGACCGCCCGCGTCCCCGTCCCCCCACCACCTCCCGTCCCGGGCCCGGGAGACGCGCGGACCGCGCTGCGCGTGCTCGTGGTGGAGAACGAGCCGCGCGCCGCCGAGTTCCTGGTCCTGGGCCTGCGTCGGCACGGATACGGGGCCGACAGCGTCGACACGGGCGCCAAGGCACTCCAGGCACACCGCGATGCCGACCTCCTGCTGCTCGACCTGGACCTTCCCGACCTGGACGGACTTGAGGTCTGCCGGGGCATCAGGGCCGACTGCGACACCCCCGTCATCGCCGTCACCGCCCGCGACACCGAACTCGACCGGGTTCTCGGGCTGCAGGCGGGGGCGGACGACTACATGGTCAAGCCGTACGGATTCCGCGAGTTGATGGCCCGCATCGAGGCCGTCATGCGCCGGGCGCGTCCCCAGCCGCCGGCCATGCAGGTCATCACGAGCGGCCCGCTGGTGATCGACGCGCGCACCCGCGAAGTCCGCCTGCACGATCGTCCGGTCGAGGTGACCCGCAAGGAGTTCGACCTGCTGTATCTGCTCGCCTCCCAGCCCGAGAACGTCATCTCGCGCAAGCAGCTCATGACCCAGGTCTGGGACGACTCGTGGTCGCGGCCGGGCCGCACCATCGACACCCACGTCAGCAGCCTGCGCGGGAAACTCGGATCGAGCAGCTGGATCATCACCGTCCGAGGTGTCGGATTCCGCCTCGGTCACGCGTGACGACTCCAGACGACCCCAGACGACCCAACGAGCCAGGAGAAATGAGCCATCGTGCGCAAGGTGCTCATCGCCAACCGAGGCGAAATCGCTGTCCGCGTTGCCCGGGCCTGCCGGGACGCTGGGATCGCGAGCGTAGCCGTCTACGCCGATCCGGACCGGGACGCTCTGCACGTCCGCGCGGCCGACGAGGCGTTCGCGCTGGGCGGTGACACCCCGGCCGCCAGTTATCTGGACATGGCCAAGGTGTTGCAGGCCGCGAAGGACTCGGGTGCGGACGCCATCCATCCCGGCTACGGATTCCTCTCCGAGAACGCCGACTTCGCTCAGGCGGTTCTCGACGCGGGTCTGACCTGGATCGGCCCGCCCCCGCAAGCCATCCGCGATCTCGGCGACAAGGTGGCGGCCCGTCACATCGCCCAGCGCGCCGGCGCACCCCTGGTCGCCGGCACCCCCGACCCCGTCTCCGGGGCCGAGGAGGTCGTCGCCTTCGCCAAGGAGCACGGCCTGCCGATCGCGATCAAGGCCGCCTTCGGCGGCGGCGGCCGCGGCCTGAAGGTCGCCCGCACCCTCGAAGAAGTCCCGGAGCTGTACGACTCCGCCGTCCGCGAGGCCGTCGCCGCCTTCGGCCGCGGCGAATGCTTCGTCGAGCGCTACCTCGACAAGCCCCGCCACGTCGAAACCCAGTGCCTGGCCGACTCCCACGGCAACGTGGTCGTCGTCTCCACCCGCGACTGCTCCCTGCAGCGCCGCCACCAGAAACTGGTCGAGGAAGCCCCCGCGCCGTTCCTCTCCGAGGCGCAGAACGCCCAGCTGTACGCGGCGTCCAAGGCCATCCTGAAGGAAGCCGGCTACATCGGCGCCGGCACGGTGGAGTTCCTGGTCGGCACCGACGGCACGATCTCCTTCCTGGAGGTCAACACCCGCCTCCAGGTCGAGCACCCGGTCACCGAAGAGGTCACCGGCATCGACCTGGTCCGCGAAATGTTCCGCATCGCCGACGGCGAGGCCCTCGGTTACGGCGACCCCGAACTGCGCGGCCACTCCTTCGAGTTCCGCATCAACGGCGAAGACCCGGGCCGTAACTTCCTGCCCGCCCCCGGCACCGTCACCCACTTCGCTCCGCCGTCCGGCCCCGGCGTCCGCCTCGACGCCGGCGTGGAGTCCGGCTCGGTCATCGGCCCGGCCTGGGACTCCCTGCTCGCCAAGCTGATCATCACCGGCGCGACCCGTGAGCAGGCCCTGCAGCGTGCGGCCCGTGCGCTGGCCGAGTTCAATGTGGAGGGCATGGCCACCGCCATCCCCTTCCACCGCGCGGTGGTCGCCGACCCCGCGTTCGCCCCGGCCAAGGGCCCGTTCACCGTGCACACCCGGTGGATCGAGACCGAGTTCGTCAACGACATCCCCGCCTTCACCGCGGCCGTCGACACCGACACGGACGAGGAGCCGGGCCGCGAGACTGTCGTCGTCGAGGTCGGCGGCAAACGGCTGGAAGTCTCCCTGCCCTCCTCGCTGGGCATGTCGCTGGCCCGTACCGGCCTGGCCGCCGGCGCCAAGCCCAAGCGCCGGGCGGCGAAGAAGTCCGCCTCGGCCGCCTCCGGCGACACCCTCGCCTCCCCCATGCAGGGCACCATCGTCAAGATCGCCGTCGAGGAAGGCCAGCAGGTCAACGAGGGCGACCTCGTCGTCGTCCTCGAAGCCATGAAGATGGAACAACCCCTCAACGCCCACCGCTCCGGCACCATCAAGGGCCTCACCGCCGAAGTCGGCGCCTCCATCACCTCCGGCGCCCCCATCTGCGAAATCAAGGACTGAACCCCGTCCCGGCCGTGCCGGCGGCCGTCGAGCCGGTCCGCCTCCCGCGGCTTCGCGGGAGGCGGACCGGCACTGCTTCCCCACATGCTGTGGCGGGTGTCTGTCACACCCGGTGCTGTTACGCCCGGTGCGCGCGTGTGGCGCGTCCGTGGAGCGTCCGGCGGACGTCCTCGTCGTGGTACTGGGTGCGGCCCGCCCGGGTGCGGCGGCGCCACCGCTGCTCACTGGCGTGCCGGTAGACGCTGCCGGGGGCGATGCCCCACAGCCGGGCGATCTCCGCGGCGCCCACCCAGCGCACCGAGTCGTCCGCGGTGTCCGCGCCCGCCTTGGTGCCCGGCGCCGCGCTCTCCTCCGCGCCGGAACCGGGCGCGGTACGGCGGACCCTCGCCAGCCGGCGGCTCAACTGCAGCCACTCGTGGCCCAGCCAGCGGTGGGCCGGGTCCGCTTCGCAGGTGATCTCGGCGGGTACCTGCGGCTGCCGGGACTTCACCGTGGCCGTCAGAGCGCCACCGCAGTCCGGCTCCACACATTCGCCGATCGGCACCCGGCGCAGCGGGTCCGGGTCGATCACCCGGCGGGCCCGGCGGACCAGCCGGGCCACCTCCTCGGAGACGTCAGCCGCGGCCTCGTGCGTACCGAGCCACTCGGCGTGCCGTACCAGGAACAGGGCGAGCCGGGAGACCGTCCCCTCGGGCGGCGCGGCGACGCGCCGCTGCTCGACGATCACAGCCGCCCACGACCTGAGCACGCCCAGGATCGCCGAACGGGTCTCCGCGGCCGCTGTGTTGAAGGGCATGCCGGGCAGCGGGCCGCCCGAGGTCCGCTCACGAGGCTGGTCGGAACCGCCGAGCCGCAGACCGCACTCCTCGTACTGCCGGGGCAGTCCCCGGAGGTCGAGGGCGAGGCGGTCCGCGCAGCTGAAGCACAGCCGGGACCCCGCCTCGGCGCAGCGGCGGGCCCGGCCCGCCGCTTCCTGCCTGCGACAGCCCGCCCCCTCGCACACCGCGAGCACCGTTGCCGTTCTGAATGTCTGACTCACTTCGATCCCCCCATGTCGTCGGACGCGGCAAAGCTATTTCCGGCATTCGCCGACGGGCAAGGGACAGGCGGCTATTTGTGCGTTCCGTGTAGTCGATTTCTGCGCGGCATGGGGAACCTGTACGGGAATTCTCGCGCGGCGTGCGGCCCGCGACTCACGGCCGCCGGCGCCGTGGCTCCGCACTCCGGCCGGGCGGCCGAATGTGGTGTCACAAGTCACAAAGATGGTCGTAAGTGCGCTGAAATTGGCTGGTCTTGCACTTCTCTGACACTCCCGTAGGGCCGATCTGTTGTTCTGCAAACCGCCTGACGCAACCTGACAGAGATCTGAATCCATGCGGGTTGACCCGTGCGGTGAAAGCGAAGAAGCTCATTCATAGCCTCCGCTGAACTGTGTTGATTTCCGGTTCTCACGACGCCTCAGTCGTCAATGCGGCAGCCAAGACATTTTCTTTTGGCGTTTATTCCGATCACACCCAAGGAGAGGCACATGGACGCTGCGGTGATCATCGCGGGCGCCGGTCCGGCCGGGCTGATGCTCGCCGGTGAACTTCGGCTCGCGGGAGTGGAGGTCATCGTCCTGGAACGGCTGGCCGAGCGCACCGGGGAGTCCCGCGGACTGGGCTTCACCGCGCGCACGATGGAGGTCTTCGACCAGCGCGGCCTGCTGCCGCGCTTCGGCGAGATCGAAACGAGCAACCAGGGCCACTTCGGCGGTCTGCCGGTGGACTTCGGGGTACTGGAGGGCGCCTGGCAGGCGGCCAAGACCGTGCCCCAGTCCGTCACCGAGACCAGGCTGGAGGAGTGGATCACCGACCTGGGCGCCGACATCCGGCGCAGCCACGAACTGCTGTCCTTCACCGACGACGGGGACGGCGTCGAGGTCGAGGTCCGCGGACCCGACGGCGTCCACACTCTGCGCGCCGGCTACCTGGTGGGCTGCGACGGCGGCCGCAGCACCATACGCAAGGCGGCCGGGTTCGACTTCCCGGGCACGGCCGCGACGCTGGAGATGTACCTCGCCGATGTGAAGGGGCTCGACCTCGAACCCCGCATGATCGGCGAGACGCTGCCCGGCGGCATGGTCATGGTCGGCCCGCTGCCCGGCGGCATCACCCGCCTCATCGTCTGCGAGCGCGGCACCCCGCCCCAGCGGCGGACCGCGCCCCCCACCTTCGATGAGGTCGCGGCCGCCTGGAAGCGCCTGACCGGCAACGACATCTCGCACGGCGAACCGGTGTGGGTCAGCGCCTTCGGCGACGCCACGCGGCAGGTCACCGAGTACCGCCGCGGCCGGGTCATCCTCGCCGGCGACTCCGCGCACATCCACCTGCCCGCGGGCGGACAGGGCATGAACACCAGCATCCAGGACGCGGTCAACCTCGGCTGGAAGCTGGCCGCGGTCGTGGGCGGCTGGGCGCCGGCGGATCTGCTCGACACCTACCACGGTGAGCGGCACCCGGTCGGCAAGCGTCTGCTGATGAACACCCGGGCGCAGGGCCTGCTCTTCCTCAGCGGCCCCGAAGTACAGCCGCTGCGCGACGTGCTGAACGAACTGATCGGCTACCGGGACGTCAGCCGTCACCTCGCCGGCATGGTCAGCGGCCTGGAGATCACCTACGACGTGGGCGGCGGCAGCCACCCGCTGCTCGGCAAGCGCATGCCGCACCTCGAACTGGTCGGCGAGACCCGCAAGACCAGCAGCACCGAACTGCTCCACTCCGGACGCGGTGTGCTGCTCGACCTGGCGGACAACGCCCGGCTGCGCGACCGGGCGGCCGCCTGGTCGCGGCGCGTCGACATCGTGACGGCCACCCCGCACGGCGTCGCCGAGGACAGCTCGCTGGACGGCACGGCCGCCGTGCTGATCCGCCCCGACGGTTACGTCGCCTGGGCCGCCCCCGGCAGCCACCACGACCTGCCGATGACCCTGGAGCGCTGGTTCGGCAGCCCCGCCGCCGGACGCACCCTGTAGCCCGCCCGGGTAGCCCCCGAGCTCGCCCGCGCAGCCCGCCCGCGCCGTGCCCCCGCTGTCGCCCGACCCCTTCAGGAGACACGCATGACCACCCACACCGCCCCCGCCCCGCGCCCCGGATCCGCGGAGGAGGGCCGGACCATCGAGCGCGCCGCGCTCAAGGTGTTCGCCCGCGACGGATGTACCCGGGCCGGCCTGGGCACCGTCGCGGCCGAGGCCGGCGTCTCCGAGAGCACCCTCCTGACGCACTTCCGGGACCGGGACCAGCTCCTGCTGTCGGTGGTCCTGGCCAGCGCCGCGGCGGTCGCCGGCGCGCTGTCCGCGGTCGCCGAGCGCCATCTGACGGACGTCACCGACCTGGAGGCGGACCTCGTCGCCTTCGGCCTGGCCTGGCAGCAGCCGCTGCTGGACTTCCCGGACCACTTCCGGCTCGTACGACAGATCGGCGCGGAGATCGACCGGCTGCCGGCCCAGGTGATCGAGGTGTGGCGGAACGTCGGTCCGCAGCAGGCCCAGCACGTCCTGGCCCACCACCTGTGCCAGCTCGCCGAGCGAGGCCTGCTCGACGTCGAGGACGCGGGCCGGGCCGCGGGCCGCTTCATCCTGCTCGTGGCCAGTCCGGTCGCCCACCGGTCGTTCCACGGCGCCCTTCCCCTCACCGACGAGGAGTCCCACGAAATCGTCGCCGACGGCGTGCGGGACTTCCTGCGCCTCTACCGGCCCGTGGTGGGCGGCTGACCCGGTACGGCACCCCCCGGCCGGCCCGCGCGTCGTCCGGCAGACCGACCAAGGAAGAGAGAAGAGACATGCACAGCACCCTGATCGTGGCTCGTATGGACGCCGCGGCGAGCATCGACGTGGCCCGGCTGTTCGGCGAGTTCGACGCCACCGAGATGCCGCACCGCATGGGCACCCGGCGCCGCCAGCTGTTCTCGTACCGCGGCCTGTACTTCCACCTGCAGGACTTCGACGGCGACAACGGCGGAGAACTCATCGAAGAGGCCAAGACCGACCCGCGCTTCGTCGGGATCAGCGAGGACCTCAAGCCCTTCATCGAGGCCTACGACCCGGCGACCTGGCGGTCACCGGCGGACGCGATGGCCACCCGCTTCTACAACTGGACGGCATCCTCGTGAAGCCGTCCCCCGACCTGAGGGGAGGCGACCTCTAGTGGGGCGCCGGGTAGTAATCACTGGAATCGGAGTGCTCGCGCCGGGCGGTATCGGCACGAAGGACTTCTGGAGTCTGCTCAGCGAGGGCCGCACCGCGACCCGGGGCATCACCTTCTTCGACCCCTCCTCGTTCCGTTCGCAGGTCGCGGCCGAGGCGGACTTCGACGCCGGACTGCACGGCCTGAGCCCGCAGGAGATCCGGCGGATGGACCGCGCCGCGCAGTTCGGTGTGGTCACCGCGCGCGAGGCACTGGCGGACAGCGGTCTGGACCTGGCCGGGTTCGATCCGCACCGCACCGGCGTGACCATCGGCAGCGCGGTCGGGGCGACCACCGGACTCGACGACGAGTACCGCGTGGTCAGCGACTGCGGCCGGCTCGACCTCGTCGACCACACCTACACCCCGCAGCATCTGTACAACCACTTCGTGCCGAGCTCGTTCTCCGCCGAGGTCGCCTGGGCGGTGGGCGCGGAGGGGCCCAACACGGTGGTCTCCACCGGCTGCACCTCCGGTCTCGACTCGGTCGGCCACGCCGTCGAGCTGATCCGCGAGGGCACCGCCGACGTGATGATCGCCGGTGCCACCGACGCGCCGATCTCGCCCATCACGATGGCCTGCTTCGACGCGATCAAGGCGACCACGCCTCGCAACGACGACCCCGAGCATGCCTCGCGGCCCTTCGACGGCACCCGCAACGGGTTCGTGCTCGGTGAGGGGTCCGCCGTGTTCGTCCTGGAGGAGCTGGAGGCCGCGCGCGGGCGCGGCGCCCGCATCTACGCCGAGATCGCCGGCTACGCCTCCCGCTGCAACGCCTTCCACATGACCGGACTGCGTCCCGACGGACGCGAGATGGCCGAGGCGATCCGGGTCGCGCTCGACGAGGCGCGGATGAACCCCGAGGCCATCGACTACATCAACGCGCACGGCTCCGGCACCAAGCAGAACGACCGGCACGAGACCGCGGCGTTCAAGCTCAGCCTCGGCGAGCACGCCTACCGCACGCCGGTCAGCTCCATCAAGTCGATGGTGGGGCACTCGCTCGGCGCGATCGGCTCCATCGAGATCGCCGCGTCCGTGCTGGCCATGGAGAACAACGTGGTGCCGCCCACCGCGAACCTGCACACCCCCGACCCCGAGTGCGACCTCGACTACGTGCCGCTCACCGCCCGTGAGCACACCACGAACGCGGTGCTGACGGTCGGCAGCGGATTCGGCGGGTTCCAGAGCGCGATGGTGCTGGCCCGTCCCGAGAGGAGCGCCGCATGAGCGCCGACACACCCAGGACCGTCGTCACCGGCATCGGCGTGGCCACCCCCAACGGGCTCGGCGTGGACGACTTCTGGGCGGCCACCCGGATCGGCAAGAACGCCATCGGCCGCATCACCCGGTTCGACCCGTCCTCGTACCCGGCCCGGCTGGCCGGGGAGATCCAGGGCTTCGTCGCCGAGGACCACCTGCCGAACCGGCTGATCCCGCAGACCGACCGGATGACCCGGCTCGCGCTGGTGGCCGCCGACTGCGCCTTCGAGGACGCGGGCGTCAGGCCCGGCGACATCCCCGAGTTCGACATGGGGGTGGTGACCGCCAGCACCTCCGGCGGCTTCGAGTTCGGCCAGAACGAGCTCAAGAAACTGTGGAGCCAGGGCAGCCAGTACGTCAGCGCGTACCAGTCCTTCGCCTGGTTCTACGCCGTCAACAGCGGCCAGATCTCGATCCGCAACGGGATGCGCGGACCGAGCGGCGTGGTGGTCAGCGACCAGGCCGGCGGACTCGACGCCATCGCCCAGGCCCGCCGCCAGATCCGCAAGGGCAGCAAGCTGATCTTCTCGGGCGGGTTCGACGCCTCGATCTGCCCGTGGGGCTGGGTCGCACAGCTCGCCAACGGCCGTCTGAGCACCAGCGACGAGCCCGACCGGGCCTACCTGCCCTTCGACGCCGACGCCTGCGGCTATGTGCCCGGCGAGGGCGGGGCGCTGCTCATCCTGGAGGACGCCGAGGCGGCCCGCTCGCGTGGCGCGCAGAACATCTACGGCGAGATCTCCGGTTACGGATCGACGTTCGACCCGAAGCCGGACAGCGGCCGCGAGCCGGGCCTGCGCCGCGCCATCGAGATCGCGCTGGCCGACGCGGGCCTGGAGCCCGGCGAGATCGACGTGGTGTTCGCCGACGCGGCCGGCACCCCCGAGCTGGACCGGGTGGAGGCCGAGGCGATCCGTACCGTGTTCGGTCCCGGCCGGGTGCCGGTGACCGCGCCCAAGACGATGATCGGCCGGCTGTACTCCGGCGCCGCGCCCGTGGACGTCGTCTCCGCGGTGCTGTCGATGCGGGAGGGCCTGATCCCGCCCACCACCAACGTGACCCTGTCGTCCGAGTACGACATCGACCTGGTCACCGACCAGCCGCGCACCGCGTCGGTACGCGCGGCACTCGTCCTCGCCCGCGGCTACTGCGGCTTCAACTCCGCCGTCGTCGTCCAGGCCGTCGACTGACGCCGACCGGACACCGGTCCCACCGGCCGGCGCCCACCGCCGATCCTCCCCCGGTCGGCGGTGGGCGCTTCTCGTTCACCCGCACGCCGTTTCCACCCATCCACCCACGCAACGCACGCAACCCACGGAGGAATCCACATGTCCCAGAAGGAATTCAGCCTCGACGACCTCAAGCGCATCCTCCTCGAAGGAGCCGGCGCCGACGAGGGCGTCGACCTCGACGGCGACATCCTCGACACCGAGTTCGAGGAGCTGGGCTACGAGTCGCTGGCCCTGCTGGAGACCGCCGGCCGCATCGAGCGCGAGTACGCCATCGCCCTCGACGACGACGTCTTCAGCGAGAACCCCACCCCGCGCGGCCTGATAGCCGCCGTCAACGCGCAGCTCCAGGAGTCCGTGGCGGCCTGACCCGCCCGACTGCCGCCGGGCCGGCGTGCTCCGGCCCGGCGGCCGCACCCTTCGCAACCACCCACGGGAGAAGAGACAACATGTCGCAGCAGGACCAGCGGGTCGCCCTCGTCACCGGCGCCACCAGCGGAATCGGCCTGGCCAGCGCCCGGCTGCTGGCCACCCAGGGCCACCGGGTGTTCATCGGCGCGCGCGACGCCGAGAACGTGGCCTCGACCGTCAAGCAGCTCCAGGACGAGGGCCTCGACGTGGACGGCAGCACCCTCGACGTCCGTTCCACCGACGACGCGCGCGCCTTCGTCCAGGCCGCCGTCGACCGCTTCGGCGCCGGCGTCGACGTCCTGGTGAACAACGCGGGCCGCAGCGGCGGCGGTGTCACCGCCGACATCGATGACGAGCTGTGGCTGGACGTCATCAACACCAACCTCAACAGCGTCTTCCGGCTGACCCGCGAGGTGCTGACCACCGGCGGGATGCGCCACAAGAACCGCGGCCGGATCATCAACATCGCCTCCACCGCCGGCAAGCAGGGCGTCGTCCTCGGCGCCCCGTACTCGGCGTCCAAGCACGGTGTCGTCGGCTTCACCAAGGCCCTCGGCAACGAGCTGGCGCCCACCGGCATCACCGTCAACGCGGTCTGCCCCGGTTACGTCGAGACGCCGATGGCCCAGCGCGTGCGCCAGGGCTACGCCGCCGCGTACAGCGCCACCGAGGAGGCGATCCTCGAGAAGTTCCAGGCCAAGATCCCGCTCGGCCGCTACTCCACCCCGGAGGAGGTCGCGGGTCTCGTCGGCTACCTCGCCTCGGACACGGCCGCCTCCATCACCTCGCAGGCGCTGAACGTCTGCGGTGGCCTCGGCAACTTCTGACCGGCAGGCCGCACGCCGCCCCCGCACCTCGCACCCCCGCACCCCGCACCCCGCCCCCGCACCGACGGACAAGGACACCGCATCCATGACCAAAGAGACCAAAGAGGTCGAGCACGAGATCACCGTGCAAGCCCCCGCCGCCGAGGTCTACCGCCTGATCGCCGAGGTGGAGAACTGGCCGCGGATCTTCCCGCCCACCCTCTACGTCGACCATGTCGAGCGCGGTGAGCACGAGGAACGCATCCGGATCTGGGCCACCGCCAACGGCGAGGTCAAGAACTGGACCTCGCGCCGCACCCTCGACCCCGAGGCGCTGCGCATCACCTTCCGCCAGGAGGTCTCCGCCCCGCCGGTCGCCTCCATGGGCGGGACCTGGATCATCGAGCCGCTCTCCGACGGCGCGTCCCGGATCCGGCTGCTGCACGACTACCGGGCGGTCGACGACGACCCCGAGGGCCTGAAGTGGATCGACGAGGCCGTCGACCGCAACTCCCGCTCGGAGCTGGCCGCGCTCAGGACCAACGTCGAACTGGCCCACGCCGCCGCCGAGGTGACCTTCTCCTTCGAGGACACCGTCCAGGTCAACGGCTCCGCCAAGGACCTCTTCGACTTCGTCAACGAGGCCGACCGGTGGCAGGAGCGGCTGCCGCACGTGGCGACCGTCCGCCTCGACGAGGTCTCCCCGGGGCTGCAGATCCTGGAGATGGACACCCGCGCCAAGGACGGCTCCACGCACACCACCAAGTCGTACCGGGTGTGCTTCCCGAACCACAGGATCGCCTACAAGCAGGTCACCCTGCCGGCGCTGATGACCCTGCACACCGGCTACTGGACCTTCGCGGAGAACGAGGACGGTGTCGCCGCGTCCTCGCAGCACACCGTCGTGCTGAACACCGAGAACATCACCCGCGTCCTCGGCCCCGACGCCGGTGTCGCCGAGGCGCGGGAGTACGTCCGGACCGCCCTCAGCACCAACAGCCGCGCCACCCTCGGCCATGCCAAGAACCACGCCGAGCAGCAGCGCTGACCATGGCCGGCGACTACACGGAAACCCAGGTGGTCGTGGTCGGCGCCGGACCCGTCGGGCTGATGCTCGCGGGTGAACTGCGCCTGGGCGGAGCGGAGGTGACCGTCCTCGAACGGCTGACCGCCCCCACGACGGAGTCGCGGGCGTCGACCCTGCACGCCCGGACCATGGAGCTCCTCGACAGCCGCGGCCTGCTCGACGAGCTGGGCCCGGTCCCGAACGACGTCATGGGGCACTTCGGGGGCATCCCGCTCGACCTCACCCTTCCCGGCCCCCACCCGGGCCAGTGGAAGGTCCCACAGGTCCGCACCGAGGAACTGCTCGGGAACTGGGCGACCGGCCTGGGCGCGGTCGTCCTGCGCGGCCACGAGCTGCGCGGGCTGACCGTGACCCAGGACTACGCCGAGGCCGAGGCACTCGGCCCGGACGGCCCCGTACGGCTGCGTGCCAAGTGCATCGTCGGCTGCGACGGGGAGAACAGCACCGTCCGCCGCCTCGGCGGATTCGACTTCCCCGGCACGGACGCGTCCCGCGAACTGATCCGCGCGGACGTGACCGGGATTGACATCCCGAACCGTCGCTTCCAGCGGCTGGAGCACGGACTCGCCATCGCCGCACGCCGTCCCGACGGAGTGACACGTGTGATGGTGCACGAGTTCGGGCGCACCGTCCGGCCCCGCACCGGGGAGCCGGACTTCGCGGAGATCGTGGCCGCCTGGCAGCGCGTCACCGGCGAGGACATCGGCGGCGGTACCCCGCTCTGGGTCAACGCCTTCGGTGACGTGTCCCGGCAGGCCACGCGGTACCGCGACTTCCGGCTCTTCCTGGCAGGTGACGCGGCCCACGCCCAGATGCCGATCGGCGGGCAGGCCCTCAACCTCGGCCTGCAGGACGCCGTGAACCTCGGCTGGAAGCTGGCCGCCCAGGTCACCGAACGCGGCCCGGACGGACTGCTGGACAGCTACCACACGGAACGGCACGCGGTCGGCCGGCGGGTCCTCGGCAACATCGGGGCGCAGGCCCTGCTGCTGCTCGGCGGGCCGGAGGTCGATGCCGCCCGGGGCGTCTTCGGCGAACTCGTCCGGCAGGACGACGTACGCACCCACCTGGCCGGGATGATCTCCGGCCTGGACATCCGCCACGACGTGGGCCCGGGCGAGCACCCCCTGCTCGGCGCGCGTCTGCCGCACGCCGAACTGGCCCGCGACGGCGAGTCGTTCACCACCACGGCGCTGTTGCGCTCCGGCCGCGGACTGCTGCTCGACCTGTCGGGCGACGAGGGCCACCGCGCCCGGTCGCTCGGTGCGGCGGCGCCGTGGGCGGACGTGGTGGACACGGTCACCGCCGGCCCCCTGCCGGAGGACGGCCCGTTCCGGGGTGCCGGGGCCGTCCTCGTACGCCCGGACGGATACGTCGCGTGGACCGGCTCGGACGGCGAAGCGGACCTCACCACCGCCCTGCACCGCTGGTTCGGTGCCCCGGCGGTCTCAGCAACGGCCAACAAGTCCAAGAAGCGGAGAGAACACACCATGGGCAGGCTCACCGGTAAGACAGCGCTGGTCACGGGTTCGAGCAGGGGTATCGGCCGGGCGACGGCCGTACGTCTCGCACAGGAGGGCGCCCTGGTGGCGGTGCACTACTCCGCCAACAAGGACGCGGCCGACGAGGCGGTCGCCTCGATCGAGAAGGACGGCGGCCGGGCTTTCGCCGTCCGTGCCGAACTCGGTTCGCCCGGGGACGTCCACGAGCTCTTCGTCGGCCTGGAGGACGGTCTGAAGGAGCGCACCGGCACGACGGACCTGGACATCCTGGTCAACAACGCCGGTGTGATGGGCGGTGTGCCCCCCGAGGACACCACGCCCGAGCAGTTCGACCGCCTGGTCGCGGTCAACGCCAAGGCGCCGTTCTTCATCATCCAGCGGGCGCTGAAGAACATGCCGGGCGGCGGGCGCATCATCAACATCTCCTCCGGCCTCACCCGGTTCGCGAACCCGCAGGAGATCGCGTACGCGATGACCAAGGGCGCCGTGGAGATGCTCGCCCTGCACTACGCCAAGGCGCTCGGCCCGCGCGGCATCACGGTCAACAGCGTGGCACCGGGCATCACCCGCAACGGCAACCCGGCCTTCGACATCCCGGAGGTCGTCGAGCAGATGGCGGCCCTGTCCACGTTCAACCGGGTCGGCGAGCCCCAGGACGTCGGTGACGTCGTGGCGTTCCTCGCCACCGACGACGCGCGCTGGATCACCGGCGCCTTCATCGACGCCAGCGGCGGCACGCTGCTCGGCTGACAGACGTCGGCGTACCGTCCCCCGCGGCGCCGACCGGCCGGCCGCGAGCAGCGCTCGCGGCCGGCCTTCCCATGTCCCGCACCACCCCTCACGGCGGAACAGGATCATGACGCTTCCGACGAGAACCCCGAGCCACCCACGTGCCCCCTCCCCCGACGCGGCATGGAGCCCCGCCCTGTGGGGGCTGCTGTTCGTCCTCGCAGGCAACATGCTCATCGACGCCCTCGAAGTGTCCGTGGCGATCGTGGCCCTGCCCGCCGTCGGCGAAGACCTGGGCCTCCCGCCCGGCGAGCTGCACTGGGTGGTGACCGGATTCGCCGTCGGCTTCGGCGCGTTGATGCTCTTCGGCACCAGAGTGGTGGCCCTGCTGGGCCGCCGCCGCGTCTATCTGGCGGCCCTGCTCGTGTTCGCCACGGCCTCGCTGGCCGCGGCCCTCGCCGACAGTCTCGTACCGCTGGTGGCCACCCGTCTGGTGAAAGGGTTCTGTGCCGCCCTCACCGCCCCCACCGGCCTGGCCATCATCGCCGCCACCTTCCCCGAGGGCCGTGGCCGCAGCCGCGCGGTCTCCGTCTACTCCCTCTTCGGTGCCGGCGGTTTCTCCGCCGGACTGCTGCTCTCCGGTCTGCTCACCGGGGAGAGCTGGCGCTGGACCTTCGCCTTCCCCGCCCCGGTCGCCGTGCTGCTCTTCCTGTGCGGGCTCCGGCTGATCCCCCGCGACACACCCGCCGAGAGCCGGCCGCGGCGTTACGACGCGGCCGGCGCCCTCACGCTGACGGGGTCCACCCTGCTCCTGGTGTACGCGATCACGTCCGTACCCACCGCCGGATGGCATCACCCGGGCACGCTCGGCGCGTTCACGGCCGCCGCGATGCTGCTGGCCCTCTTCGTACGGATCGAGCGCACCGCCGCGGAGCCCCTGATGCGGCTGGAGCTGTTCGCCCACCGGCCGCTGCTCAGATCCGCGCTCGGTGCGGCCGCGCTCAACGGCTCGTACCTCGGGCTGCTGCTGCTCTGCACGCTCCGGCTCCAGCAGTCGGCCGGCTGGTCGCCGATGGCGACGGCGCTGGCGTTCCTGCCGGCCGCCGCCCCGCTCGCCCTGTCCGCCCTGTACTCCGGGCGCATGGTCGCCCGCTTCGGCCCGGCCCGGCTGATCGCGCTCGGCGCGGTCTTCCCCCCGCTGGGCTACGCCTGGTACCTGCGGCTGGAGTCGCCCGTGAGTTACCCGGCCGACGTGCTGCCCACCATGCTGCTGGTCGGCCTCGGCTTCGCGCTCTCGTTCACGGCTCTGCACATGCAGGCCACCTCCGCCGTCCCGGCGGACCGGCAGGCAGCCGTCGGCGGCCTCTACCAGACCGCCGTCCAGATGGGGGCCGTACTGACGCTCGCCCTGGTGGCCGCACTGCATCCGGCCGGGCATCGCCCGGCCGTCCTGCTCGTCACCGCCGTCGGCGTCCTCGGCCTGCTGGTCGCGCTCACGGGGGTCCTTCCCCGCCCCACCCGCAGACATACCCCGGAGGAGACATGACCGTCAACGCCCGCCCCGGCACCTGGAAGGGAGGGGAGGACTTGGACAACTGGGACGACTGGGACCGCTGGGACGACGGCGAGGACATCGACGACGCGCCGCGCAAGGCCGAGGTCACCGCACCCGACCCGGCCGCCCTCGCCCGCGCCGGCACCGCGGAACGCACCCGGATCGTGGACCGGTACGTCCGCGAGGAACTCGGCCGCGTCCTCGGCGTCGCCCCGCACCTCATCGACACCGACGGCTGCCCCATGCGCAGCCTCGGTGTGGGCTCCATCATGGGAATGGAACTCCAGCACCGCATGGAAGCCGCCCTGCACGTCGAGGTGAACCTCCAGCGGCTGCTGCTCGCCAACAGCGCGGCCGAGCTGATCGACTGCCTGGCCGGACAGCTCGGCGGCGACGGCCACACCCACCCGCCCACCGCACCGGACTCAGCCCCCGACTCCGCACGTCACCGGCGTCTCGGCGCCACGGTCACGGCATGAACGCGCAGGCCGCGGTCGTGCCCCCCGCGGTGCAGGAACGGCAGGTGGACCTCTGGCTGCTGCGTCCGCCGAGGGCGGACAGCGCGGCGGCCCTGGACCAGTCCGAACTCGACGACGCCGAACGGAACCGCGCGGCGTCCTTCGTCCGGCCGGCCGACGGCCTGCTGTACGCGTCGGCGCACATCGCGCTGCGCCGGCTGCTCGGGATGTACCTGGACCTCGCGCCGCGGGACATCACCTTCGTCCGGCAGCCGTGCCCGGGCTGTGGTGGCCCGCACGGCAGGCCCGCCGTCGCCGTCACCGATCCGCCGCTGCACTTCTCGCTGTCGCACAGCAGGGGTCTCGCCCTGGTGGGCATCGCGGCCACGACCGTGGGCGTGGACCTGGAGAGGCTGCCCGGGGCCGAGACCGTCGAGGTCTGCACCGAGGCCCTGCACCCCGACGAGCGCGCCGAACTCGCCGGCGCACCGCGCGAGGAGCGGCGCACGATGTTCGCCCGGCTCTGGACCCGCAAGGAGGCCTACCTCAAGGGTCTCGGCACCGGACTGAGCCGCGCCCCGTCCCGGGACTACCTGGGCTCCAACCCCCGGCGCAGGCCCGCCGGATGGTCGATCACCGACATTCCGTGCGGGCCGCGCCACGCCGGCGCCGTCGCCCTCGCGGGGGACGCCCCGGCGGACACCTCCGTCCGCCGGCTGCCGCCCGACTGGCTCGCGTGACGGCGGGTCCACCGCGGCCGAAACCCCCCCGCACGGCAGGGCAACTCACCGAAAGAGAGTCGATGTGCCATGACCAGGACCGCCTTCGTCTTCCCCGGCCAGGGCTCACAGCGCGTGGGCATGGGCCGCCATCTCGTCGAGCGCTGGCCCGACCTGATCGACGCCTACTACCGCCCCGCCGACGACCTGCTGGGCTTCCCGCTGTCCCGGCTGTGCTGGGAGGGGCCGCGCTCGGTCCTCCACGACACCTCGCTGATCCAGCCGGCCGTGTTCCTCACCAGCGTGGTCACCCTGGAGGTACTGCGCCGTGAAGGGGTGCGGCCCGATGTCGTCGCCGGACACAGCGTCGGTGAGTACGCGGCGCTGGTCTGCGCCGGCGTCCTCGACTGGCGGGAGGCCCTGTGGCTGGTGCGCCAGCGCGGTGAACTCATGGCCACGGTCAACGACCTCGTACCGGGCGGGATGGCCGCCGTCATCGGCCTCGGCCTGCCGGCGCTGGAACGCATCTGCGCGCGGGTCGCCGAAGCCACCGGCCAGGTCGTCGGCGTCGCCAACGACAACGAGCCGGCCCAGCTGGTGATCTCGGGCCAGACCGAGGCCGTCGCGGAGGCCATGGCGCAGGCCCGGGCCGCGGGCGCGCGGGCGGTCGACCTCAAGGTCCCGGTGTCGCTGCACAGCACGCTGATGGCCGGCGCCGAGGCCGAGTTCGCCGAAGCGCTGCTGGAGACCGAATTCCGCGACCCGCGGATCCCGGTGGTCTCCGCCGTCACCGCGGCCCCGGTGACCAGCGCCGCCGAGGCGGCCGCCGTACTGCGCCGCCAGCTCACCGGCCGGGTGCACTGGACCGGCACGGTACGCGGCCTGACGGAACGGGGAGTGGACCGGTTCGTCGAGGTCGGCCCCGGCCGGGTACTCGGCGGCCTGTGCCGCCGGATCGCACCGGAGGCGCGGATCCGCAGCACGGACGACGCCCGCCGACTCGCCCTGACTGTCGAGTCGTTCGCCACCGCCGGCAGTGCCGTCTGACCACGACGACCGAACACGGAACAGGAGCACCATGTCTGCACATGACCTGCACGATCGTCTCGACGAGCTGAGTTCCCTCAAGGCCGCCGCGCGGGAGGGCACGGACCCGTCCGCGACCGAACGGCAGCATGCCAAGGGCAAGCTGACCGCCCACGAGCGGATCGAACTGCTGCTGGACAAGGGCTCGTTCACCGAGATCGAGCCGCTGCGCCGGCACCGCGCCACGGGCTTCGGCCTGGAGGGCAGGCGCCCGCACAGCGACGGTGTGATCACCGGCTGGGGAACCGTGCACGGCCGTACCGTCTTCGTCTACGCCCACGACTTCCGGATCTTCGGCGGCGCCCTCGGTGAGGCCCATGCCGAGAAGATCCACAAGGTGATGGACCTGGCCGAGGCGGCCGGCGCGCCCCTGGTGTCGCTGAACGACGGCGCCGGGGCGCGGATCCAGGAGGGTGTGACCGCGCTCGCCGGGTACGGCGGCATCTTCCAGCGCAACACGCGGTCCTCGGGCGTCATCCCGCAGATCTCCGTGATGCTCGGCCCGTGCGCCGGTGGTGCGGCCTACTCACCGGCCCTGACCGACTTCGTGTTCATGGTCCGCGAGACCTCGCAGATGTTCATCACCGGACCGGACGTGGTCAAGGCGGTGACCGGCGAGGAGATCACCCAGAACGGCCTGGGCGGCGCCGACGTCCACGCGACCGCCTCGGGCGTGGCCCACCTCGCCTACGACGACGAGGAGAGCTGCCTGGAGGACGTGCGCTTCCTGCTGTCCCTGCTGCCCTCCAACAACCGCGAACTCGCGCCCGTCGAGCGCACCGGCGACCCGGCCGACCGCCTCACCGACGCCCTGCTGGAGCTGGTGCCCGCGGACCCCGGCCAGTCGTACGACATCCGGGCCGTGATCGAGGAGATCGTCGACGGCGGCGAGCACTTCGAGATCCACCCGGGCTGGGCGCCGAACATCGTCTGCTCGCTCACCCGGCTCGACGGGCAGGTGGTGGGCATCGTCGCCAACCAGCCCGCCGCCATGGCCGGGGTACTGGACATCGAGGCGTCCGAGAAGGCCGCCCGCTTCGTCCAGCTCTGCGATGCGTTCAACATCCCGCTGGTCACGCTGGTGGACGTGCCCGGCTTCCTGCCCGGCGTCGACCAGGAGCACAACGGCATCATCCGGCGCGGGGCCAAGCTGCTGTATGCCTACTGCAACGCCACCGTGCCGCGCATCTCGCTGGTCCTGCGCAAGGCGTACGGCGGCGCGTACATCGTCATGGACTCGCGCTCGATCGGCGCCGACCTGGCCCTGGCCTGGCCCACGAACGAGATCGCGGTGATGGGCGCGGAAGGCGCGGCAAACGTCATCTTCCGCCGCGAGATCAATGCCTCGGACGACCCCGAAGGGGTCCGCCGGCAGCGGATCAAGGAGTACAAGTCCGAGCTGATGCACCCCTACTACGCGGCCGAACGGGGCCTGATCGACGACGTCATCGACCCCCGCGACACCCGCGCGGTGCTGATCAAGTCCCTGGCCATGCTGCGCGCGAAGCACGCCGATCTGCCGTCCCGCAAGCACGGCAACCCGCCGCAGTGACATCCGCAGAAACCGACGACACGAGGGATTCATCCATGTCGCAGCAGAACACCGTCCTGGTCACCGCGGCCACCGGCAATGTCGGACCGCACGCGGTCGCCCAACTGCTTCAGGCGGGCGCCACCGTACGCGCGCTGGTGCTCAGGGACGACCCGAACATCGACCGGCTGCCCGAGGGCACCGAGATCCACTACGGCGACCTCACCGACCCGGACAGCCTGGACGCGGCCCTGGACGGTGTCGACGGCGTGTTCCTGATGTGGCCCTTCTTCACCACCGACGTGGCGACCGCACCCGCCGTCGTCAAGAGGATCGAGGCGAACGCGCGCCGGGTGGCGCTCGTCTCGTCGGTGGGCGTGCACATCGGCCTGGAGCGCGTGGACAACAACTGCCACGCCTATCTCGAAGCGCTGCTGGAGGCCACGAACCTCGACTGGACGTTCCTGCGCACCACCGGCTTCCAGGCCAACGCGCTGGGTTTCGCCGAGCAGATCCGCTCCGGCGGGGTGGTGCACTTCCCGTACGGGGACGCCGTCCGTACCTCGGTGCACGAGGGCGACCTCGCCGCCGTCGGGGTGACCGCGCTGCTCACCGGCGCGCACGCCCAGCGGAAGTACCTGGTCACCGGGCCCGAGGAGCTGTCCCAGCGGGAGCAGGTGCGCATCATCGGTGAGGTCATCGGCCGCGAGGTGGGCTGGGTGGACATCGAGCACGAGGCGGCGAAGGCGGCGATGGTCGCCTCCGGCTGGCCGCCGGCCTACGCGGACGGCGCGCTCGACTACTTCGCGATGATCACCGAGAAGCCGGAACTGGGCTCCACAGTCGTGGCGGACGTGACCGGCAGGCCGGCCCGCTCCTTCCGCACCTGGGCCGAGGAGCGCGCCGACGCGTTCCGCTGACCGGCGGCCCCGAACCGGACACCCCTGACCCCCAACGGAGTTGTTCCATGTCTTCAGAGCACGAGCCCGGCCCCGCACCGGAGGTCGGCTTCGTCACCTTCGGTGTGCTGCGGGTCGACGGCCCCGAAACGGCCGCCGCCCTGGTGGAGACCGTCACGGAGGAGGTGAGGGGATGGGTCCGGCACACGCCGGGTTTCATCTCCTCACGCGTCCATGTGAGCACGGACGGCACCACCGTCGTCAACCGCGGCGAGTGGACGAGTGAGGAGGCGTACCGGACGTCCTTCCAGGAGAGCCCCTCGGGAGGGGTGCTGCACGCCCTCGGCACCCGGCCCGGCGTGCTCGCGGCCACCGTCTTCAGCGGTACGCCGGCCACCCCGCTGGAGGGCCCGGAGGCGGCGGAACAGCCGGGGGTCGTGGTGGTGGCCACCCGTCATCTCAGCGGCCCTTCCGCGGCGGACACGGTCCTGGAGATGCTGGCCGGCAGCGGCGAGTGGAAGCGCCGGTTCCCCGGCTTCATCTCGGCCACGCCCTATGTGAACCGGGCGGGCACCACCTTCATCAACTATCCGATGTGGGTGAACGAGGTGGCCTATCAGGCGTGGATGGCCGACCCGCGGATCTCCGAGGGGCAGGAGCAGCTGGCCCGCCTCGAAGTCGCCCCGCCCGAGTACCTGTTGTGCACCGTGGCCGTCCAGGTCGACGCGTCCTGAGTCCGACGTCCTGCGTCTGACACGGATTTCACGTTTCTCTGACGTGACGGCAGGAATTTGTAGAAGTTCACCGAGATATGAACCGGTCTCTCTTGAAGTCGGCTTTCCGGTCGAAGAAGCTGGTCAATAGCTTCGACTGATGTGTCTCGACCGACGCGCCTCGACTGATGTGCATTGCCCGCTGTACCGGGGGGTCAGTAATGGAACCGAGAGAACCGGCCCACTTCATTCGCGTGGAGAAGGGCTCGCCGGACGCCGCGGAACTGGCCGCCCTCACGGCGGTCGTGCTCGCCCTGGCCGCCGCCGGCGCAGATCAGGACGGCGATTCGGACCGGAACGAGCGGCGCACGGCCGGTTGGCGCCGGCTTGACCGGCAGTCCGGATTTCGGGGTCCCCGCACCTGGCTCGAAAATCCTCCGGCCGCCGGGAAGTGATTTCCGGTGACCATCCCGCCGGGCGGCACATTCGGGCGCCCGGCCAGTATCGCGTTTCACGAATGGAAAGGTTCAGCATGCCCGACAACCCCGTCAAGCTCGCGGTAATCATTGGAAGCGTGCGCGGCGGCCGGTTCGGACCGACCGTCGCAAACTGGTTCGTCGAGCGGGCGAAGGAGCACGGCGACTTCACCGTCGACCTCATCGACCTGCTCGACTTCCCGCTGCCCGTGCAGATGCCGGCGTTCGGCGAGGAGCCCGACGCGCAGACCAAGGCGCTGACGGACCAGCTCTCCGCCCGTCTCCACGAGGCCGACGCCTTCGCGGTGGTCACCCCCGAGTACAACCACACCTTCCCCTCGTCGCTGAAGAACGCCATCGACTGGTTCTTCGACGAGTGGAGCACCAAGCCCGTGGGCCTGATCTCCTACGGCGGCATGGGCGGCGGCCTGCGGGCCTCCGAGCACCTGCGCCAGGTGTTCGCCGAGGTCCACGCCACGACCGTGCGCGACATGCTCAGCTTCCACAACGCCTGGCAGGCCTTCGAGGTGGACGGCCGGCCGGTCAGCCCCGAGGGCAGCGAGGACGCGGCCGCCAATCTGCTGCACCAGCTCGGCTGGTGGGCCGAGGCGCTGCGCGAGGCCCGCGCCAAGCGCCCGTACAAGCGCTGAACCCCTCGGGGGCCCGGGCGCCGGTTACGCATCGGCGCCCGGGGCTTCCTCCTGCGGGCCGCATGCCCCGACACCCCGAAGACGCTGCCATTCCTGGGAGTTCCCGTATGAAGAGGACACCGACCCTCGGCGCGCGGATCGGCACCGCGCTCGCCTCCCTCGTGTTCACCGCGACCGCCACACCGGCGATCGGCCACGCCGCCACCCCCGTGGCGGCCCCGCGGACCACCGCCGCGGCCCCGGCCCCGGCGGAGACCGCCGGCGTACGCACGCTGGACGTCAGGTCCACCGCGACCGCCCTGTACGCCCCCAGCGGCACCGCCCCCGGCACAGTGACGTTCCGCACCACGACCACGGACACGGCGTCGGGCTGGGTCGGCCTCGCCCGTCCCCGTGACGGTGTGACCTGGGAGCAGTTCCACGCCACCCTGATGAAGATCATCAATGCCAACGGCCCCGACATCATCGAGGGCAGCAGGGAGATGCTGACCACCGGCGAGCTGCTCGGCGGCACCGTCATCTACCCGGACCAGCCGGCCGCCTTCACCCAGAAGCTGACCCCCGGCCGCTACTTCCTGTTCGACTACAAGCACATCCGCGACACCGAGCCGCGTTACCGCACCCTCACCGTCGGCGGACCCGCGTACGGCACGGCCCCCGCGTACACGGCCGCCGTCACCGCCAAGCTGATCGACGGCGCGCCCCGCTACGAGGTCACCGGCACCGTCAAGGCGGGCCGGCCGCTGCTCTTCCGCAACCTCATGCCCACCGGGCAGCCCGCCGAGGCGATCTTCTTCCCGCTTCCCGACGGGGTGACGGAGGAGGAACTCGTCGCCTGGTTCGACAAGTTCGGCGACAGCGGCCAGTTCCCGGAGGACCCCGGTCCGCTCGGTGAGGGTCCCGGCGGCCTGCCGATGTCGTCGGGTGTCTCGTCGGTCCTCCAGCTGCCGCTTCAGCCGGGCCGGTACGTGATCATCGACTGGCTCAGCGACGCCCAGGACGGCCGGATGCTCCTCAAGAAGGGCCACTACGAGATCATCCAGGTGAGCTGATGACCTCGGCGAACCCGAACCCCCCGGTCCGCAAGGCCGGTTTCGCCACGTTCGGCGTGCTGCGGACCGACAGCCCCGAGACCGCCATCGCACTGGCCGGCCTGATCGCCGGCGAGGTGAACGCCTGGGTACGGCACGCGGACGGCTTCGTCTCCTCGCGCACCCACATCGCCCTCGACGGCACCTCCGTGGTGCACTGCGGCAGGTGGACCGACGCGCGCACGTACCGCACCTCGTTCACGGACCGGCCCGAGGGCCGCGTCCTGCACACCCTCGCGGACCGGCCCGGAGTCCACTCCGCCAGCGTGTTCCGCGGCACCCCGGCCGCAGGCCTGCGCGGCCCCGCAGCGGGCCGGAAGCCCGGACTCGTCGGATTCGCCGTCCGGCGCCTGAGCGGCCCCGAGGCCGCCCGTACCGTGCACGGACTGCTGACCGACAGCGGCGAGTGGAAGCGCGAGTCCGCCGGCTTCATCTCCGCGACGCCGTACATCGGCGAGGACGGCACCACCTTCGTCAACTGCCCGATGTGGGTGGACCGCAGCGCCTACGACACCTACATGAAGCACCCGAAGATCGCCGAGGGCCTGGAGGAGGTGGCCCGGCTCGAAGTCGCCCCTCCCGAGTTCCTGCTGTGCACCGTGGCCGCGGAGACCGAGGCACCCGGCAGTCACGGCTGAGCACGACGGCAGCCGCACGTCAGTACCGAAGGGGAGAGAGATGACGGACACCGCCTCGCCGCGGAGCCACAGCACCGGGTCCCTGACCAGGGGAAAGACATCCCCGCTCGACCAGGTGCGGTTGTTCGAGAAGAAGTACGACCCGGTGACCACCGCCATCGTCGAGGGACTGCCCCTCGAACGGTCCTGGCGGTGTCTGGAGATAGGCGCGGGCGGCGGCTCCATGGCGCGCCTGCTCGCGCGGCGTGCCGACCGGGGCACGGTCCTCGCCGTGGACGTCGAACCCGGCCGTATCGACGCCGGCCCGCACCCCAACCTGACGGTGCGACAGGCAGACATCCAGGAAGAGGACTTCGAGCCCGCCTCGTTCGACCTCATCCTCGCGCGGGCGGTGTTCGAGCACCTCGACAAGCCCGCGCACCTGCTGGAGCGCGTGGCCGGCTGGCTGGCCCCCGGCGGCTGGCTGGTCGTGGAGGACTTCTACTACCTGCCGCCCGAGGACGCCACCACCGACGTCAGCCGCACCCTCGTCGGGGGCTACCTCCGGCGCATGCGGGAGAACGGGGCCGATCTGTGGTGGGGGCGCCGGCTGCCCGCCACGCTCGCCCGCATCGGCCTCACCTCCGTCGCGTCCCGGATGACACCCGCCGGCCCCGGCCAGTCCGCCGTCGACGACGAACTGATCGCCCTGCGCATGCGTCAGGAGGGGCATGTGCTCGTCGACAACGGGGTGGTGACCGCCGACCAGCTCGCCGAGTTCGTCGGATCGCTCGGCGACCCGCGAGCGCGGGACATGACGACGCTGCTTGTCTCCGCCTGGGGGCAGCGCCCCACCGCATGAACCAGGAGTCACACATGAAAGCCGCCACGAGCGCCGGCCGCAGCGCCGTGCTCCCCATCCTTCTCCTCGCCTCGACCCTCACCGTCATGGCAGGGGCCGTCATCGCCCCCGTGCTCGAGGTCATCCGCAACGACCTCGGTCTCAGCGGTACGGCCGCCGGCATGATCCTCACCGCGCACGGACTGTCCATCGCGGTGGCCAGTCCGGTCGTCGGCTGGATGATCGACCGCTGGGGCGTCCGCGTCCCGCTGGCCGGCGGACTGCTGCTGTACGGAGTCGCCGGCGGCGCCGGGGTGTTCACCAGCTCCTACCCGGCGCTCATCGCCGGCCGTATCGCCTTCGGTGTGGGCGCCGCCGCCGTGTTCGCCGGCACCACGGTCGCCCTGCTCTCGTACTACGAGGGCGAGCGTCGCGACCGGGTCATGGGCTGGCGCTCCACGGCCATCAGTCTCGGCGGGGTCACCTGGCCGCTGCTGGCCGGGGCCATCGGCGGCTTCTCCTGGCACGCCCCCTTCGCGATCTACCTCATCGGCGTCCCGCTGGGCCTCGCCGGCCTGCTGATGCTGCCCGACACCGGTGGCACCGCCCCCACCGACGGCACCCCCAAGGGACGCATCCTCCCGCTGCTGGGCCGCCGCCCCGCGCTGCTCGGCTACTACGGACTGTTCGTCGCCGCCTCGGTGCTGCTCTACGGCCTGGCCGTGTTCGTCCCGTTCCGGCTCGCCGAGATCGGCATCGAGAAGCCGTTCCTCGTCGCCCTGATCAGCACCACCGCGTCCGTCACCATGAGCCTGATCGGCTTCGGCTACGCCAAGCTGCGCTCCTCCCTCGGCTACAGCACCCTGCTGCGGCTCTCGGCCGTGTCCTGGATGCTCGCCTTCGCCCTGATCGGTACGACCGGGCACGCCGCACTGGTCGTCGTCGGCACCGGGCTCTTCGGTCTGGGCATGGGCATCGTCATGCCGGCCGTGACGGTGCTGATCGGCGACACCGCGCCGGCCGCCCTGCGCGGCCAGGCCACCGCCCTGTCCGGCACCGCGTCCTTCGCCGGGCAGTTCGTCTCCCCGCTCATGCTGGGCCCGCTGGTCGACAGCACGTCCGTGCAGACCGGATTCCTGGCCTGCGCCGGACTGTCCACCGTGCTGCTCCTGGCCCTGCTGGCCACGCGCATCACCGATCCCGCCCCGTCCCCGGCGGTGAAGGACGAGCCGGAGCAGGCCGTCGCCTGACCCGCATCCCGCGGGGAGAGAAACGGAGAAACCCATGAAGTTCCTGTTCGTCCCGGGCGGGAGCCCGGCCACCGTCTTCGGCCTCGTCCCCCTCGCCCGGGCCCTGCGCGACGCCGGCCACGAGGTCCTGATGGCCTCGAACGAAGAGATGATGCCGGTGGTCACCGGCACCGGCATCCCGGGAATCGCGGTCACGCCGCACGACATCTGGCACTACATCACCAAGGACCGGGAGGGGAACCTCAAGGAGATACCCGAGGACCTGCCCCGGCAGGGCCCCTTCGTGGGCCGCTGGTTCGCGCAGATGGGCGCCGACGGACTCCCCGTACTCCTCGACATCACCCGGAGCTGGCGGCCGGACCTCGTCGTCGGGGGCTCCATGTCCTACGCCGCCCCGCTGCTCGCCGCCCATCTGGGCATCCCCTATGTGCGACAGGCCTGGGACACCGACGACTCCAACGCCCAGGACCGGGGCGCCGAGCTGGAACTGCGACCCGAGCTGGACGCCCTCGGCCTCGACCGGCTCCCCGAGCCGGACCTGCGCATCGAGATCTGCCCGCCCAGCCTCACTCCGCCCGAAGCACCTCCGGCCCAGCTCATGCGCTGGCTTCCCGGCAACCTCCAGCGCAGGCTGGAGCCCTGGATGTTCACCCGCGGCGACCGGCGCCGGGTGTGCGTCACCGCGGGAAGCCGCGCCAGCAAGGAGCGCACCTTCGACTTCCTGCGGGCGCTCGCGCAGAACATCGCCCCGCTGGACGTGGAGATCGTCATCCCCGCGCCCGAGGCCCTCGCCGCCGAACTGCGGTCCGTACTCCCGGGCGTGCGCACCGGCTGGATCCCGCTCGACATCCTCGCGCCGACCTGCGACCTCGTGGTGCACCACGCGGGCGGCGCCACCACCATGACCACCATGAACGCCGGCGTTCCGCAGCTGATCATCCCGGAAGCCGTCGTCTTCAACGCACCGGCACAGCGCATCGTCGACTACGGCGCCGCGCTCACCATGCAGCCGGCCGAGGCCACCCCGGAGCGGGTGGCCTCCGCCGTTGCCGAGCTGCTCGCCAACCCCTCCTACACCGAGCGCGCACGGGAACTCTCCCAGGAGATCGCCCGTCTGCCACTGCCGTCGGACATGGTCGGCCCGCTGGAGAAGCTCGCCGCGCAGCGCCGCGGCTGACCTCCCTCCCCACGCGCCGGTTCTTCCGCTCCCATCTCTTCAGGTCCCTTCAGGTCCATTCAGGAGACAGACGTGATCAATCTCTTCCAGCCACAGGTGGGCCCGGAGGAACTCGGCGCCGTCGCCGAGGTGTTCGACAGCCGCTGGCTCGGCCACGGGCCCCGTACCAAGGCGTTCGAGGCGGCCTTCGCGGAGCACATCGGCGTCGAGGCCGAGCAGGTCGTCTTCATCAACTCCGGTACGGCCGGCCTGTTCCTCGCCCTCGAAACGCTCGGCCTGGCCGAGGGCGACGAGGTCGTCCTGCCCTCGCTCAGCTTCGTCGCCGCCGCCAACGCCATCGGCTCGACCGGGGCCCGTGCCGTGTTCTGCGACGTCGACGCCCGGACGCTGAATCCGACGGCCGAGGACATCGAGCGCGCCCTCACGCCCCGGACCAAGGCCGTGATCGTGCTGCACTACGGCGGCTACCCCGGCGATGTCGTCCGTATCGCGGAGCTCTGCCGGGAACGGGGCATCGCCCTCGTCGAGGACGCCGCCTGCGCTCCCGCCTCCCGCGTCGGCGGCAAGGCCGTCGGCTCCTTCGGCGACCTCGCCATGTGGAGCTTCGACGCCATGAAGGTCATGGTGACCGGCGACGGCGGCATGCTGTACGTACGCGACCCGGAGGGCGCCGCCCGTGCCCGGCGCCTCGCCTACCACGGACTCGCCCAGCCCAGCGGATTCGGCTACGCCAAGGTCTCGCACCGCTGGTGGGAACTGGACGTACCGGAGATCGGCCGCCGCGTCATCGGCAACGACCTGACCGCCGCCATCGGCTCGGTCCAGCTGCGCCGCCTGCCCGGACTCGTCGCCCGCCGCCGGGAGATCGTCGAGCTGTACGACCGTGAGCTGGCCGGCTTCGACGGGGTGCGGACACCGCCGGCGCTGCCCGAGGGCCACGAGTCCAGCTACTACTTCTACTGGGTGCAGATGAGCCCGGAGATCCGCGACGAGGTCGCCTCCGAGCTGTACGCGGCCGGTATCTACACCACGTTCCGCTACGCCCCTCTGCACAAGGTTCCCGCCTACCACTGCGAGGACCAGGTGCTGCCGGAGTCCGACCGTGCCTCCGGCGAGACCCTGTGCCTGCCCCTCCACCCCGGACTCGACGACGAAGACGTCCGCACCGTGGCCGCCGCGCTGCGCAAGGCGGTCGACGCGCGACGCCAGGACCGGGACTAGCCCCGGCCGCCCACGAAGGCCACCGAACCATCACCACCCCCGAGGAGACATTCCCATGAAGGCTCTGGTGCTGTCGGGCGGGTCGGGTACCCGGCTCCGGCCGTTCAGCTACTCCATGCCCAAACAGCTCGTGCCCATCGCCAACAAGCCGGTGCTGGCGCACGTCCTGCAGAACATCAAGAACCTCGGCGTCACCGAGATCGGCGTGATCGTCGGCGACTGGGCGCCCGAGATCTCCGACGTCATGGGCTACGGCGCCCAGTGCGGCACCCAGGTCACCTACATCCGGCAGGACCGGCCGCTCGGCCTGGCCCACTGCGTCGAGATCGCCCAGGACTTCCTCGGCGACGACGACTTCGTGATGTACCTGGGCGACAACATGCTTCCCGACGGCATCACCGAGATCGCCGACGAGTTCCGGGCCGGCCGGCCGACCGCCCAGGTCGTCGTCCACAAGGTGGCCGACCCGCGCGCCTTCGGAGTCGTCGAACTCGACGCGGAAGGCAACGTCGAGCGTCTGGTGGAGAAGCCGCCGCAGCCGCGGAGCGACCTCGCGCTGATCGGCGTCTACTTCTTCACCTCGGCGATCCACCGGGCGGTCGCCTCGATCGAGCCCAGCGCCCGGGGCGAACTGGAGATCACCGACGCCATTCAGTGGCTGGTCAGCAACGGCGCCGACGTCCGGGCCAGCGAGTACAGCGGCTACTGGAAGGACACCGGCAACGTCGACGACGTACTGGAGTGCAACCAGCATCTGCTCTCCCGGCTGCACCCGGACATCGCCGGCGACGTCGACGCCGACAGCCGGGTCGACGACCAGGTCGTCATCGGGGCGGGCGCCCGTGTCGTCCGGTCCCGTATCGAGGGGCCGGTGATCATCGGCGAGAACACGGTGATCGAGGACAGCCACATCGGGCCGAACACCTCCATCGGCCGGGACTGCGTGGTGAATTCCAGCGCGGTGTCCGACTCCATCGTCCTGGACCGGGCGCGGATCTCCGGCGTCCACGGCCTGCGCAGTTCGCTCATCGGCCGCGACGCCACGGTCGGCACGGGCAGCCGGCGCGCGTCCCACCACCGTCTGGTGGTCGGCGACTTCACCCGGGTCGAGGTGGCGGCATGAGGATCCTGGTCACCGGCGGTGCCGGCTTCATCGGCTCGCACTTCGTGCGCACCCTCCTCGACGGCGGATACCCCGGCCACGAGCAGACCCGGGTGACCGTACTGGACAAGCTGACCTACGCCGGCAACCGTGACAACCTGCCCGGCGCCCATCCCCGGCTGGAGTTCGTACGGGGGGACGTCTGCGACCTCCCGCTGCTGCTGGACCTGCTCCCCGGCCACGACGCGGTCGTGCACTTCGCCGCCGAGTCCCACGTGGACCGCTCGGTGGAGTCCGCGGCCGAGTTCGTGAGGACGAACGTCGGCGGCACCCAGACCCTGCTCGACGCCTGTCTCACCACCGGCGTCGGCCGGGTCGTGCACGTCTCCACCGACGAGGTGTACGGCTCGATCGACGAGGGTTCCTGGACCGAGGAGTGGCCGCTGGCGCCGAACTCCCCGTACGCCGCGTCCAAGGCCGCGTCCGACCTGCTGGCCCGCTCCTACTGGCGGACGCACGGGCTGAACGTGTCCATCACCCGCTGCTCCAACAACTACGGCCCGTACCAGCACCCCGAGAAGCTGATCCCGCTGTTCGTCACCAATCTGCTGGAGGGCGTGCCGGTACCGCTGTACGGCGACGGCGGCAACATCCGCGAATGGCTGCACGTCGACGACCACTGCCGGGCCATCGCGCTCGTCCTGGCGGACGGCCGGGCCGGCGAGGTCTACAACATCGGCGGCGGCAACGAACGGACCAACCTCCACATCACCGAGCGACTGCTCGACCTGTGCGTCGCCGATCACTCCATGGTGCGCAGGGTCGCCGACCGCAAGGGCCACGACCTGCGCTACTCGCTCGACGAGACCAAGATCCGCGAGGAGCTCGGGTACGCGCCGCGCATCCCCTTCGAGCAGGGACTCGCCGACACCGTCGCCTGGTACCGCGACCACCCCGGCTGGTGGAAGCCCGTCAAGCACCGCAGCGACCACACCGACCGAGAGAACCGAGAAGGGAACCGGTCATGAGCGACCTCAAGGCCAAGGTCCTTGACGCGACCAGGGACTACCACCGGGAGAGCCGCGACGACAGGCCCTTCGTACCCGGAACCACCGAGATCTGGCCCGCGGGCGCGGTGCTGGAGGAGGAGGACCGGCTCGCCCTGGTCGAGGCCGCGCTGGAGATGCGGATCGCGGCCGGCCCCAGCTCGCGCCGGTTCGAGTCCCGCTTCGCCCGGCGCCTGGGGCGCCGCAAGGCGCACCTGACCAACTCCGGGTCCTCGGCGAACCTGCTCGCGATGACGGCGTTCACCTCGCACCTGCTGCAGGACCGCCGGCTGAAGCCCGGCGACGAGGTGATCACGGTGGCCGCGGGCTTCCCGACCACCGTCAACCCGATCCTGCAGAACGGGCTCGTCCCGGTCTTCGTCGATGTCGAGCTCGGCACCTACAACACCACCGCCGACCGCGTCGCGCAGGCCATCGGCCCGAAGACCCGGGCCATCATGATCGCCCACGCGCTCGGCAACCCGTTCGAGGTCGCCGAGATCGCCCAGCTCGCCGAGCAGCACGATCTCTTCCTCGTCGAGGACAACTGTGACGCCGTCGGCTCCACCTACGACGGCCGGCTCACCGGCACCTTCGGTGACATCACCACCGTCAGCTTCTATCCGGCCCACCACCTCGCGATGGGCGAGGGCGGCTGCGTACTGACCTCGAACCTGGCGCTCGCGCGCATCGTGGAGTCCTTGCGCGACTGGGGCCGCGACTGCTGGTGCGAGCCGGGCGAGAGCAACAAGTGCCTCAAGCGCTTCGACTACCAGATGGGCACCCTGCCCGCCGGCTACGACCACAAGTACATCTTCTCGCACGTCGGTTACAACCTGAAGGCGACCGACATCCAGGCCGCCCTGGGCCTGACCCAGCTCGACAAGCTCGACCGCTTCATCGACGACCGCAAGCGCAACTGGCGGCGGCTGCGGGAGGGGCTGGACGGACTGCCGCACCTGGTGCTGCCGGAGGCCACCCCGCGCAGCGACCCCAGCTGGTTCGGCTTCGCCCTGAGCGTGGACCCCGACGCGCCGTTCGCGCGGGCGGAGCTGGTGGACTTCCTGGAGAACCGCAAGATCGGCACGCGCAGGCTGTTCGCCGGCAATCTCACCCGCCACCCGGCCTACATCGACCAGCCCCACCGGGTGGTCGGCGACCTCACCAACAGCGACATCATCACCGAGCAGACCTTCTGGGTCGGGATCTACCCGGGTCTGACCGACGAGATGACCGACTACATCGCCTCCTCCGTGAAGGAGTTCGTGGCAGCCCGGGGCTGACCCGCCGCGACCGTCGCCTGTTCCGTCGCCTGTTCCCACCGATCCACAGGAGTACGTCATGCCGTCCCCCCTCGCCAGGCCCCCGGCAGCTCCGAGCCTGCTGCAGCCACGGGAGGACCCCACGGTGGCCGACCGGATCGCCCGGTCGGCCACCGTCGCCGTCGGTGCGCGGCTGCGCACCGAGGACTTCCCCGACTGGCTCGAAGGCCGCCGCAGGGCCCACCGGTTCGGCGTCCGCCGCATCCCGTTCGCCGAGCTGGACGGCTGGTCGTTCGAGGAGACCACCGGAAACCTGGTGCACCGCAGCGGCAGGTTCTTCTCCGTCGAGGGACTGCACGTCACCACCGGCCAGGGCCCGCACCGCGAGTGGTACCAGCCGATCATCAAGCAGCCCGAGGTCGGCATCCTCGGCATCCTCGTCAAGGAGTTCGACGGAGTCCTGCACTTCCTGATGCAGGCCAAGATGGAGCCCGGCAACCGCAATCTGCTCCAGCTCTCCCCCACCGTCCAGGCCACGCGCAGCAACTACACCAAGGTGCACCAGGGCGCCGATGTGAAGTACATCGAGTACTTCACCGAGCCGGGCCGCGGCCGGGTCCTCGCCGACGTCCTGCAGTCGGAGCACGGCTCCTGGTTCTTCCGCAAGAGCAACCGCAACATGCTCGTCGAGGCCGTCGGCGACGTGCCGGTCCACGACGACTTCTGCTGGCTCACCCTCGGCCAGATCGGCGAACTGCTGCATCGCGACAACGTCGTGAACATGGACGCCCGCACCGTGCTCGCCTGCGCGCCGTTCCCCGACGAGGAGGCCAGTGCCCTGTACTCGGACGCCGAACTGCTCTCCTGGTTCACCGCCGAGCGTTCCCGCCACGACGTGCACGCCGAGCGCGTCCCGCTGGCGGCCGTGCCCGGCTGGACACGCGGCGAGTCCACCATCGAGCACGAGGCGGGCCGGTACTTCGACGTCGTCGCCGTCGCCGTCGAGGCCGGCAGCCGCGAGGTCACCGGCTGGACCCAGCCGCTGTTCGAACCGCGCGGCCTCGGTGTCACCGCGTTCCTGACCCGGCGGATCGGCGGAGTGCCGCACGTCCTCGTGCACGCCCGGATCGAGGGAGGGTTCCTCGACACCGTCGAACTCGGCCCCACGGTCCAGTACACGCCCGGCAACTACGCCCATCTGAGTGGTGCGGACCGGCCGCCCTTCCTCGATCTGGTGCTCGCCGCCGACCCGGCGCGTATCCGGTACGAGGCCGTGCACTCGGAGGAGGGAGGCCGGTTCCTCAACGCCGAGAGCCGCTACCTCCTCATCGAGGCCGACGAGGAGCAGGCGCCCCTTGACCCGCCCGCCGGTTACCGCTGGGCCACCCCCGGCCAGCTGAGCACCCTCGTCCGCCACGGCCACTACCTCAATGTGCAGGCCCGCACCCTGCTCGCCTGCCTGAACGCGACGGCGGTGCACGGCCGGTGACCCCGGTACGCATCGGGGTCCTCGGCTGCGCCGACATCGCACGCCGCCGGATGCTCCCCGCCATGGCCGCCGCGGACGGCATCGAGATCGCGGCGGTCGCCGGCCGGGACGCGGCCAGGGCGCGGGAGCTGGCCGGGCAGTTCGGCGCCCGGCCGGTGCACGGCTACGCCGCGCTCCTCGACCGCGACGATGTCGACGCCGTGTACGTACCGCTGCCGGCCGCCCTGCACGAGGAGTGGACCGAGGCCGCCCTTCGCGCGGGGAAGCATGTCCTCGCCGAGAAGCCGCTCACCACCGGCCCGGCGGGCACCGGCCGGCTCATGACGCTGGCCGAGCGGTCGGGGCGGGTCCTGATGGAGAACGTGATGTTCGTCCATCACCCGCAGCACGCCGCCGTCGGCAAGCTCGTCGCGGACGGCGCGATCGGCGAAGTGCGCGCCTTCCAGGCGGCGTTCGCGGTCCCCGCGCTGCCCGGGGACAACATCCGGTACCGCGCCGACCTCGGTGGCGGGGCCCTGTGGGACACCGGCGTCTACCCGGTCCGGGCGGCGCTGCACCACCTGGGCGACAGCCTGCGCGTGGTGGGGGCCACCCTCACGGCCGGGCCGGGCCGGACGGTCGACACGGCGGGTGCGGCACTGCTGCGCACGGCGGAGGGGGTGAGCGCCCAGCTCGTCTTCGGGCTGGACCACGCCTACCGGTCCTCGTACGAGATCTGGGGCAGCGAGGGGCGCATCACGGTCGGCCGGGCCTTCACCCCGCCGGCCGGTCAGACGCCCGACGTCCTGCTGGAGCGGCGTTCCGGCACCAGCCGGATCCCGCTGCCCGCCGCCGATCAGGTGGCGCGCACAGTCTCCGCGTTCGCGGACGCGGTCCGCACCGGCGGGAAGCCCGACCCGGTGTGCCTGCGCCAGGCCGAGCTGCTGCACGACATGCGCGAGCATGCCGCGGCTTGACTTGAACCAAGGTTTAAGTTGTTGGCTTGCCTCACAGGCCACTCCGCACCACATCCTTGGGAGCACTCCATGTCCGCAGACAGCGTCCGCGTCGCAGTGATCGTCGGCAGCGTCCGGGAGGGTCGCTTCGGCCCGGTCGTCTCGAACTGGTTCGTCGAGCGGGCCACCGAACACGGCGGTTTCGAGGTCGACGTCGTCGACCTCGCCGAGGCGGCCCTGCCGGTGGTCCTCCCGTCGTTCGGCAGCGAACCGTCGAGGGAAGCGGCCGCCGCGGTAGGGGCCGTCACCACCCGGCTGACGGCCGCGGACGCCTTCGTCGTGGTCACGCCCGAGTACAACCACAGCTACCCCGCATCGCTCAAGAACGTGATCGACTGGCACGACGAGGAGTTCCACGCCAAGCCGGTCGCCTTCGTCTCCTACGGCGGCATGTCCGGCGGGCTGCGGGCGGTGGAACACCTGCGCCCGGTCTTCGCCGAGCTGCACGCGGTCACCATCCGCAACACGATCAGCTTCCACAACGCCGGCGCCCAGTTCGACGCGGACGGCCGGCCCAAGGATCCCGAGATGGTCGACGCCGCGGCCAAGACCCTGCTCGATCAGCTGGACTGGTGGGCCCGGAGCCTGAACGAGGCACGGGACAAGCGCCCGTACAAGGTCTGACCCGGCTTTCACCGGAACCACACCGGCCGTCACGGCCGTCACGCTGCCCGGCTCGCCACCCGCGAGCCGGGCAGCGTGCTGTTTCCACCACGCCCACAGGAGTGAACCGACGCCATGTCTTCGACCGATGACGAGATCGCAGCCCTGCGCGACCGGCTCAGGACGCTGACCGACCGCGCCGAGATCAGGGACCTGTTCGACCGGTACGTCGTCTCGCTCGACCTGATCGGTGAGCGGGACTACGCCGACGACTACGACGACGACTGGTTCCGTACCGTCTTCACCGAGGACGCCCGGTTCGTCTTCCCCATCGGTGACCACAAGGGAGTCGAGGGCTTCGCGGCGTTCCAGCGGGAGGCCAGGGCGCGCTGGGCGCGTACCCACCACATCACCGCCAACCACGTCGTCGACGTCGACGGCGACCGGGCCGTGATCCGTGCCCATCAGTTCGCCACCCATGTGCACCCGGGCTCCCCGGCCCTCGGCTCCCACTTCGACGTCGGCGGGTCCTACCAGCTGCGGGCGGTGCGCACCGGCGAGGGCTGGCGGTTCGACGACGTGACCTTCCACGTCGTATGGGCCACCGGCGAGCCGCTGCCGTCGATGGCCCATGTGACGTACTAGGCCCTGTCCGGGGACTGAACGTTCAGCTCCGCCGGGAAGGCACCCGCGGCCGCGGCCGTCGCGGTGAACGAGCCGACCAGCTCCGTGAGCCGGGCGACACCCGCCGCGCCCAGGTGCTCGTAGGGGGCGCTGTCGAGCCGGTCCGTCTCCTCCTCCAGCCGCTCGCGCGCCAGCACACCCTGCGGCGTCAGCCGGCCGTCGGCGTCCATCAGACCACGGGCCCGCAGTCGCCCCTCGGCTGCGGCCCAGTCCTCCGCGGTCCAGCCGTGCCGCTCCATGACGAACTCCTTCGGGAGCCCGTCGCTGCCGGCGGAGTGGGAAACGAGCGCGTCGAGTCCCACGATCCCGGCCGTGGTCAGCGCCGTGACATGCCCGTCGCCGCGGTACTCGCGCAGCAGCGTCGCCGCGTGCCACAGCGCGAGGTGCGGCGCGTCCGGGACGGGGTGGTCCGCGTGCGCCGCGTACATCGGCCGGCCGCGCGGTACGCACGCCTGGAGGGCCCGTACGGCCAGTCCCGCGGCCTCGGTCATCTCCGGCGAGCCGAGCGCAGCCTCCCCGAGGTACCGGCGCAGTACGGCATCGGCGGCCCGCAGCCGCAGAGCGACCACGGCGTCCGGCGCCACCAGGGTCCACAGCCGCGGCAGATGACGGGCGATCAGTTCGTACTTGAGCCCGTTGAACGCGGCGGCGACCGGACCGGCGCCGACCGCTCCCCACGGGGCGGCCCGGCCCGCGAGATACACCGCCATCGGGTCGTCGACGCCGTGCGCGGCGAGTTCCTCCCCGAGGTCCGGGGCGAAGTAGATCGTCGCGTGCAGCGAATTGAGCTCGTCCAGGCAGCGCCGGCCTGCGCCCTGGGGCAGTGGGGTCACGTCCATGCCCGCGACGCTACTGACGGCGATGTCAGGGGCGTCAGGGGAGTTCTCACAAGAATGTCGAGATGAATGTCCGCAGCACGTCAACCCGCCCACGGGGCCGAGAGCCCTGCCGCACAAGGGCCTTCGCCGCCCGGGGAGCGACTGATCGCATGACCGAGTTGCCGCGTACTAAACCTCCACGGGTGCGTGAGATCACCCTCGACGCGGACGGCATCCCGCTGTCCGGACTGCTCGCCGAGCCTCTGCACGGCCCGCCCCGGGCCGTGGTCGTCGCCGTGCACGGCGGCGGCATGCGCGCCGGCTACTTCGACAGCCGGGCCCGCCCCGGACTGTCGCTGCTGGAACTCGGGGCCGAACTCGGCTACACCGTGCTGGCCGTCGACCGGCCCGGCTACGGGCGGTCCGCCGCCCAGGTGCCGGCCGGCCAGGTGCTCGCCGAGCAGTCCGTCACCCTGCACGCCGCTCTGGCCGACTTCGCCCGCCGTCACCCGCTCGGGGCGGGATACTTCCTGGTGGCTCACTCCAACGGCGGCAAGCTCGCCCTCGCGGCCGCGGCCGACGAGGGCGGCGACACCCTGCTGGGGCTGGACATCTCCGGCCTCGGCCTCGCCTACGCGGTGGACCTGCCGCAGCTTCCCGGCGCGAACATCCGCGGGGAGTGGCGTCGGCACTGGGGCGCGCTGCGGCTCTACCCGCCGGGCGCCTTCCAGCAGGGCCGCTCGCTCGTCGCGCCCGTTCCCGCGCGGGAGGCCGCCGAACTGCCGCTGTGGCCCGAGCTGTATCCCGGCATCGCGGCCCGGGTCCGCGTACCGGTCCGCTTCACCTTCGCGGAGCAGGAGCAGTGGTGGCGCCAGGACGACGAGGCGCTGGACGCCCTGGTCGGGCTGCTGGCCGCGCCGAAGGTGACGATCGCCCGGCAGCCGGACGCCGGACACAACATCAGTCTCGGCTGGGCGGCCCGTACGTACCACTTCCGGGCCATGGCGTTCCTGGAGGAGTGCCTGCTGGCGCGCGACGCCGCCGTTCCCGTCAGGACTCCATGAGCCGCCGCGCTCCGGGGCCCTCCTCGCCGAGTACATCGTCGGGATTGGCCAGTGCGCACTTGCTGATGGACATGCAGCCGCAGCCGATGCACTCGCTGAGCTGGCTCCGCAGACGTTCGAGCTGCCGGATGCGTGCGTCGAGGTCGGCGTGCCAGTGCTGGGAGATACAGGCCCAGTCCTCCCGGGTCGGAGTGCGGTCCTCGGGCAGCAGCCCGAGGGCGTGACGCACGGTCGCGAGCGGGATGCCGACGGCCTGCGAGGCCCGGACGAACGCGACACGGCGCAGGGTGTCACGGGTGTAGCGGCGCTGGTTCCCGGTGGTGCGGCGGCTGCTGATGAGCCCCTCGCGCTCGTAGAAGCGCAGCGCGGAGGCCGGTACTCCGCTGCGTGCGGACAGTTCTCCGACCGTGAGTTCCGCGACCGCGGACGGCGTCTCAGACATACCGGCCACACTAGCTTGACTTAAACCTCTGTTTAAGTCGGAGAGTTGACTCATGGAACTGAACACACGCACTCCGCGCACCGTCGAGTTCGTTCTCGACCTCATCTGCGTCCACTCCTACATCGCCTTCACCCGCTTCTCCCGGGCGGTCGCGCGCTACCGCGACGCGGGAGGCGTGGTCGACGTCGTCTTCCGCCCCTTCCAGATCGCCCCCGACGCACCCGCGTCCGGCCGGCCGCTGTTCGAGGTACACAAGGCGGCCTTCGGCGAGCAGCAGGCCCGCGCGATCGCGCAGGACACCTCCTTCGGCGCCGAGGACGGGGTGCGGGTGGACTTCGAGCGGGCCGTGCACACCAACACCTTCGAGGCACACCGGCTGCTCGCCACCGCCACGGCCCTGGGCGCCGGTGAGGCGATGGCGGAGCGCCTCTTCCGCGCCTACATGAGCGAGGGCCTGAACATCGGCGACGCCGGCACCCTCGCTCGGCTGGCCGCCGAG
This sequence comes from Streptomyces mabaensis, assembly GCF_053763515.1. Taxonomy (NCBI): domain Bacteria; kingdom Bacillati; phylum Actinomycetota; class Actinomycetes; order Kitasatosporales; family Streptomycetaceae; genus Streptomyces; species Streptomyces mabaensis. The sequence continues at coordinate 112,173 of NZ_JBSOPZ010000014.1, forward strand.
GTCGGAGTCGAGCCGAGCGCGGACGGTACGGCGGAACTGACCGCGGAACTGGACCGGATGCGCCGACTCGGCATCACGTCGGTGCCTCTCCTCCTGTTCGACAACGGAACGGCCCTCTCCGGCTCCCAGCCGGAGGCCGTCTACCTCAAGACACTCGCCACGCCGCCCGTCCCGGCCTCCCGAGGCTGACCTTCCGAGCCGGCCTCCCCGGCAGCAGTCCGCATCCGGATCAAGCGGGTGTGCCCGAACGCGGGCACACCCGCTTCCGCTTTCCGTACCGAAAGGCCGATACCGATGACACACGCCACGCTCGACCGTGGCATCGACTGAAACAGGACATCCGGCGCGCGAGGGGAACGACATGGCCAGGCACGACGACCGGCGGACGGCCGGCCGGTGAACACGTTCAAGCGGATGTTCGAAGCTCTGACGGTCCGCAACTTCCGGCTTTTCGCCGTGGGCCAGCTGCTGTCCGTGACGTGCACGTGGATGATGTTCATCGCGCAGGACTGGATGGTGCTCTCCCTGTCCGGGGACTCCGCGACCGCGCTCGGCCTGGTGACCGCGCTGCAGTTCACCCCGATGCTGCTGCTCACCCTGCACGGCGGACGGCTGGCGGACCGTTACGACAAACGAGTGCTCCTCATCGGGGCCAATCTCGCCTCCGGAGTCCTCTCCCTGCTGCTGGCCGTGATCGTCCTCACCGGTGCCGTGCAGCTGTGGCACCTCTATCTGTTCGCCGCCGGGCTGGGCACCGTCAACGCCGTGGAGGCCCCCACCCGGATGGCGTTCGTCAGCGAGATGGTGGGCTCCGAGCTGCTGCCGAACGCCTCCGCGCTCAGTGCCGCGTACTTCAACGCCGCGCGGGTCGTCGGCCCCGCCGTGGCCGGAGTCCTCATCAGCCGGTTCGACACCGGGCCGGTGATCCTGCTCAACGCATTCAGCTACGCGGCCAGTGTCGTCGCGCTGCTCCTGATGAATCCCGGCGCACTGCACCGCGCGTCCGAACGCCCCGGCCGTACCGGCGTACTGGACGGGCTGCGCTATCTGCGGAGCCGGTCCGATCTGCTGCTGCCCATCTGCCTGGTCGGAGTCGTCGGCATGTTCGGCTTCAACTTCCAGCTGACGCTGCCCCTGCTGGCGAAGACGGTGTTCCACGCCGACGCGTCCGCGTTCGGCCTGCTGGCCAGCGCGCTCGCCGCGGGATCGCTGCTCGCGGCCTTCGCCACCACGGCCCGCCGGTCGCGGCCGTCCGCCGCCCTCGTCATCGCGGCCGCCCTCGCGTTCGGGGTGCTGGAGACCGTCTCCGGTCTGGCCCCGACGTTCAGCGTCGCGCTGGTCCTTCTGGCCGGCACCGGCTTCGCGTCGATCTACTTCGCGCAGGCGGCGAACCACCGGATTCAGCTCGGGACCGATCCGGCGTACCGGGGCCGGGTCATGGCCCTGTACACGGTGATCCTGCAGGGCTCCACCCCGGCCGGAGCAATGATCATCGGCTGGCTGGGCGAACGCTGGGGCGCCCGCTCCGGGCTCTACGTCGGAGGCCTGGTCACCGTGGCCGCGGCGCTGGCGGCGCTGACCTGGCACCTCCGCCGGCCGGACGGCCGGGAGCCGTCCGCCGAGGACGCGAAGCGGTCAGCTGCCCGCATCCATTGAAAACCGCCAGCACGGTTTTCTACTGTCCCCCGGCACCGGCACCGGCACCGGCACCGGCACCCGCGTCGACGTCCACGTCCCGCTGCGCCCGCGGCCATCGCACGCCCCGGTCAGGCGAACGCCTCCGCGTGATCCGCCGCCCAGGTGCGGAACGGCCTGGCCGGCCGGCCGGTCACCTCCGCGACCGTCGGTACCACCCCCGCCTTCGCACCCGCCCGTTGCCGCTCCGCGCTCTCGAGGAACGCCTCGGCCACGGGCCGCGGGTACCGCCCCAGCAGCTGGGCAAGCGCCCGGTCGGGACCCAGTTCCTCGAAGCTCAGGGGCCGTCCGAGCACCTCGGAGAGCTGAGCCGTCTGCTGCTGCGCGCTGATCGCCTCCGGACCGGACAGGGCGTACGCCTTCCCCTCGTGCCCCGGTTCGGTGAGCACCCTGACGGCGACCTCCGCGATGTCACGCGGGTCGACGCAGGCGACGGGCGACGTTCCGTACAGCGCGCGTACGACGCCGTCGGAGCGGATGCCCGGCGCCCAGGACAGCGCGTTGGACATGAAGGTCCTGGCGCGCAGGAACGTCCAGGGCGGACCGCATTCCCTGAGGGCCCGCTCGTTCTCACGCTGGAGCCGGGTGATGAAGTCGTCCGCACCCGGCTCCTCCACGGCCATCATCGACAGCTTCACCAGATGCCGGACGCCGGCTGCCTTCGCGGCCGTCGCGAAACGCTCGTCGTCCGGCTCGGTGGGGCTGTTGGTCACCAGGAAGGCGGCCCCGACTCCCCGCAGTGCCAGGTCGAGGGAGGGGCGGTCCCCGTACTCCCCCGCGACGACGTCGACCTCGGGGCCGCTCACGCGCACCCGCTCGGGCCGCCGGGCCAGGATGCGTACGGGCCCGGCGCCGGCCAGCAGGCCCGCGACCTCGCGGCCCACGGCCCCGGTCGCACCGGTCACAAGGATCATGGAGTCCCCCTCCTCGGAAGACAGGCTCCGCGCTCAGCCGGTGAGAGCGGGGCCCGACAGGGTGGTGTCGAAGACCAGGTTGCCGTCCTGATGGCCGGCGACCCGCACCGTCGTCATGCCCGGCGCCACGCCCGGCAGGACGGTGGCCTGGATGCGGCAGGGGCTGTTGAACTCCGCGTACCGGTGGAAGCGCGTGCCGCCGACGGACGGGACGAACGGAGCGGGCCCGGTCACCAGGCAGGCGGCCTGCCTGGCCGCTTCGAGCAGGAGCATCCCCGGCACATGGTCGTTGGGGCGCTGGAAGAGGGTCGAGTGGCGGGTGTCCACCCGCAGTTGCCACACGTTCTCCTGCGGGGTCTCCGACAGGACGACGTCCTCGGCGCGGCCGCGGCCCGCGCCGGCCGGGGAGACGGGCGCCGTCACGGGTATGGAGGTGCCGGGGAAGGCGAACTCGCCGCGCATCCGCCGGTACACCTGCGGGCTGGTGAACCTCGTCGTTCCGGTGCCCGTCGCGACGAGCCGCCCGGCGCGCCGTACGGCCCAGTCGACCTGGCCCTGTACGGGCTGTCCGCCGCGCCACTTGAGCTGGGAGCAGGCCACCTCGACGTCGACCTCCGTCGGCGCGCCCCCCACGCCGAGGTGCTCCAGATGACACGTGTAGTCGAGGTTGGCCATCAGGAAGTGGTAGCCGACGGGGACCTCGTACCCCGCGTGGAAGGCCAGCATCGCGGCCTGGCGCATGGTCTCGGCGACCAGGAGCGGATCGTGCCGATCCCCGTGCACCGGTGCGAAGAACGGATGGTCGTGCGGGAGCACCGCGGCGACGGAGAATCGGTCGTCGCCCATGGGTATCCAGCTCCGCGGAAAGGCGTCCTCGGCTTTGGTCCGGTGGACCAGCTCCATCGGAACCGGATGTGCGGTTTGTGAAGACGTGTTGGCGATGGGCGCGAAATGGGTCAAAACTGCTGCTTCGGGCATAACTCCCCCCCAGGGGTCATGTGATGGCGAGCTGTTCCTGTTCCTGTGCTGCGCGCACACTGGTAAGATACAGACTGAGCGGTTTTTTTTCTATCCCCTATTGAGGGCGGACTCGCACAGTCGTCCGCCCGACAGCTCGACGACGCAGTCGGGCACGGCGCAATGAAGGAGGCAGGATGGCCATGCAGAGCCGGGCGATCCGCACTCGTCGGACGATCCTGACGGCAGCGGCCCAGGTCTTCGAGAAGCAGGGCTACCAGGCGGCCACCATCACGGAGATCCTCAAGGTGGCGGGGGTGACCAAGGGCGCCCTGTACTTCCACTTCCAGTCCAAGGAAGAACTGGCGCTGGGGGTGTTCGACGCCCAGGAGCCACCGCAGGCGGTCGCGGCCCAGCCCCTCAAGCTCCAGGAGCTGGTGGACATGGGCATGGTGTTCAGCCACCGGCTGCGCACCAGCCTGCTGGCTCGCGCCGGCGTCCGTCTGTCCATGGACCAGCAGGCGCAGGGCCTCGACCGCAGCGGCCCGTTCCTGCGGTGGAAGGAGACGACCCTGGACCTGCTGAACCAGGCCAAGGACAACGGAGAGCTGCTGCCGCACGTGGTTCCGGCCGAGTCGGCCGATCTGTATGTGAGCGCGTTCGCGGGAGTCCAGGTGGTGTCCCAGACGCTCAGCGAATACCAGGATCTGGAGTGTCGCTACGCCTCACTTCAGAGGCACATCCTGCCCAGCATCGCGGTCCCGTCCGTGCTGGCCGCACTGGACCTCTCCCTCGACCGGGGAGCCCGGCTCTCGGCCGAACTCACCCCCGAGGCCGGGCTGACCTCCGAGGCAGGGCTGAGCCCTGAGGCCGAGCTCAGCCCGGAGCCGGAGGAGTGACCGTGAGGTGACCCGTTGCCCGCGCAGGGCACCCGCGCCCTGCGCGCACCGGTCCGCCGTCAGAGCTGCGTACCACCCGTGGCGTCGATGTACTGACCGGTGATCCAGCGCGAGTCGTCGGAGGCGAGGAAGGCCACGATGTCCGCGATGTCGGCCGGCTGCCCGGTCCGGCCGAAGACGGAGTACGCGGCCAGGGCCGCCGCCGCTTCGGGCGTCTCGCGCCGCCGGGCGTTCATGTCGGTCTCCACGAAGCCGGGCGCCACCGCGTTCACTGTGATCCCCCGGCCGCCCAGCTCCTTGGCGAGGGCCAGGGTGAGGGTGTCCACGGCGCCCTTGGTCATCGCGTACGTGACGGACTCCGGGAACGCGTGCCGGGTGGCGGCCGACGAGATGTTGATGATCCGTCCGCCGTCACGCATCCGCTTCAGCCCCTGCTGGATGAGGAACAGGGGCGCCTTGACGTTGATGGCGAAGAGCCGGTCGAACACCTCCGGCGTGGCCTCGTCGATCCGCCCGGAGCCGCTGGCGCCGGCGTTGTTGACCACGATGTCGAGCACGGGCGGCTCCCCCTCGGCCGCCATGCCCGCGTCGAACGCCGCGTAGAGCGCCGCCGCGTCGCCCGGCACCCCGAGCTCGGCTCCGACGGTGAAGGCCCTTCCCCCGTCCTTCCTGATCAGCTCGACGACCTCCCGCGCGGCCGGTCCGCTCGCGCCGTAGTGGACGGCGACCAGGGCGCCGTCCCGCGCCAGCCGCCGGGCGATCCCCCGCCCTATGCCGCGGCTCCCCCCGGTGACCAGGGCGGTCTTCCCCTCAAGTGCACGCATACATGGCCCCCGCACATGCGTATCGGCCCGGCGGTCCGCCAGGCCGTTCGATTCGGCGGGGCCAACGATACCCATCTCGTACACTCGCCGGATGAGCGCTTCCGACCTCGAGACCGCACCAGAGGTGACCGACGCGCTGCGCGTGCTGCACCGCGTCTTCGGCTACGACTCCTTCCGCGGCAGCCAGCAGGAGATCATCGAGCACGTGGTCGGCGGGGGCGACGCGCTCGTCCTCATGCCGACCGGTGGCGGCAAGTCGCTCTGCTACCAGATCCCGGCGCTGGTCCGGAAGGGCGTCGGCGTCGTCGTCTCGCCGCTGATCGCCCTCATGCAGGACCAGGTCGACGCCCTGCGCGCCCTCGGTGTCCGGGCGGGCTTTCTCAACTCCACCCAGGACCTGGACGAGCGGCGGCTCGTGGAGACCGAGTTCCTCGCCGGAGAGCTGGACCTGCTGTATCTGGCGCCGGAGCGGCTGCGCGTCGAGTCGACGGTACGGCTGCTGGAGCGCGGCACGATCTCGCTGTTCGCCATCGACGAGGCGCACTGCGTGGCCCAGTGGGGGCACGACTTCCGGCCCGACTACCTCGCCCTCTCCGCACTGCACGAGCGCTGGCCCGACGTACCGCGCATCGCGCTCACCGCGACCGCCACCGAGGCCACGCACGCGGAGATCGCGTCCCGCCTCGCGCTCCAGGACGCCCGTCACTTCGTGGCGAGCTTCGACCGGCCCAACATCCAGTACCGCATCGAGTCGAAGGACGAACCGAAGCGGCAGCTGCTGAACCTGCTGCGCACCGAGCACGCCGGGGACGCGGGGATCGTCTACTGCCTCTCGCGGGCGTCGGTCGAGAAGACGGCCGAGTTCCTGGTGAAGCAGGGAATCGAGGCGCTGCCGTACCACGCGGGGCTCGACGCCCGTACGAGAGCCGAGCACCAGGCGCGCTTCCTGCGGGAGGACGGGCTGGTGATGGTCGCCACGATCGCCTTCGGCATGGGCATCGACAAGCCCGATGTGCGCTTCGTCGCCCATCTCGACCTGCCGAAGTCCGTGGAGGGGTACTACCAGGAGACCGGGCGTGCGGGGCGCGACGGACTGCCGTCGACGGCGTGGCTGGCGTACGGGCTCCAGGACGTCGTCCAGCAGCGCAAGATGATCGACGGCTCGGAGGGCGACGACGCGCACCGGCGCCGGCTGTCCGCGCATGTCGACGCCATGCTCGCGCTCTGCGAGACGGTCGAGTGCCGGCGGGTGCGGCTGCTCGACTACTTCGGGGAGAAGAGCGGCGCGTGCGGCAACTGCGACACGTGCCTGACCCCGCCGGAGTCCTGGGACGGGACGGTCGCCGCGCAGAAGCTGCTGTCGACGGTGGTACGGCTGAAGCGGGAGCGCGGCCAGAAGTTCGGGGCGGGGCAGATCACCGACATCCTGCTGGGCAGGAAGACGGCGAAGGTCATCCAGTTCGACCATGACGCGCTGAGTGTGTTCGGCATCGGCACGGAGCTGCGCGAGGCGGAATGGCGGGGCGTGGTACGGCAGTTGCTCGCGCAGGGGCTCATCGCGGTGGAGGGCGAGTACGGCACGCTGGTGCTCACCGAGGCGAGCGGTGAGGTGCTGGGCGGGCGGCGCGAGGTCGCCCTGCGCCGCGAGCCGGAGAAGCGGGCGCGGGTGACGAAGCCGAGCACCGCCAAGCGCGGCGCGGCGCCGGTCGACCTGCCGGCCGGGGCGGTACCGGTGTTCGAGGCGCTCAGGACGTGGCGGGCCGCCACGGCGAAGGAGCAGGGCGTCCCGGCGTACGTCATCTTCCACGACGCGACCCTGCGCGAGATCGCGACCACCGCGCCGACAGGCCTCGCGGAGCTCGGCACGGTGAGCGGGGTCGGCGAGAACAAGCTGGCCAAGTACGGCGAACAGGTCCTGGCCACACTGGGCACGGCCGCGGCCCCCGAGCCGCGCCCCGAGTCCCAAGAGCCTGGGAACCCGTCGGAGGCACCCCCGTGGGACCCCACCGAGGAGCCACCGAACGACGTGGACTGGTAGACGGGTGGTTTCCAGCACGCGCGTCACAGCGGCGGCGACGATTTCGGCCGGCGTCTCGGTGTCGAAGGAGATGCTGTACCCGGGGACCTTCGCCGTACCGGTGACGGCGATCTACCAGCCCTCGCCGTCGGTTCCGGGACGGCCGAGCGGAGACCAGCCCAAGTAGAAGCGGCCGTCCTTCGAATCAACGTGCACGTCGGCGCGGTCGTCCACCACCATGTGGAAATCCTCGGCAGAGAACTGATCCATCACGAGCGCGGGATCGCCCGGGCCGAGCTGCCAGTCACGCACTTTCAGAGCCTTGACGGTGGTGGAGGAGCCGGGGCTCCTGGGAGCCACGGTCACGGCGATCACCTCTCTGACCTGGGGTTCTGGAAGGTCGTCTACGCTGACATCGCTCTGCACCCGTTGGCCAGTCTTTTGAGACTCTTTCCCGTCTGCCCCCGGCGAACCGGTTGTCCTGCGACAGCGGACCTGGACCGATTGACACCGAAGTTGGACCACCATCCGCGGCCGTGCCGAACATTCGTGCAGCGATACGGCGAGAATGCTCCTTGTGGAGAACAACGACGAGGACACAGAGCCAGCGGACGAGACGAGATTGTCCGCCGAGGAGGCTGAGGAGCTCTCCAGGCTGTTGTGTGACCTGACGGGGCTGATGGTCTCAGTGAAGGTCGAGGCGGAAGCCCCCGTAGCGGGGGCGGCCGTCCGGCTCGCTGAGCAGATCCGCACAGGACTCGGGCAGCCAGACTGCCGCATCCAGGACGACAACGACGGTGCAGACGCGGTGCTGGGACCGGTCAGCGGGGACGCCGACGACCCCGGACCCGCGTTGAGAGCTGCGATGACCGCTCTCGGCGGCAGCTGGGGGGACGTCGCCGTCACGACGAACATCGCGGGCCCGGTGCACTACGTCATCCGCGCCGCCGAGCAGAGCCCGGACGAGGCCGGTGCCACACGGATCCACCTGTGGGCGGCAAGCGCAGGGGCACTCATCCGCTACGCCGAGGAACACTCTTGAGCTCCCGTGCGCTCCACCACCGCGACGCGCTCCGCCAGGCTCGCGCGGCGAGAGCCGCCGGAGCAGCGGCTCAGCTGGCGCCTGGTCCACCGCGACAACGGTGAACCCGGCCTCTGCCAGGGCGATGGTGTAGGCCCCAGCGCCGTATCCGAGGTCCACAGCGCGCCGCGGAATGTCCGCAGGGAGGGAAGTCAGCAGGGCGCGGAACCGCGCCGAGACGGGCACACGCAGCTCCTCGCCGGCGGCGCGCAAGTGGAACGAGGTGACGGGGGCCTGCCAGTCCCGCACCCTCTCTTCGAGCGAGCGCAGCACCTCCCCGTTGTAGATGCGGTGGTACCGGCTCAGCGTCATCACGAAGTGCTTGGCATCGGTACGACCGGCCTGGGCGATGAGCTCCCGCATGGTCTCGGTGATGCAGGACGGCGCGAACCGGCCATCCGCCAAGGGCGCCAGGACCGGCTTCTCCATCAGGGAATCGATGCCGTTCTCGACGCAGTAGCGCAGGTACGCTTCGTGCGCCCGCACCTCGGTCGCGATGTACACCTTCACGGGCAGCTCGGGCAGACGGAGCCGCCGGAGGGCGGCTCGGATCAGCTCTGATTGCTTCTGCTGCGCGGTCACGCCACGGCGCGACTCGGGGAGGTAGATGACCTCCCGAGGCTTCAAGTCGACCTCCTGGATTCGCTCCTCGATCGTTGGCCGCTCCGACTCCAGGTCGATGACGGAGTACGAATCGACGTGGCCGTCCTCAATGGCGTCCTTGATGCAGGGCAGGTACTTGTTGGCGACGATCTCGTCGAAGCCGACCACGACGAGGTTGTGCCGACGCGTGGCGGGGCGGGGACCGAGAGCGGCGGCTCGTCCCACGGGCTCCTCGACGCATTGGAGGGTCGGCTGCATGGGGATCAGCGTCGATGTCGCCCGAGACGTTCGAGAGTCGGTTCTCATCCGCATTGCTCCCACTCGTGCTGTGACTGTTCGGAGCTGTTCCGAAGCAGACCGGACGTTGGTGGCCACGGCCGTGATCGCCTCTTGCCGAAGATCGCGCAGGTGGCGTACTGGCCGAAGACAGAGCTGTCCTCCCCGGGTGGCTGAGGGGAGTGAACGAGGTGACACGCTGGCCGCATGGCAGAACTCAACGGAGAACCGGTCGAGCTGGCCCAGCTCCAGAACCTGGCCCTGACCAACTACGGCCACTTCACCTCCATGCGGGTGGACGACGGACGCGTACGCGGCCTGTCCCTGCACATGGAGCGGCTTCAGCGCGACTGCCGAACGCTCTTCGGCGCCAACATCGACCCACAGCGCGTCCGCGAGCTGGCCAGGCGTGCCGCTCCCCTCACCGGATCCGCCACGGTCCGTGTCACTGTCTTCGACCCCAGCCTCGACCTCGGGCATCCGAACAAGGCCAACGACCCGCACGTCTTGGTGACCTCACGGCCGGCGGGCGCCCTCCCGCTCCCGCCGCTCAAGGTGCAGTCCACGACCTACGTACGCGACGTACCGAGCGTCAAGAGCGTCGGCCTCTTCGCGACCCTGCACCACCGCCGTCACGCACAGCTGAACGGCTTCGACGACGCCCTCTTCGTAGACCAGGAGCGCATGATCTCGGAGGGAGGCACCTGGAACGTCGGATTCTTCGACGGCAGTCAGGTGATCTGGCCAAACGCCGACTGCCTTGTCGGCGTGACCATGGAGCTCCTGAAAAACGCCCACGAGCACGTCACGCGGACAATCCGACTGGACGACCTGACAAACATGCAGGCCGTATTCGCCACCAACGCGGCGATCGGCGTCCGCGCCGTCAGAGCGATCGACGGCATCGAGCTGCCTGAATCCCACGCGATCATCGATGCGCTCCGTAAGGAGTACACGGAGATCACAGGCGACTTGCTGTAACGCTCCGAGGTCCGGCTCCCACTGGCTAGGCTGGGCAGGACCGGCCAGCAGCAAGGAGTCCTGGGGTGGCGACAGTTGAGCGATGGTCCGGACTGGAGGTCCGGGCCTTACCCGAGGCATCGCGGATGAGTACCGAGGAGTTCGCGACGCGCCTCGGTGTCAGCGATCGCATGGTGTCCAAGTGGGAAGCACGCAAGGACACGATCCGGCTCAGGCAGGTGAACCAAGCGGCTCTGGACACACTCCTCGCCAGCTCCGCGCCCGATGTCCACGAGCGGTTCGCGAGCCTCGCCCGCTCGCTGGGCACGGTGCTTCCCACCCAGGAGACCTCAAGCCCCGGTCTCCAGCCGCAGCAGCGCCAGGTCCGCCACCCGCGCGACGGCAAGATGGCCCTGGTCGAGGCCGGTACCTTCCTGTGCGGCGAGAAGAACGAGCCGGTCTGGCTCCCGTCCTTCTACATCGACGTCTTCCCGGTCACCAACAACGACTACGCGCGCTTCGTGGCCGCCACCGGCCACGAGCCGCCCCAGCATTGGCACCGTGGCACATGCCCCGAGGCCATCCTCGATCCGGGCTCAGTCGGCACAGCCCGGCACGGCGGGCACGCGGGGCCGGCACCGCGGGCGCGCGGCCGGCGCGGCGGCGAGTGTGGCCGGGCCCAGCGGGCGCGCGCGGCCGGCGCAGCGCGGCACGCGCCGGGCACGCGGGGTTCTCGCCGCCGCCCCCGGCGACCCGGCGCCCGCTCAGGACACGATGTCCTTGTGGGCGAAGCCGCGGAACGCCAGGGCGAACAGCACCACCGCGTAGGTCACCGAAACCGCCGCGCCCTTGACCATTCCGCCCCACTCCAGCTGCGGCTGCAACGCGTCCGCCCAGGCGAACTGCCAGTGCGCCGGCAGGAAGTCGCGCCACGAGCCGAGTGCCGTCACCGCGTCCAGCACATTGCCCACGATCGTCAGGCCCACCGCCCCGCCCACCGCGCCCAGCGGCGCGTCCGTCTTCGTCGACAGCCAGAACGCCAGCGCCGCCGTGACCAGTTGTGAGACGAAGATGAAGGCGACCGCGAGCGCGAGCCTCGGCACGGTGTCGCCCGCCGCCAGCGCGCCGCCGGTCGGCAGCTTCAGCGGCCCCCAGCCGTACGCGACCGTGCCCGCCGCCAGCGCGACCACCGGCAGCAGCACCATCGCCGCCAGGCTGAACCCGAGCGCGACGGTCAGCTTCGACGCGAGCAGCCGGGCCCGCGGTACCGGCGCGGCCAGCAGGTAGCGCAGCGAGGACCAGCTCGCCTCGGATGCCACCGTGTCACCGCAGAACAGCGCCACCGGCACCACCAGCAGGAAGCCGGCCGAGACGAAGAGGCAGGTCGCGGCGAAGTTGGCGCCGGACGCGGTGGCGGTGTCGATGAGCGTGATCCGGTCGTTCCCACCGCCGTCCGGCTCCCCGCCGATCGCGAACGCCGCGATCAGGATGAACGGCAGCGCTCCCAGCACCGCCCCCATCACCAGCGTCCGGCGCCTGCGCCACTGCCGCTTCGCCTCGACGCGCAGCGGAAGGGTGTGGCGAGCGCGGTATCCGGGAGCCGCGGTCAGCGTGCTCATGCCGAACCTCCGATCAGGGTGAGGAACGCGTCCTCCAGGCGGCGGTGCGGTCCCACACCGGTCAACGGCACGTCCAGGCGGACGAGTTCGGCGATCAGCTCACTCGGGGTCGCGCCATCGAGGCGTACCAGCAGGCCCTCGTCCGTACGGACCGCCGAGCCGACCCCTTCGAGTGCCGCCGCCTTCTCGGCCAGCGCCTCGGTGACCTCCCCGGCCACGGTGACGAGCAGCATGTCGCCGCCGCCCGTGATCTCCGCGACCGGGCCGGCCTGCACCAGCCGCCCGCGGTCCATGACCACCAGGTGGGTACAGGTCTGTTCGACCTCCGCGAGCAGGTGGCTGGAGACGATGACGGTCCGGCCACCGGCCGCGTACCGGATCATCACGTCCCGCATCTCGCGGATCTGGGGCGGGTCGAGTCCGTTGGTCGGTTCGTCGAGGATCAGCAGATCCGGCAGTCCCAGCATGGCCTGGGCGATGGCGAGCCGCTGCCGCATGCCCTGGGAGTACGTCCGCACGGCCCGCTCCAGCGCGTCGCCGAGCCCGGCGATCTCCAGCGCTTCCGCCAGGTGGGAGTCCTCGGCAGGGCGGCCGGTGGCCTGCCAGTACAGCTCCAGGTTGGCCCGGCCGGACAGATGCGGAAGGAAACCCGCGCCCTCCACGAAGGAGCCGACGCGGGAGAGGACGGGCGCGCCGGGGCGGATGGCGTGACCGAAGACCCGGATCTCGCCGCTGTCCGGGGTGATCAGGCCCATCAGCATGCGCAGGGTGGTGGTCTTGCCGGCGCCGTTGGGACCGAGGAGCCCGAGCACCTGGCCCTGTTCGACGCGGAAGGCGAGGTCGCGCACCGCGTACCGGTCGGCCGACTTGGCGTACCGCTTGGTCAGGCCGGTGATCTCCAGCGGTACGTCCGCCAGCGCGGGGTCGGGCGCAGGGGCCGCGGTGCGGCGGCGGGCGGTGAGCAACAGCCCGGCCGCCAGGGCGGCCGCGCCGAGCGGCAGTCCCCACGTCCACCAGGGCAGCCCGGCGGCGGCGGTCCTCACGCCGTCGGCGGTCGGCACGGTGAGCGGGCTCTCGACGGAGACGGTGTACGTGGCGGGGGCTACGGGTGACGCGTAGCCGAGGTCGGTCGCGGAGAGCACCAGGCGCAGCCGGTGGCCGGCCTCGACGCCGTGGTCGACGGCGGGGAGCGTCAGTTCGACGGTCCTCCCCGCCTTCGCGCCGGTCACGCGCACCGGTGCCACGAGCTGCGCGGGCAGCACCTGCTGCCGGCCGTCCGGCGCCACGTCGTAGACCTTGCCGAACAGCACCGCGGACCCGTCCGCCGCGCTGGAGGTCACCTTGACCCTGACGGTCGGCGATCCGGTGACGCGCAGGCCGGTGGCGAGCGGCGCGGAGTCGAAGCGCGCGTACTGGCCGGGGAAGTCGAGCGAGACCCCGACGCCGAGGGAGGAGAACTGCGAGAGGCCGCCGCCGATTCCGGGCAGGGCCGAGATCGCGGGCGGCGTGGCCCCGGCCGGGTTGCCGAAGGACTGCGCGCGGCCGCTCAGCGCGAACGTCCGGCCGCCACCGGCGAGTCCGGGGTAGCTGCCGCCGGTCGCACCCCTCAGCTGCGCGGCGCCGTTGGTGGAGTCGACGCCTCCGGTCCGGGTGACGCGGAAGGCCGGGCCGGTGTCGACACCCTTGTCCTGCTTCAGATGGCGGTCGAACCAGGTGGAGATCCGGCTCTCGACGCGCACCGTCTCCCGGTCCCCGCCGTCGTGCCCGCCCGCGATCCAGTCGACGGCGACGGGCGCGCCGTTGGCCCGGATCGTCTTCGCCATGGCGTCGGCGTGGCCGAGCGGGAAGAGGGAGTCGGACTGGCCCTGCACGATCAGAGCCGGGACCTTGATCCTGTCGCCGACGGCGGACGGGCTGCGCTGCTCCAGCAGGGCGCGGGCGGCCGCGTCGGGCCGGCCGGCGACGGCGACCCGTTCGTACATCTCGCACAGCCGCTTCTCGAACCGCCCGCATCCGGTCTGCGTCGGGCCGGCGGGGCGGGCGGGCTCGGCGGGGCCGGCGAGGCCGTTCGCACCCTGCGCCGAACCGGTCGTGAAGAACAGCCCGGCCCACAGTTTCTTGAAGACGCCGTTCGGGAAGAGCGAGTCGGCCAGGTTCCAGTAGGTGATCTGCGGGGCGATCGCGTCGACACGCTTGTCGTGGCCGGCGGCGAGCAGCGAGACCGCTCCGCCGTACGAGGAGCCCGTGACTCCGACGCGCGGGTCGCCGGCCGCGTCGAGCTCCACCTCGGGGCGCCCGGCGAGCCAGTCGATCAGCCGGGACACGTCCTTGACCTCGTGATCGGGGTCGTTGATGCCGATCCGCCCACCGGACTGGCCGAAGCCGCGCGCGGACCAGGTGAGCACGGCGTAGCCGTCCCGCGCCAGCTTCTCGGCCTGCGCCCTGACGTCGTCCTTGCTGCCGCCGAAGCCGTGGCCGATCAGTACGGCGGGCCGCCGCCCGCCGCCGCCGGCCGTGAAGTACGAGGTGTCGATCCCCGCCCCCGGCATCTGCATCACTCGGTCCGCCCGCCGCACGGCGGGCTCGCCGTCGGAGGCGGCGGCGGTCCAGGTGCCGGCTCCCGCGAGGACGGCGAGGGCAGCCGCACCGGCGAGAAGGCGCCGGCGGCGCCGGGGAAGTCGGATCTCCATGACGACAAACCCTAAGCGCCATTTCCCTCCGCCTAAGCTGCCCTCAGGCGGAGGTCCGCGTCTCCTTGAGGAGTACGCGGGCCGTCCGGCGTACAGCAGACGCGGTACACCTTGCACCTTCCCCGTTCCCACCTTCCCCGGAGAGGCGACGCTTCATGGAGATCCGACGGGCGACGACCGTGGCCGAACTCAGCGCGGCGCAGCATCTGTTCGACGGACCGGTACGGCAGGCGTGGGCCGAGCGCTTCCTCGCCTCCCCCGGGCATCTGATGCTGATCGCGTACGTCGACGGGTTCCCGGCCGGCATGGTCTCGGGGATAGAAATGAGCCACCCCGACAAGGGCACGGAGATGTGCCTGTACGAACTGGGGGTGGACGAGGCGTACCGGCGCCGAGGCATCGGCCGCGCACTGACCGACGCGCTGGCGGCGGTCGCGCGGGAGCGCGAGTGCTACGACATGTGGGTGGGGGTGGACACGGACAACGATCCGGCGCTGGCGACCTACCGGTCGGCGGCCGCGAAGGACGACGGGGTGTTCGCCCTGCTCAGCTGGCCCTTCGCGGACGAACCACAGTAACCACCCAGTGCGCCGCGGTCGGCGAGCCGGGTGATCCGCCCGTTGCCGCAGCCGATGTCGAGGACCCGGTCGGTCCCGGTGATCGGCGCGCCGTTCAATTGGCTGGAACCCGCCAGTAACGACATCTTGTGCACCCGGACACCGCACGAGACCCTTTCCTGCACTTCAGCATCACCTTCGCCAGTGCGCACCAAGGCAACCTGTACGTGCCCGAGATCCAGATCCGGTCAACGAAAGGTCAGGTGCACGAGATGAGATTTACTGCCCGCCGCATCGGGACGCTGATACCCGCAGTTGTCCTCGCGGCCGGTCTCCAGTTCGCCGGTACGACGTCCGCCCAGGGCGCTCCGACCGGCGATCTCCGTCTCGCCCCCTCTGCAACCGCCGTACAGAACAGCTGGATTGTCGTCCTCAAGGACGGCACGTCGACCGCCGCCACCACCGCCCTCGCCGACCGTTCCGGCGGTTCGGTCGACCACATCTTCCGCAGCGCGCTCAAGGGCTTCTCCGCCAAGATGTCCAAGGCGCAGGCTGCCGAGCTCGCGACCGACCCGCGCGTCGCGTACGTCGAGCAGGACGCCGTGGTCCGTATCAACGACACGCAGCCGAATGCCACTTGGGGCCTCGACCGCGTCGATCAGCGCAACCTGCCGCTGTCCGGCACCTACACGCACAACACCGCCGCGTCGAACGTCACCGCGTACATCATCGACACCGGGATCCGCACCTCGCACAGCGAGTTTGGCGGCCGCGCCCGGCTCGGCACGGACACCGTCGGCGACGGGCAGAACGGCAACGACTGCCAGGGCCACGGCACGCATGTCGCCGGCACGGTGGGCGGCAAGAACTACGGCGTCGCCAAGGGCGTCAAGCTCGTCGCCGTACGTGTCCTCAACTGCACGGGTTCCGGCACCAACGCCGGGGTCATCGCGGGCGTGGACTGGGTGACGGCCAACGCCGTCAAGCCCGCCGTGGCCAACATGAGCCTGGGCGGCGGCGCCAACACCACCCTCGACAACGCGGTGAAGCGGTCCATCGCCTCGGGTGTCAGCTACGCCATCGCGGCGGGCAACGGGAACATCCTCGGCTGGCCGGCCAACGCGTGCAACTACTCCCCGGCCCGCGTCCCCGAGGCGATCACGGTCGGCGCCACGGACAAGAACGACCGCCGCGCGTCGTTCTCGAACTACGGCACCTGCCTGGATCTCTTCGCTCCCGGGGTGGGCATCACGTCGGCCTGGAAGGACAACGACACCGCCACCAACACCATCTCCGGCACCTCGATGGCCACCCCGCACACGGCGGGCGTCGCAGCGCTCTACCTCGCGAACAACCCGACGGCGAGCCCGGCACAGGTCAGGGACGCGGTCGTGAACAACGCGACGAGCGGCAAGGTCCAGGACCCGAGGACCGGATCTCCGAACAAGCTGCTGTACTCGCTCTTCTGACCGCATAGGCGGACCTTTTGAGGGCAGGGGGGGGGGGGGGGGGGGGGGGGGGGGGGGGAGGCAACACTCCCCCCCCCCCCCTTACCCACCCCCCCCCCCCCCCCCCCCACCCCCCCACCCCCCAAAGGGGGGGGGGGATGTTGGCGGTATTTTTTTTGTTTTTCTCTGGTTGTGGGGGGGGTGTTTTGGGGGGGGGGGGGTTGTCTCTTTTCCCCCCCCCCCCCCCCCCCCGCCCCTTTCCGTTGCTCAGGACCGCTGTCCCTTGTCAAGCCCCGAGATTCAGCGGCGTGACGGGATTCACTCGCCGGGGCGTACTTGAGGCAGGGCCCGAACCGCCAGGGCCGTCAGCCACCCGCCCCCTTCTCTTATGGAGCAGAATCCCATGTCCCGCACCTCCCAGACCCAGCGTCTCGTGCTGATCTCCGCTTCCGCCGCCCTGGCCGCAGGAGGCGCGCTGCTGCCCTCCAGCGCATTCGCCATGCCGATGGACCCGTCCACGCCGGATCCGGAGCGCGTGGCGGTCGAACGGGCGATCGCGAAGGCCGACGAGTTCGGCTCGGCCGAGATCGACACCACCATCCAGATGCCCGCCGCCGATCCGGTCGCGATGGAGGGCACCTACTCCTGGGGCGACGAGGTGGCCCTGGACTTTGAGATGGACGCCGAGGCAGCCGGTATGCAGGACCTGGTGTCCGACGGGACCGTCCGGTGCGTGTTCGTCGACGGGGCGTACCACTACAACGTCGATCCGCAGACGAGCGGTCCGCTCCAGGGCAAGCGCTGGATGAAGGTCGACGCTTCGGCGGCATTGGGCGAGGCAGGCGCCTCGGCGCTCTCCGGCAGCGGCTTCAGCGACCTGGGCCTGCTCACACTCGCCGACGACGTCAAGAACGTCGGCGAGGAAACCGTGCTCGGCAAGAAGGCCACGCACTACAAGGGCGTGATCACCAAGGACGACCTGGGAGCGGCCAAGGAGCTGCTCAGGCCGGAGGACGAGAAGGCGCTCCTGAACGAGTTCACCGCAGGCGTCGAGGAGATCACGATCGATGCCTGGGTGGACGGCAATGACCTGCCCGTCCGGATCAAGGAGCAGGTGGGCCCGAGCATCGTCACCATGGACTTCGACAAGTTCGGCCCGACCAAGCCCATCAAGGCCCCGCCGGCCGGCGACACGGTGGACATGACCGAGGAGGTCAAGGCGGCGATGCCCGGCTCCGGTGCGCAGACCTGACCTTCGGCCCCGGCCCGCCGCGTCGGCCCGTACGGAAGCGGATTCCGTACGGGCCGACGCGTGCGCCGGTGCGCGCCGCCGGTGCGCGGTCAGTGGTTCCGCGGGAAGCCCAGGTCCACGCCCGCCGGGGCGTCGGCCGGGTCCGGCCAGCGGGTGGTCACGACCTTGCCGCGGGTGTAGAAGTGCACGCCGTCGTTGCCGTAGATGTGGTGGTCGCCGAAGAGCGAGTCCTTCCAGCCGCCGAAGGAGTGGTAGCCCACCGGCACCGGGATCGGGACGTTCACGCCGACCATGCCGGCCTGGATCTCCAGCTGGAAGCGGCGGGCGGCGCCGCCGTCACGGGTGAAGATGGCGGTGCCGTTGCCGAACGGGGAGGCGTTGATCAGCTCGACGCCCTCCTCGTACGTCTCGGTGCGCAGGACGCACAGCACCGGGCCGAAGATCTCGTCGCGGTAGGCGTCGGAGTCGGTCGAGACCTTGTCGAGCAGCGACAGGCCGATCCAGTGGCCGTCCTCGAAGCCGTCCACGGTGTGTCCCGTGCCGTCGAGGACCACGTCGGCGCCCTGGGCGGCCGCGCCGGTGACGTAGGAGGCGACCTTGTCGCGGTGCGCCTTGGTGATCAGCGGGCCCATCTCGGACGTCGGGTCGTTGCCCGGACCGATCTTGATCTTCTCGGCGCGCTCGCGGATCTTCTGGACCAGCTCGTCGGCGATCGAGCCGACCGCGACGACCGCCGAGATCGCCATGCAGCGCTCACCGGCCGAGCCGTACGCGGCGGAGACGGCCGCGTCGGCGGCGGCGTCCAGGTCGGCGTCCGGCAGGACCAGCATGTGGTTCTTGGCGCCGCCGAGCGCCTGGACGCGCTTGCCGTTGGCGGAGGCGGTGGTGTGGATGTACCGGGCGATCGGGGTGGAGCCGACGAAGGAGACCGCCGAGACGTCGGGGTGCGCGAGCAGCGCGTCGACCGCGACCTTGTCGCCGTGGACGACGTTCAGCACGCCGTCCGGCAGGCCGGCCTCGGAGGCCAGCTCGGCGAGCTTCATGGACGCCGACGGGTCCTTCTCGCTGGGCTTGAGGACGAAGGTGTTGCCGCAGGCGATGGCCAGCGGGAACATCCACATCGGCACCATCGCCGGGAAGTTGAACGGGGTGATGCCCGCGACAACACCGAGCGGCTGGCGGATGGAGGAGACGTCCACGCGGTTGGAGACGGACGTGGACAGCTCGCCCTTGAGCTGCGTGGTGATTCCGCAGGCCAGCTCGACGATCTCCAGACCGCGGGCGACCTCGCCCAGCGCGTCCGAGTGCACCTTGCCGTGCTCGGCGGTGATCAGCGCGGCGATCTCGTCGCGGTGGGCGTCGAGCAGCGCGCGGTACGCGAAGAGGACCTTGGTACGGGCGGCGAGGGAGGACTGCCCCCAGGTCTCGAACGCGGCCTTGGCCACGGATACCGCGGCGCCGACCTCCTCGGTGGAGGCGAGCGCGACCTGGGTGGTGACCTCGCCGGTCGCCGGGTCGGTGACCGGGCCGTAGTTGCCCGACGCGCCCTCGACGGTCTTGCCACCGATCCAGTGGTTGACGGTCTTCATTACGTACTCCTTCACAGATGGCGACGTCGCGCTGGGGCTTGACGGTCGTACTCCTCGCGGGGCCGGGGCCGCCGACGGGCGGGTCGCGGTCTCGGCCACTGGACCAATCCCACCATGCCTGCGCGGCGGGCGGGCCGGACACAGTGTCGGGCGTTTCGGTCTCCGCGTAGACACACCAGTGTCGTCCCTCTCGTGTCACACATGTCCCGGTTACGCGGCCCTTCCGTCACAGCCGGTCGACAGGCCCTCCCCTGTCCGGCGTCCGTGTCGTTCACGGAACACAGGCTGAGTTGATCGTCAGCAGTCCGTGCCCCAGCTCCCCCGACGGCCCCCCCGGCTGCCGCTGCGGTGCGGACAGGGAGGTGCCACCGTGACCGACCGAAGGCTCTGGTCCTACAAGGACATCGCCGCGCACATCCGCGTGCAGCCGGACACCGTCCGCTCGTACCGCAAGCACGGCCTGCTCCCGCCGCCGGACCACGTCGAGGGAGGCAAGCCCTACTGGTACGCCGACACCGTCCGCGCCTGGGTCGCCCGCCGCCCCGGCAACCGGGGCAGACGCGTGGACTGAGACGCCACGCCCGCACCGACTCGCTCCTCAATACCCCCTAGGGGTATAGTGTCGAGTGCGTCAGGAGATACCGGGGTACCCGATGCCTCCTGGCGCCCCCGACACGTACGCACCGACGAGGAGAACGCCATGACCACCCAGACCGAGATCACCACCGTCTACCGGGTCACCGGCATGACCTGCGGCCACTGCGAAGGCGCCGTCACCGCCGAGATCTCCGGGATCCCCGGCGTCACCTCGGTGAAGGCGGTAGCCTCCACCGGTCAGGTGACCGTGGTCTCCGCGACCCCGCTCGGCGAGGACGCCGTGCGCGCCGCGGTCGACGAGGCGGGCTACGAGCTCGACGGACAGGTCTGAGCGCACCCTGGCGGCGAACCGCCCTCATCTCAAGTTCTTCACATGAGGTCCGCAGCATCCACACCTCTGAGCGCCGATCGTCATATCGGGGCTCTTGCGCCACTACTGGACATATGCAAGAGACGTAGATCACAGCAATCCGAACGTAACCATTCGGGGGGCTCGCGAGTCTAAGAGGCGATGCCAGAAACGTCTTGGGGGACGTTTCAGTGGATGTCTTGGGGGACGTCCTGGGCAAGCGTTGGCCGGGGCACGTGCCACGCGGGGTGCTTTGAGCGGCCCTCCCGCACGTACGCGTCCCGGCAGACCGCATACGGAGCTTGCGACCCGCAGACGCCCGGACGGATCCCGTGGGGGGAATCCGCACCGGGGAAATGGGAAGCGCCCCGACCGTCGACCCGTGGGGGGATCGGCGGCGGGGCGCTTTCCGCTTGGCGTACGTCAGCGGGCACGTCGGCAGGTTGTACGCCGGCAAGCTCTACGTCAGCGGCCGGTGCGTCGGCGGGCTGTGCAGCGGCGGACGAACGTCAGCGGGCCTCGACCGGGACGAAGTCGCGCAGGACCTCGCCGGTGTAGATCTGGCGCGGACGGCCGATACGGGAACCCGGCTCCTTGATCATCTCGTGCCACTGGGCGATCCAGCCGGGCAGCCGGCCGAGCGCGAAGAGCACGGTGAACATCTCGGTCGGGAAGCCCATCGCCCGGTAGATCAGACCGGTGTAGAAGTCGACGTTCGGGTAGAGCTTGCGCGAGACGAAGTAGTCGTCGGCGAGCGCGTGCTCCTCCAGCTTCAGCGCGATGTCGAGCAGCTCGTCGGACTTGCCGAGCGCCGAGAGGACGTCGTGCGCCGCCGCCTTGATGATCTTCGCCCGCGGGTCGAAGTTCTTGTAGACGCGGTGCCCGAAGCCCATGAGCTTCACGCCGTCTTCCTTGTTCTTCACCTTGCGGATGAAGGTGTCGACGTCGCCGCCGGACTGCCTGATGCCCTCGAGCATCTCCAGGACCGACTGGTTGGCGCCACCGTGCAGGGGCCCCCACAGGGCGCTGATACCGGCGGAGATCGAGGCGAACATGTTCGCCTGCGAGGAGCCGACCAGGCGCACGGTGGACGTCGAACAGTTCTGCTCGTGGTCCGCGTGCAGGATCAGCAGCTTGTCGAGCGCGGAGACCACGACCGGGTCCAGCTCGTACTCGGCGGCCGGCACCGAGAAGGTCATGCGCAGGAAGTTCTCGACGTAGCCGAGGTCGTTGCGCGGGTAGACGACCGGGTGGCCGATCGACTTCTTGTACGCGTACGCCGCGATCGTCGGAAGCTTGGCGAGCAGCCGGATCGTCGACAGGTGGCGCTGGTTGTCGTCGAACGGGTTGTGGCTGTCCTGGTAGAACGTCGACAGTGCGCTGACCACGGACGACAGCATCGCCATCGGGTGCGCGTCGCGCGGGAAGCCGTCGTAGAAGCGCTTGACGTCCTCGTGCAGCAGCGTGTGCTGGGTGATCTCGTTCTTGAAGGCCGCGAGCTCGTCGACCGTCGGCAGTTCGCCGTTGATCAGCAGGTACGCCACCTCGATGAAGGTGCTGCGCTCGGCGAGCTGCTCGATCGGGTAGCCGCGGTAGCGCAGAATGCCCTGCTCACCGTCGAGGTAGGTAATCGCGGATTTATAGGCGGCGGTATTGCCGTATCCGCTGTCCAGGGTGACCAGACCGGTCTGGGCTCGGAGCTTCCCGATGTCGAAGCCCTTGTCACCGACGGTGCTGTCGACCACCGGGTAGGTGTATTCACCGTCCGCGTACCGCAGTACTACAGAGTTGTCGCTCACGTCATCCCTCACCGACGTAGTGCCTCTTTTTCGAGGTGCCCTGACTGTCTCTACCTTCCCCCATTTGGCCCAGGAGAGTGCACTCGGGGTCGACCATCAGGCCTATCGACGGCACTGAGTGCCGCCAACTTCCACATCCTGCCTTCTTACCGCGGGTTCCGGAAACCCGGGCCGGGTGCCGCTTGGGTGACGTTTCCCGCGGGCAGCGTGCCGGACAGCCGATGCGCGACCGCGGTATGCCGCCGGCCTGCGGAAACGGTCCGAACCGCCTGGCCCAGCGCCTTGCGCGAGCCCACCAGGACCACGAGCTTCTTGGCCCGGGTGACGGCCGTGTAGAGCAGATTCCGCTGGAGCATCATCCACGCGCCGGTGGTGACCGGGATCACCACGGCGGGGTACTCGCTGCCCTGCGAGCGGTGGATCGTCACGGCATACGCGTGCGCCAGTTCGTCCAGTTCGTCGAAGTCGTACGGCACCTCCTCGTCCTCGTCGGTCAGCACCGTCAGCCGCTGGTCATCAAGGTTGAGCGAGGTGACGACGCCGACGGTGCCGTTGAACACGCCGTTTCGCCCCTTCTCGTAATTGTTGCGAATCTGGGTGACCTTGTCTCCGACGCGGAAGACCCGGCCGCCGAACCTCTTCTCCGGCAGATCCGGCCGGGCGGGCGTGATGGCCTGCTGGAGCAGGCCGTTCAGCGTGCCCGCACCGGCCGGGCCCCGGTGCATCGGGGCCAGCACCTGGACATCCCGGCGCGGGTTCAGTCCGAACTTCGCCGGGATGCGCCGGGCGGCCACGTCCACCGTCAGCCTGCCCGCCTCCTCGGTGTCCTCCTCGGCGAAGAGAAAGAAGTCGGGCAGCCCGTCGGTGAGGGGCGGCACCCCGGAGTTGATCCGGTGGGCGTTGGTGACCACACCGGACTGCTGGGCCTGCCGGAAGATCCGGGTGAGCCGGACGGCCGGGACCGGGCCGCCGTCGGCGAGCAGATCGCGCAGCACCTCGCCCGCGCCCACGGAGGGCAACTGGTCCACATCGCCGACCATCAGCAGATGGGCACCGGGTGCCACCGCCTTGACCAGCTTGTTCGCCAGCAGCAGGTCGAGCATGGACGCCTCGTCGACCACCACCAGATCGGCGTCGAGCGGCCGGTCCCGGTCGTACGCCGCGTCGCCGCCCGGTCTCAGCTCCAGCAGCCGGTGCACGGTGGAGGCCTCGGCCCCGGTGAGCTCGGCGAGCCGCTTGGCGGCCCGGCCGGTCGGCGCCGCGAGGACCACCTTGGCCTTCTTGGCGCGGGCCAGCTCCACGATGGACCGGACGGTGAAGGACTTCCCGCAGCCCGGCCCGCCGGTCAGCACCGCCACCTTCCTGCTGAGCGCGAGCTTGACCGCCGCCTCCTGCTCGGGCGCCAGCTCCGCCCCCGTACGGTCCGCGAGCCAGGCCAGCGCCTTGTCCCACGCCACGTCCTGGAAGGCCGGCATCCGGTCCTCCTCGGCCCGCAGCAGGCGCAGCAGCTGCGCGGACAGGGAGAGCTCCGCCCGGTGGAAGGGCACGAGGTAGACGGCCGTGACGGGCGGGCCGCCGTCCGGGGCGGGGACCTTCTCTCGTACGACTCCCTCCTCCTCCCCCGCGAGCTCGGCCAGGCAGTCGATCACCAGCCCGGTGTCGACCTGAAGGAGCTTCACCGCTGCGCTGATGAGCTGCTCCTCGGGCAGGAAGCAGTGGCCCTGGTCGGCGGACTGCGACAGCGCGTACTGCAGGCCGGCCTTGACCCGCTCCGGGCTGTCGTGCGGTATCCCGACGGCCTGGGCGATCCGGTCGGCGGTCAGGAAGCCGATGCCCCAGACATCGGCGGCCAGCCGGTAGGGCTGGTTCTTCACTATGGAGATCGAGGCGTCGCCGTACTTCTTGTAGATGCGGACGGCGATCGAGGTCGAGACCCCGACTCCCTGGAGGAAGACCATGACCTCCTTGATGGCCTTCTGCTCCTCCCAGGCGGCACCGATCAGCTTGGTGCGCTTGGGGCCCAGTCCGGGCACCTCGATGAGCCGCTCCGGCTGCTGCTCGATGACGTCGAGGGTGTCCGTACCGAAGTGCTCGACGATCCGCTCGGCGATCTTCGGCCCGATGCCCTTGATCAGGCCGGAGCCGAGATAGCGGCGTATGCCCTGGATGGTGGCCGGCAGGACGGTCGTGTAGTTCTCCACCGTGAACTGCTTGCCGTACTGCGGATGGGAGCCCCAGCGGCCCTCCATGCGCAGCGATTCGCCGGGCTGCGCGCCGAGCAGCGAGCCGACCACCGTGAGGAGGTCGCCGCCACCGCGGCCCGTATCGACACGGGCGACCGTGTAGCCGCTCTCCTCGTTGGCGTACGTGATCCGCTCAAGGACCCCTTCGACCACTGCTGGGTTGGACATGATCCGACGCTACCGCCGGGCGCCGACAGCGCGTGCGGCCTGTGGACAAGTCCCCGCCCTGTGGACGGTCAGGGAACGGGGGCCGAACTCATCGAGGGGGCCCGGCCCGTCGGCCGGGACCCCTCGCGGTTCCCTCCCCGTCAGGTCTTCCCGATCCCCCCGGATCCCCTCCCAGAAGCCCTGACTCCCAGTACGACCCACAAACGGCGGGAATGGTTGCACGGCTGCGGGGAGTTTCTTTCCGCCTACAGCACGTGCTCGGCGAACCGGGCACCGTACCGCGATAGCAAGCGCTTTCTGTGCCCGATGAAGCTAGCCTGCGGACAGCGGCCCGGCAAGGGCCCGGCGGACAAACGCTCCTCGGGAGGACCTCATGACAGTGACGCTGGCGGATGTGGCGGCCCGCGCCCAGGTCTCCCCTGCCACGGTCTCCCGGGTGCTGAACGGCAACTACCCGGTGGCCGCGTCGACGCGGGAGCGGGTGCTGCGGGCGGTCGACGAACTCGACTACGTACTGAACGGGCCCGCCAGCTCGCTCGCCGCCGCCACCTCCGACCTGGTCGGCATCCTGGTCAACGACATCGCCGACCCGTTCTTCGGGATCCTGGCCGGGGCCGCGCAGTCCGAGATCGGCGGCCAGGAGGGCACCGGGCGGGCCGGTGGCGAGAAGCTCGCCGTCGTCTGCAACACCGGCGGCTCGCCCGACCGCGAGCTCACCTACCTGACCCTGCTTCAGCGGCAGCGCGCCGCCGCGGTCGTCATCACCGGCGGCGCCGTCGAGGACCCGGAACACTGCGCCGCCATGACCGCCAAGCTGGCGAAGCTGGCGGCGGCCGGCACCCGGGTGGTGCTGTGCGGGCGGCCGCGGCTCGCCGGTGCGGAGGACTCCGTCACGGCCGCGCTCACGTTCGACAACCGGGGCGGCGGACAGCGGCTCACCGAGCACCTGCTCACCCTCGGCCACCGGCGCATCGGTTACATCGCGGGCCCGGCCGGCCGCACCACCACCCGGCACCGGCTGGAGGGCCACCGGGCGGCCATGGCCGCGGCGGGGCTCGGCGACGGCGCGGACCGGCTCACCGTGCACGGCCCGTACGACCGCCGGACCGGCTTCGACGCCACCCGGGAACTGCTGCGCCGGGACCCCGGGCTGACCGCCGTCGTGGCGGCGAACGACACGGTGGCGCTGGGCGCCTGCGTGGCGCTGCGCGAGGAGGGCCTGAGCATCCCGGGCGACGTCTCGGTGGCCGGCTTCGACGACCTGCCGTTCAGCGCGGACGCGGTCCCGGCCCTGACGACCGTACGGCTGCCGCTGTACGAGGCGGGGGCGCGGGCGGGACGGCTGGCGATGGGCCGCGAGGAGCCGCCGCCCGGGGGCCTCGCGAACGTCCCGGCGGACCTGATCGCCCGCGCCTCGACGGCCCGGCCGGGGCGGTGACCACGTGCAGGCGGGCGCGGCGCGAGCGGCCGCGGGCCGGCGCGTTATCGTGAGATCACCCGGCACCCGGAGGACCACATGACGACCACGCCCGGAAAGGTCACGTTGCGCGAGCCGGCGCCCGGGGACCTCGGGTGGATCGTGCAGCGGCACGGCGCGCTCTATGCCGCCGAGTTCGGCTGGAACGCCGACTTCGAGGGACTGGTGGCCCGGATCGTCGCGGACTTCGCCCAGGACCACGACCCCCTCCTGGAACGGGTGTGGATCGCCGAACTGGACGGCCGGCCGGTCGGTTCGGTGATGTGCGTACGGGACGACGTGCCCGGCACGGCCCGGTTGCGCCTGCTGCTGGTCGATCCGGCGGGCCGGGGCCACCGGATCGGTGAGCAACTGGTCGGCGCCGTGGTGGATTTCGCGCGCGAGGCGGGGTACCGGGAACTCGTGCTGTGGACCAACGACGTGCTGGCCGCGGCCCGGAAGATCTATCAGCGCGCCGGCTTCACGCTCGTCGCGGAGAAGCCGCACCGCTCGTACGGAGTGGACCTGGTCGGCCAGGACTGGCGGCTCGGCCTCCAGGAAGGAACCGCACGGTCAACTTCTCGGCCGTAACGACCGAGCTTGTCGACTCAGTCGTCTACACCTAGTCGCGCTCCCGACTGCCCCCTACGACAGGGCGGTCACGGGTCGCATCTACCAGCCAGGGAGGTTAAGCCCTTTGTGGTACGGGTCCGTTGACGAGAACCCACGCCGAGCGGGCGCGGTTGCGCACGTTGACCCCGGCGACGTGATCGGCGGGCCCAGCGAGGCCGCACCGACGACAGCGGAAGGTGTCCCGGGTGGGACGGTTGTGTCTCGCTGTGTGTCCGCAGCGCGGGCACATCTGCGAGGTGTAGTGGGCGTCCACCGCGACCACCGGTACTCCGGCCCGCCGGGCCTTGTACCGGAGGTGTTCTTCGAGCTGGTGGAACGGCCAGGAGGAGAGCGCGGCCCGCTGGTCGCGGGGAGGCCGTACCCGGTCACGGATGCCGCCCAGTTCTTCGAGGGCGATACCGCGTCCGGTGCGTTGTGCGACGGCCACGATCTCCTTGCTGATCTTGTGGTTGACGTGCGCGGCGTGCCGCGCCTCACGCTTGGCCCGCCGCTTGGCACGGCGGGTAGCGGAGCGGGTCTGCTTCGCCTGGAGTTCAGCACGCTTGCGGGCGTGCCAGCGCCGGTACCGCACCAGCCGGCGGCCCTGGTAGTTGTCCCCGTCGGAAGTGGTGGCGAGGTTGGCGATGCCCCGGTCCACACCGATCCAGTCCACCGGATCAGTGTTCAGCGCCGCTTCGGGGACCTCGCACACCGCAATCAGGAACCACATGCCGCCCCGGTGAACGAGATCCGACTCGCACTGCCGGTATTTCGCCAGCATCGCCAACTGGCCGGGGTGCCCGGTGTACCGGATGCCCTTGATCCGCCCGGCCACGGTCCAGATGCTGACGGTCTTGGCGTCGTGCTGCCACGACAAGATCCGGTCGTCATACGGCTGCGCGGCATCGTGACGGAAGACAATCGGCTTCGACTCGGCACGCCCGCGCCGCTTCGACCCGGCCGGACCGAGGTGCCCCGCCCGGATGTTCGCACGCAACGTCGTGTAGGAGTCCACGACCTTCTTCACCGTGCGCACGGCCGGTTGGGCAGCGAGCCCGAACTCGACCTTGAGACGGGCGTAGACGAGCTTCTGCAACTCGTTACGGGACGTGGTGCCCGTCTCGTACGCCACCACCGATACGGCATCGGCCGCCCGGTTGCACGCGGACAGGGTCGCAGCCAAAGCCGTCGCCACCCCGGGCGACGGCAGCAGCTTCACCTGCACCACGATCTTCACCTCTTCAACCTATCCCCGACCACTGACAACAGCCGAAAGGACAGGTCACGCCAGATGTGCAGATAACTCCGCTGCTTCGCGGCTCCGCTCCAAGGACCCATCCCTCCCCGGCCTGAAGGCCGGGGCACCCTGGGAGAAATCAGATGAAGTTCGCCTTCTCAACCCTCGGCCTTCCCGGAATGCCGGTCCCCGACGTGGTGCGGCTCGCGGCCGCGCACGGCTACCACGGCGTGGAGCTGCGCGCGCACCCCGAGGAGCCCGTGCACCCGGGCCTCGGAATGCGGGAACGGGCCGAGGTGGTCAGGCAGTTCGCGGACGGGGGCATCGAGATCCTTTCCGTCGCCGGCTACACGAAGGTCGCGGCGGAGGGCGACGAAGAGTCCGTGCAGCACGAGCTGGACGAGCTGGTGTTCCTCGCGTCCGACCTACGCGCGCCCTACGTCCGGGTCTTCCCCGGCGGCGGCGACCAGGACCCGGCGGAGGCGGACGCGACGGCGGCGCGCAGGCTGGCCGCCGTCGCCCCGCTCGCCGCCGACCGCGGGGTGCGCGTCCTGCTGGAGACCCACGACTCGCACCGCACGGGCGCCGACGCGATCCGCGTCCTGGGCCCGGTCGGGCACGCGAACATCGGCGCGCTGTGGGACGTGATGCACACCTGGCTGGGCGGCGAGGACCCGGTGGACACCCACGCCGCCCTCTCTCCGCACCTCGGCTACGTCCAGGTCAAGGACATCGCCTCGGCCGAGGACACCACGCCACTGCCGCTGGGCGCGGGGGTGCTGCCGCTCGCCGAGGCGGTGGAACTCCTCGGGGTCGACGCGTGGCTGTGCTGGGAGTACGAGAAGCGCTGGCACCCCGAGGCCCCCGACCTGCCGGAACTACTGGCCGCGGGACGGAAGTACCTGCAAGACCGGGCTGACGCGGCTACCTGACAGCGGGTGGACCACTTCGCGCCATCCTTGCAGAGACGTTCAAGACGAGCGAGAGTTCGCTCATGTGACAATTTCTGGCGTGATCACGAACGACGACGGGACAGTGGGGCAGGAAAGGCCCTACCGGCTGGCGGACTTGGTCGACTCACTGTCGCCTTCACCCGGCGAGGCCGACCCGGCCAACCGACCAGAGTGCGGGAGTCACCACGGAGGCTTCGCGGACCAGTGGCGTCTGCTGCGCGCCGCAGCGACGGAACGGTCTGCCACCAAACAGCAGACCCCAGACCTCCCTGCTACATCAGCGGTGAGAGAGGGGGATCGCGCTGCGTCTTCCAGAGAGCACGGAAGCGTTGCTGCGAACGCACGCGAGGTGGTTCTGGAACGCATCGCTCTATTCCGCAGTGCCATTGTCATGGTGCCCCTCGATGAACGAGGCAGCCCATGGTCTGCCGAACAGGGAGATGTTCGTTGGATCCTGGCGTTCTCCAGCGAGACAACGATGGCACAGTTCGCGCTTGCGCGGTGTGACGGAGCACGGGAGTGGGGGTTCCGAACGGTGTCGGGCGCGCGGCTGCTGGACGATGTCGTTCCAGCCGTCACGGTGCCGTGCGGTGTGGCGCTGGATCCGGGATGCGAGGAGGGAATGCTGTTCCCACCCGTGGTGGGGATCGTGCCGGACTCAGCAGCTGTGGATTTGGACAACGAAGGGGTGTCATGAGCGGGGGCGAGCCGGATCTCGCGGCCCCTGAGGCAGCTTTGGCTCTGATCGCTGACGGGATCACGAAGGCGATAGCCGAGCTGAAAGAGCTCGGCATGGTCGGTGAAGCGAGCATGGGGCGCGGCTTCTCCGACCTTGTGTTGTCAGGTCTCGAGCTGGGCCACGGAGGATTGGCGGCTGAGTTCAAGACGTTCTGCGAGCGCTGGGAGTGGGGTGTCCGCTCACTGGTGCAGAAGGGCAACACGTTCGCGCAGCAGGTGGGGTTGTCTGCGGGTGTCTTTCATGAGCAGGAGCAGTACCTCGGCAACAGCTTCAAGGTGCTGGCGAACTCGGTGAACGGCAATCCCTACGCGAGTGAGGAGGACATCACCAAGAAAGACTGGGCCGAAATCCGCACGCAGTCGGCGTACGACAACCCGGACTGGAGCTCGGCGTCCGCGGAAAAGGCTCACGCGAATGTCAAGCAGACATGGCGGGACACGGCCTGGGACGTGAACGACGGACTGATGGACTCAATGGAGAACGCCGGGATGGTGGATCCGGCCATAAGGGACGTGGCGGACGGCAGGCTCGACGAATGGATTGGCCCTTCAGATGACGCCCACGACAGGGCGAACGAGCAGAGCTGGGGCAGCTGATGCCGGACTGGGGGCCGCTTGGCGACTGGGCAAACAAGGGCCTTGGCGGGCTTGAGGAGGGCGCCGACTGGGGCAAGGAAAAGCTCGGCGAGGGCGTCGACTGGACCACCGACCGGATCGGTGACGGCCTGGACTACGTCGATGCAGAAGACGCCGCCGATGCAGTGGAGGACTGGGGCGATCGCACCGCTGCGTCGCTCGGCGCGGAGGTGGGCGAGCAGCAGCTCGGCAAGACCGAGGACGCCAACGAGCTCGTCCACGGCAGCCCAAGCACCATCCGGGAGAAGGCAAAGCATCTCTTCGACTTCCAGGTGGCGTTCGACCGCGTCGGCCAGGGCATGAAGCGGCTCGATTCCTCGCATTGGAAAGGTGAAGCGGCCGAGGCGTTTCGCGACGAATTCGCCATGCATCCCGCCGATTGGCTGCACGCCGCTGACGCCTGCGAGAGCGCGGCCAAGGCGCTGGGCGCCTACGCAGACACAGTCAAGTGGGCACAGGACAAGGCCAAGGAGGCGATCGATCTCTACAAGGAAGGCAGGGAAGCCTCCGCCAAGGCCGTCGACGCGCACCAGAAGAAGGTCGATAATTACGAAACGCTCCTCAAAGCGGGAGAAGATCCGGGCCCGAGGCCCGGGACTCTCTCCGACCCGGGCATGACTCAGATGGAGCGCGCTCAGGAGATCCTCGACGACGCCCGTCGGCAGCGCAACGACGCTGCGGAGACCGCAAAGAAGGCCGTCAGCGCGGCCCTAGCGCATGCACCAGCTGAGCCGCCGCCCCTGGAGCGGGCCGTCAACGACTTCATCACCGGCAGGGTGGCTGCAGGCGTCGAACTCGCCCACGTGGTGGGCGGCGTGGCCAAGGGCGCTGGAGGGCTGGTCAACTTCGTCCGCGGCGTCAATCCGCTGGACCCGTACAACCTGACCCATCCGGCCGAGTACTACGAGAGCATCAACACGACACTCGCCGGCCTGGCTGCAAGCGTTGCCCACCCCGACCGGACCATCAAAAACGCCTGGGACGGCCTCAAGAACGACCCGAGTGAGTTCCTCGGCCGACTCATACCTGAACTCATCGGAACCAAGGGGTCCGGTCTCGGTCGCGCTGGCCTCCGGGCCGGACTGAGGAACCCAGGAGTCGGATCCCTGCAACGGCTGACCGACGAATGGCTTACGGGAGCACGAAGGCGTCCACGCGACCTGCTCGACGACCCGGAGCAGACCCGGTGGGCCGAGCAGGCGTACGCAAACTTCCTGGAGGATTCGCGCGACATCGACGCCATCGCTCAGGGCACCCACGGGGTGACCCGCGCAGACGGCTCCACCGGATTCACTGCTGAGGAGATTGCAGCGGTCAAGAAGCATGTCTTCGATACGGAACACCCCATCGAAGACTATGAAACGGGCCAGGTCGTCATGCGGAAGTTCGATGCGGACGCGGAGATAGCCGACGCCTGGATCCGGTTGCGCTCGGGCAATGCGCTCCCCGAGGATCATCTTCTGCTGGAACACGAAGTTGCCGAGCTCACTTATCTCCGCGAAAACCCCGGAGCCACTTATCAGGAAGCGCACCGCGTGGCGAACGAAAAGTACAATTGGCAGGAACAGGTGCCGCTGAACAAGCGCGAGGACATGGAGGGTGATTGGTGATGGCTGCACTCGTCTACTTTCGGAAGGTATCCGAAGGCGAGAACTTCATCGAGTACGTTTTTGGTGACGATCCGGCAGAAATGTCACGCCGTCTGACCATGGACACCACCAGCCGCAGATCCCAGCCCGTCGATGGTGACGCGGACTACCTCTTCCTCAAAGCGTCGCGGAAGATCAACGCGATGTTCGGAGAGACTACCCGCTGGCCCGATCGCGGCATGAGTGCAAGTTAGGAGCGCCGGTCGCCGTTTCCGTACTCGCCCCATAGCAGAAGATAACGCCCCGCGGGGGAACCGTTCGGCCGGGCAGAGGCGTCCCAGGGGGGTGCCGTCGGAGAGTCTCCGCCGGGCGGTGTCGGCCTCGCTGCTGGCTGCGACCGTCGACTTCCCTCTCCAGCCGCCCGCGGCCGGCCGCACACCGCCATCGGCGCGCCCCCCTCCCTTGCGCCGGTGGCGGTCCCTTCTCGGGCGGGTCTCTTGACCTGGCAGTTACTTTCCGGATATCCGTGACTCCTTGGAAGTTTCCTTCACAGCACGGCCGGAAGGAGCTCACGTGCAGTACCGCACCTCCAGACGCACCCTGCTCACCGCAACCGCCGCGGTGGCCGCCGCGGCCGCCACCGCCCCGACCGCCGCCGCTGCCACCGCCGGCGCCGAGTCCGGCCCGTCGCAGACCCGGCAACGGCTCAAGCGGCTCAAGCGGCTCATCGCCCGGATGAGCCTTGAGGAGAAGGTCGGCCAGCTCTTCGTGATGCGGGTGTACGGGCACTCCGCCACCGCACCCGACCAGGCCGACATCGACGCCAACCTCCAGGAGATCGGCGTCAGGACGGCCGCCGAGCTGATCGCCACCTACCACGTCGGCGGCATCATCTACTTCACCTGGGCCCACAACACCCGCGACCCGCACCAGATCGCCGACCTCTCCAACGGCATCCAGCGGGCCGGCCTCGCCCAGCCCACCCCCGTACCGCTGCTGATCTCCACCGACCAGGAGCACGGCATCGTCTGCCGGGTCGGCAGGCCCGCCACCCTGCTGCCCGGCGCGATGGCGCTCGGGGCGGGCGGCTCCCGCTCCGACACCCGCCGGGCCGCGCAGATCGCCGGCGCCGAACTCGCCGCCGTGGGCATCCTGCAGAACTACGCCCCGGTCGCGGACGTCAACGTCAATCCGGCCAACCCGGTGATCGGGGTACGGTCCTTCGGCTCGGACCCGCAGGCCGCCGCCCGCCTGGTGGCCGCACAGGTCGCGGGCTACCAGAGCGCCGGAGTCGCCGCGACGGCCAAGCACTTCCCCGGGCACGGCGACACCAAGGACGACAGCCACTACGCCCTGCCCACGATCCACCACACCCGCGAGCAGTGGGAGGAGCTGGACGCCCCGCCGTTCCGGGCCGCGATCGCCGCCGGCATCGACTCGATCATGACCGCGCACATCGTCGTCCCTGCGCTGGACCCGGCCGAGGACCCGGCCACCCTCTCCCGCCCGATCCTCACCGGCATCCTGCGCGAGAAGCTCGGCTACGACGGGGTCGTGGTCACGGACTCCCTCGCCATGGCGGGCGTACGGCAGAAGTACGGAGACGACCGGGTACCGGTGCTCGCGCTCAAGGCGGGCTGCGACCAGCTGCTCAACCCGCCGAACCTGGCGGTCGCCTGGAACGCGGTACTGAACGCCGTCAAGAACGGCGAGATCAGCGAGGCGCGCCTCGACGAGTCGATTCTGCGCATTCTCGAACTGAAGGCGCGGCGCGGGCTGTTCCGCGATCCGTACGTCACCCACCGGGGCGTCGACCGGACCGTCGGGACCCGTTCGCACCTCGCCGCGGCCGACCGGATCGCCGAGGAGACCACCACCCTGCTCACCAACACCGGCGGGCTGCTGCCGCTGTCCCGGCGCCGCGAACCGAAGCTGCTGGTCGTCGGGGCCGACCCGGCCTCGCCGTCCGGGACGACCGGTCCGCCGACCACCGTCCTGGCCCGGGCGCTCACGGAACTGGGCTTCACCGCCACCGCGCTCTCCACCGGTATCACGCCGACGCGGGCGAAGATCGACGAAGCGGTCGCCGCCGCGCGGGGCAAGGACGTCGTCGTCGTCGGCACGTACAACGTCTCGGCGACCAGCCCGCAGCGCACGCTGGTGGCGGAGCTGGCGGCGACCGGGGTACCCGTGGTGGCGGTCGCGATCCGCAATCCGTACGACATCGCCCGGCTGAGCGGGTTCGCCGCAAGCCTCGCCACCTACTCCTGGACGGATGTCGAACTCCGGGCGGCGGCGCGGGTGATCGCGGGGCAGGCCGCGCCTTCCGGCCGGCTGCCCGTGCCGATACAGCGCGCGGACGACCCCACGCAGGTGCTGTATCCGATGGGACACGGATTGACGTACTGACCCCGGTTCATCCGGCGTGTGCCCGCTCCGGCGGGCCACGCTGGACGGACGCACCGGGGGGTTCTCATGAGCAAGTCGCCGTACACGGGGGTGATCTGGGCCCTGCTGCTGTCGGTGGTCCTGTCGGGCTGCCAGTCGCGGCCGGCCGGCCGCGAGAGCGCGGGGGCGGAGCTCGGCGACGGCGACCGCCCCGCCGCCGTCACGCCGTCCGGGTACGGCGCGACGTTTCTGGGGACGGCGGAGTGCAGTTCACGCGCCGAGGGCAGGTTCCGCGAGGTCTCCTGCACCAGCGAGAAGGCGGCCGCCCAGGTGCTGGCCCGTCATGACGGCAGCCGGGCCGTCGGCCCCGCCTGCCCGGCAGCCACCGACTTCGTCCTGCACATCAGCGAGAGCGGGACCGCGCCGGGACCCGCCACGGTCCCGCAGGGGTATGCCTGCATGCGCAACCTCGAACCACCGCACCCCGGCGACCCCGGCATGGGCGGCGGGCCGCTGACCGTGGCCGGCGACTGCGTCTACCGTGCGCGCGAGGGCCAGGTGCGGGAGACCGCCTGCGACGGATCTGCCGAGCGGGCCCCGGAGTTCCGGGTGGAGCGGGCGGTGACCCGGCGGGGGCAGTGCCCGCCGTCGACCGCGCTGTACGTACACCTGGTCGGCGACAAACCGGTGGGCTGTGCCCGCCGCGTGTGAACGGCGGGCACAGCCCCTCTCGAACCGGTCGGACGTGCCGTACGGACGTGCCGTGCCGACGTGCCGTGCTTACGGGCGCAGCGTCGGCTCGCGCTCGATGTCGAACCTGTCGAGCTTCGCGTCGGACTTCGCCAGCGGCCTGGCCTTCGCCGGGTTCTCCTGGACGGCGGCCGGGGCGACGCCCGCCCACTCCAGGATCTCCGCGGTGGCCTTCGCCTTCTGGTCCGCGACCAGACCGGCCACGTTGGCGCCGTGGTTGGCGCCCGGCGCGGTGAAGACGTAGCTGTCCCGCGCGCCCTTGCCCAGGCGGAACGGCTCGGCGCCCCACGGGTCGTTCTCGCCGTACACGAACATCATCTGCTTGGCGTTGTGCCGCACCCAGCGGTCCACGTCGCCCATCGCCGACGGCTTGAAGCGCATCGGGATGTCGCGCGGCACGAAGTTCCGCGGCGGCTGGTAGCCGTACCGGCTCAGGCCGTCCAGGTGCGGGAGCTTGATGTCGGGCGAGCCGAGCTCGGTGCCGGCCTGGTAGTAGTACGGCGTGTACTGCGCCAGGCCCTGGTCGGTGTAGAAGGAGAAGCCGGAGATCGCGTCGATCGAGTCGTAGATCTCCTGGTCGGTGGCGGTCGCGGCGACCGGGATCGACGCGCAGTCGGCCACCAGGCTGTACTGCCAGAACGCCCAGACGTAG
This sequence comes from Streptomyces mabaensis, assembly GCF_053763515.1. Lineage (NCBI taxonomy): Bacteria > Bacillati > Actinomycetota > Actinomycetes > Kitasatosporales > Streptomycetaceae > Streptomyces > Streptomyces mabaensis. Next base: position 147,721 of record NZ_JBSOPZ010000014.1, read on the forward strand.
TCCAGGACGACGGCCTCGTACGCCTTGTCGAGGCTGCCGACCGTGCTGAACGTGGCGCCTTCGGCCGTTGCCCAGTCCTGGTACTTGACCTGCAGCTCCTCGCGTCGCACGAGCGCCTCGCGCTGCACGGCGTTCAGCTTGTTGCGGCACTCCTCGGTGCCGACCTTCTCGAAGAACCGGTCGTACGCCGAGTCCTCCTTGTTCACCACGTCGTTGGGGGCGACGTACGCGACGACGCCGTCCATGTCACGCGGGTAGAAGCGCTCGTAGTACGTGGCGGTCATGCCGCCCTTCGAACCACCGGTGGAGAGCCACTTCTTGGCGTAGATCTTCTTCAGGTCCGTGAAGATACGGTGCTGGTCGCTGGCGGCCTGCCAGATGTCCAGCTTGGACCAGTTGGCCGGGTCCGGGCGGGACGGCGTGAAGAACCGGTACTCCATCGACACCTGGTTGCCGTCGGTGATCGTCGTCGGCTCGCTGCGGCGCGGGTTGGTGTTGACGTTGTAGCCGGAGGTGAAGAAGACGGTCGGGCGGTTGGTGTCCTTGTGCAGCAGGGTGATCCGCTGCTTGAAGGTGCCCTTGGCCGGGCGCCGGTGGTCCACCGGCTGGGTGTAGTTGAGGACGAAGAAGCGGTAACCGGGGTACGGCTTCTCCTCGATGAGACTCATTCCCGGTATCGCGAGGATCCGGTCCTTGATGTCCGGGCCGGCGGCCGGCTCGGCGGCGGTGGCCGCCCCAGCGGTGGCACCGGCCGCGCTCACGGTGCCGATGAGCACCACGAGCGACAGCAGCCATCTGAGCGTTTTGCGCATTCACACTCCCCTGGATTCACGACAGTCGCCGTGAACCTAGCGGGATCAACGCATCGGCCGCCAGACCCAGTTGAAAATGACCGCCAAGTGGCTGGCGCGCCAGGGGAAGGAGGGAGTGCAGCTGCCGGGATCAGGCGGGATCAGCAGAGGATCCAGCCTGACGCCGCCGACTTGGCGCCCACCGAACCCGCCACCCGTACACAGCGGTTCACCGCGTGCACCGTGACCGGGCCCGCCATGCGCGTGAAGCGGCCGCTGTCCTTGACGGCGCGGCCGCCGCGCGGCTGGACACTGACCGACATGTGCTGCCGGACGCCCGGGCGACGGGCGACCGTGACCGCGCAGGCGTGGCTGCGGGTCTTGTAGAGCTGTATCTGGCCGGTGGCGAAGGGGATCTTCTTGACGAGCCGTCCGGCGCACGGCGGGGCCGCCTGCGCGGCGGGCGCGCCCAGGGCCAGGACGCCGAGGGCCAGCGCCACGGCCGCCGCGCCCACGGCCAGCCCGCGTGCGGGCAGCCTGCTCTTCGAACCGTCGAACACAGTTTCTTCCCTCCGCCGCGTGAGCGTACACGCGTACGGACGCACGGCGGCCACCGACTGGTTGCGACCGGATCAGGCCGCGGCAGGTTCAGGCCGCGGCAGGTTCGTCCTCGCCCACGAACGTGCGCCAGAGTTCCGCGTAGCGCCCGTCCCCCTTCAGCAACTCGGCGTGTGTACCGTCCTCGACGACCCGCCCCCGGTCCATCACCACGACGCGGTCCGCGCGCGCGGCCGTGGTCAGCCGGTGGGCCACCACCAGCGTGGTGCGCTTGCCGGTCAGCCGGTCCGTGGCCTGGTTGACCAGCGCCTCGGTGGCCAGGTCGAGCGCGGCGGTGGCCTCGTCGAGCAGCAGTACGTCCGGATCGACCAGCTCCGCCCGGGCCAGGGCGATCAGCTGGCGCTGGCCGGCGGAGAGGTTGCGGCCGCGCTCGGCGACCGTGTGCAGGTAGCCGTGCTCCAGGGTGGCGATCATGTCGTGGGCGCCGACCGCGCGGGCCGCCGCCTCCACCTCGGCGTCGGTGGCGTCGGGCCGGCCGTACGCGATGGCGTCCCGCACCGTACCGGCGAAGAGGTACGACTCCTGCGGGACGACGCCGAGGCGGTGCCGGTAGCCCGTGAGGTCGAGTTCGCGCAGATCCCTGCCGTCGGCGGTGACCCGGCCCGACGCCGGGTCGTAGAAGCGTGCGACCAGTTTGACGAGGGTGGACTTGCCCGCGCCGGTCTCTCCGACGAACGCGACGGTCTGGCCGGCCGGGATGGTCAGGTCGATACCTGCGAGGGCCTGCGCGTCTTCCTCCCCGTAGTGGAAATGCACGTCCTCGAAGGCGATCTCGCCCCGCAGCGACGCGACCTCACGCGGCCGTTCCACCTGCGGTGTGGTGGTCGGCTCCCGCAGGAGCTCCTGGATGCGCCCGAGCGAGACCGTCGCCTGCTGGTAGCCGTCGAAGACCTGGGAGAGCTGCTGCACGGGCGCGAAGAACAGGTCGATGTAGAGGAGGTACGCGACCAGCGCGCCCGTCGTCAGGGTTCCGGTCTCCACCCGCCCGGCGCCCACGATCAGCACGGCGGCCGCCGCGACCGAGGACAGCAGCTGGACGAAGGGGAAGTACACCGAGATCAGCCACTGCCCGCGCACCCGCGCCTGGCGGTAGCTGTCGCTGCGGCCCGCGAAGGCGGCGGCGCCGGTGTGCTCGCGGCGGAAGGCCTGGACGATGCGCAGTCCGGAGACCGACTCCTGGAGGTCGGCGTTGACGGCGCTGACCCGCTCGCGCGCGAGCTCGTACGCCTTGACCGACTTCCGCCGGAAGAAGAACGTGCCGACGACGAGCACGGGCAGGGTCGCGAACACCACTATCGCCAGCTGCACGTCGATGACGAGGAGCGCGAAGAGGATGCCGAAGAAGGTGAAGACGGAGACCACGGCGGTGACCAGACCGGTCTGGAGGAAGGTGGACAGGGCGTCCACGTCCGTCGTCATCCGGGTCATGATGCGCCCGGTCAGCTCCCGCTCGTAGTAGTCGAGCCCCAGCCGCTGCAGCTGCGCGAAGATCTTCACGCGCAGTGCGTACAGCACGCGTTCGCCGGTACGCCCGGTCATCCGCGTCTCGCCGAACTGCGCGGCCCACTGGGCGAGTACGACCAGCAGGGCGACCCCGGAGGCCACCCACACCGCGCTCAGGGCGAGTTGCTGGACGCCCTCGTCGATGCCGTGCCGGATCAGGACGGGCAGCAGCAGTCCGGCGCCCGCGTCCACCGCCACCAGCAGCAGACTGATCAGCAGGGGCGCCCCGAAGCCGCGCAGCAGCCGCCGCAGGCCGTACGACTCCTCGGCGCCGGCCGCGCGCGTCTCGTCGACGTCCGGGGTGTCGGTGGCCGGCGGCAGCGCGGCGACCTGGGCGAGCAGTTCCGGGGTGGCGGGCATGCCCTCGATCGCGGCGGCCATACCGGGGCCGCCGGCGGCGAGCTGGGCGGGGGTGGCCGACCGGCCGGCGGTGTCGGCGCCGCCGCGTTCGGAGCGGCGCCACAGCTCGGGGGTGACGCCGTCGACGACGCGGCGTTTGGCGCTGACCGGCTCCGAGTCGATCTCCGCCTCGAACTCGATGTCCAGGTCGAGGTCCAGCTCGGGATCGCGCTCGGCGCGGCCGACGGCCTCCCGCCCGTAGCGCGAGGCGGCGACGGCGGCGGCCGCCGGGTCCGGCGAGCCGCCCGCCAGCTCGTCGGGGTCGGTCAGCAGCCGCCGGTAGAGGGCGGAGCGCCGCTGAAGCTCCTCGTGCGTACCGATGTCGGAGAGCCGCCCGCGGTCCAGTACGGCGATCCGGTCGGCCAGCGCGAGGGTGGAGCGGCGGTGGGCGATCAGCAGGGTGGTGCGCCCGGCCATCACCGAGCGCAGGGCCTCGTGGATCTCGTGCTCGACCCGCACGTCGACCGCCGAGGTCGCGTCGTCGAGGAGCAGCAGCCGAGGGTCGGTGAGGATCGCACGGGCCAGGGCGACGCGCTGGCGCTGGCCGCCGGAGAGGGTGAGGCCGTGTTCGCCGACCTTGGTGTCGTACCCCTCGGGCAGCTCGGTGATGAAACGGTCCGCCTGGGCGGCGCGCGCGGCGGTGCGGATCTGCTCCTCGGTGGCGTCCGGCAGGCCGTACGCGATGTTGGCGCGCACGGTGTCGGAGAAGAGGAAGCTGTCCTCCGGTACGAGCCCGATGGCGGCCCGCAGCGAGTCCATGGTCAGCTCGCGCACATCGTGGCCGCCGACGAGGACCGCGCCGGCGCTCACGTCGTAGAAGCGGGGCAGCAGCAGCGAGACCGTGGACTTCCCGCTGCCGGAGGCGCCGACCACGGCGACGGTCTCGCCGGGCTCGATGGTGAGGGAGAGGCCGTGCAGGACCGGGCGGTCCTCGGTGTAGCCGAAGGAGACGGCGTCGAACTCGACGCTCGCCGGCGCGTCGGCCGGCAGCTCCTTCGTACCGTCCTGGATGGACGGCTCGGTGTCGATCAGTTCGAGGACCCGCTCGACGCCCGCGCGCGCCTGCTGGCCGACGGTGAGCACCATGGCGAGCATCCGGACCGGGCCGACGAGCTGCGCGAGATACGTCGAGAAGGCGACGAACGTGCCGAGGGTGACCTGCCCGCGGGTCGCCATCCAGCCGCCGAGCGCCAGCATCGCGACCTGGCCGAGCGCGGGCACGGCCTGGAGGGCGGGGGTGTAGCGGGAGTTGAGCCGGATGGTCCGCAGCCGGCCCGCGAAGAGGCGGCGGCCCGCGACGCGCAGCTTGCCGGTCTCCTGCTCCTCCTGCCCGAAGCCCTTCACCACGCGGACGCCCGTGACGGCACCGTCGACGACGCCGGCGACCGCGGCCGCCTGCCCCTGGGCGTACCAGGTGGCGGGGAAGAGGCGGGTGCGGCTGCGCTTGGCGATGAACCACAGGGCCGGGGCGACGGCCAGGGCGACCAGGGTGAGCGGCGGGGACAGCCAGGTCATGATCACGAGTGAGATCACGAACAGCAGGATGTTCCCGATGGTCATCGGGAGCATGAAGAGCAGGCCCTGGATCAGCTGGAGGTCGCTGGTGGCGCGGCCGATGACCTGGCCGGTGGACAGCTCGTCCTGCCGCCTGCCGTCCAGCCGGGTGATCGCTCCGTACATCTCGGTACGGAGATCATGCTGGACGTCGAGGGCGAGGCGGCCGCCGTAGTAGCGCCGGATGTACGTCAGGACGTAGACGACGACGGCCGCGCCGACCAGGGCGCCCGCCCAGGGGGCCAGCGGCCGGGTCCCGTCGCCGATGACGTCGTCGATGATCACCTTGGTGACCAGCGGGACGAGGGCCATCACGGCCATACCGGCCAGGGACGACCCGAGCGCGAGGAGCACGTTCAGCCGGTACCGCCAGGCGTACCCCGTCAGACGCCGTGCCCAGCCGTCCTCCCGTCGGGACGCCTGTCGGGACGCCGCCTCGCCCGGTTGGGACGCCTCGCCCTGCTGTGCCGCCGCCACTGGTGCCTCCCGTAGTCCTTTGCCGCCGGAAGGCACCAACGCGGCTGTCGGCGGTTTTCATCCCGCCGCAACAAATACCGGTCGTCTAGGACTCGGGCACCGCCACGAACGCTTCCTGCGGCTTGGTGGTCGGCGTGTACCGCATGTCGGCCGAAACCGTCGGGTTCAGGTCCTTGTGGACCGCACGGGCCACGGCCTGGATGGTGGCCACACCCTCGTCCATGGTCCGGTTGTTGGGTGAGCACGGTGATCGAGTAGTTGTGCCCGTTGCCGGTGAAGGCGCCGATGCTGTTCACCCGCCAGCCGTGGGTGGCACGGGACAGCCAGCCGTTCTTGACATGGATGGTGGCGGAGCTGGGGGCGCCGGCCGGCGCCCCCCATCGCTGCGAGGCGACGACCCTGCGCATCAGGCTGAGCTCGTAGGCCCGTGCGCTGTCGCTCAGCACGGAGTTCGCATTGGTGAGCAGCCCCAGCAGCTTGCGCTGGTCGCGGGCGGTGATCTGGGTGAGGCCCCAGTAGCCGTCCGATCCGGGCACGGTCTGTGTCATCCCGGCGACCTGGAGGAACGCCTTGATCTTCGTCACGCCGAGCTGCTTCCACAGGGTGCTGGTGGAGGCGTTGTCCGACTTGGTGATCATGGCGGTGGAGAGTTCGACCTCACGGTCGGTCAGCCGGCGCTTCTGCTTCCCCGCGTCCCAGAGAAGCGCCGCGAGGACCGTCGACTTGACGACGCTCGCGGAGTCGAACCGCTGCGATTCGCGCAGGGTGCACATGGTCTTGGTGGTGCGGTCGTACACGGCCACGGCCGTCGTCGAGGTCCGGCCCTTCAGCGCGGCGGTGATGTCCGCCGACAGCTTGGTGGCAAGGCCCGGCTTCTCGGACGTGCACGTCACCGTCGGCGTGGCCGCCGCGGCGGGCGCCGCGGCGACGGCCATGGGCACGAGCACGCCCGCGGCCAGGACCGCGGAGAGCGCCCCGCGCGCACGGCGGGATATTCGGTGGTGAGTCATGGAGGCTTTTCCCGTCCCCTGAGGTAGAAGCGGGCGCGCCCTCCGGCGCACCCGCTCCACATGACTCACCGATGTGAAGGAATGGTTGTACGACTTTCGATCACACTTCGGAAACCACCGGCTGCGGCGGGTTCAGAGGCGCTGTTCAGAGGTGCGTCGGGGCGAACATCCTCAGCAGCGCGGGCAGGACGACCACCGACGGCCCGGGGGCAGCCAGGGCCTTGGCCAGGTCTTCGCCCAGGGCCTCCGGCGTGGTGCGGACCGCCGGTACACCGAAGGACTCGGCGAGCGCCACGAAGTCCGGCCGCGCCAGTTCGGTGGCGGTGGCCTCGCCGAACGCGTCGGTCATGTACTCGCGCAGGATGCCGTAGCCGCCGTCGTCCACGATCAGCCAGGTGACCGGCAGGTCGTACTGCCGGGCGGTGGCCAGCTCCGCGATCGAGTACATCGCGCCGCCGTCGCCCGACACCGCGAGCACCGGCTTCGTACGGTCGGCCGCGGCCGCGCCGAGGGCGGCCGGGAAGCCGTAGCCGAGGCCGCCCGCGCCCTGCCCCGAGTGCATGGTGTTCGGGTGCCGGGCGTCGAAGGCGGACCAGGCCCAGTAGCCGAGGATGGTCATGTCCCAGAAGCTCGGGGACGATGCGGGCAGCGCCTCCCGGACCGCCGCGAGCAGCTCCTGCTCCAGGGTGAGGTCCTGGCCGGCGATCCGTTCCCGTACCCGCGCGAGGACCTTGCGTACGGACGCCGCGGCGGCGGGATCCTCCCGGACGGTCGGCACCGCCTCCAGCAGGGCGGACAGCGCGAGCCGCGCGTCGGCGTGGATGCCGAGGCCGGCGTGGTTGGACTCCAGCTTGCCGAGGTCCGCCTCGATCTGGATGACCTGGCCGCGCGGCTTGAACGTGTGGTAGTTCGAGGAGAGTTCGCCCAGGCCCGAGCCGACGACGAGCAGGACGTCCGCGTCCTCCAGGAAGTCGGTGGTGTGCCGGTCCTCCAGCCAGGACTGGAGCGAGAGCGGGTGCTCCCAGGGGAAGGCGCCCTTGCCGCCGAAGGTGGTGACGACGGGCGCGTTCAGCTTCTCGGCGAGCGCGAGCAGCTTGCCGGACGCGTCCGCGCGCACCACCCCACCGCCCGCGATGACCGCCGGACGCTCGGCGTGCGCCAGGTGGTGGGCGGCCACCGCGATCAGCTCGGGCCGCGGGTGCAGCTCGCGCGGGGTGGCGTCCATGGCCGTGACCACCGGCAGGGACGTCGGGGCGAGCAGGACGTCCTGCGGGATCTCGACCCACACCGGCCCGTGCGGGGCGGTCAGAGCGGACTCCCACGCGGCGGCGATCGCGGAGGGGATCTGCGAGGCCGTCCGGACGGTGTGCACGGACTTCACGATGTCGCGGAACGACGCCTGCTGGTCGCGGAGTTCGTGCAGGTAGCCGTGCCGCCCGCCGCCGAGACCGGCGGTCGGGACCTGGCTGGAGACGGCGAGGACGGGCGCCGAGGCCGCGGCCGCCTCCTGGAGCGCGGCGAGCGAGGTGAGCGCGCCGGGGCCGGTGGAGAGCAGCAGCGGGGCGACCTCGCCGGTGATCCGGCCGTACGCGTCGGCGGCGAAGCCGGCGTTGTTCTCGACGCGCAAGCCGACGTACTGGAGCGAGGAGCGGCGCAGCGCGTCGAACATGCCGAGCGCGTGCTGGCCGGGCAGCCCGAAGACGGTGGTGGCGCCGAGGCCGTGCAGCGTCTCGACGAGGAGGTCACCGCCGTTGCGGCCGGCCGGCGGGGCGAGCGCGGCCGCGGTCTGCTCGGCGGTCAGCCGGGGCGTCTCGTGGTGATGGTCGTGGGTCACTTGGCGGCCTCTGCCGGACGCGAGGCTGCGATCTGCCGGGACATGATCGTCGTCAGCTCGTACGCGGTGTGGGAGGCCGCGACACAGGTGATCTCCGCGTGGTCGTACGCCGGCGCGACCTCGACGACGTCCGCCGAGACCAGGTTGCAGGAGGACAGTCCGCGGATGATCTCCAGCAGTTCGCGGGAGCTCATGCCGCCCGCCTCGGGGGTGCCGGTGCCGGGCGCGAAGGCCGGGTCGAGCACGTCGATGTCGATGGAGATGTACAGCGGGCGGTCGCCGATGCGCTGGCGCAGCTGGTCGGCCACCTCGTCGGCGCCGCGGCGGTAGACGTCGGCCGACGTCACGATGCCGAAGCCCATCTTGGCGTCGTCGTCCAGGTCCTGCTTGCCGTACAGCGGGCCGCGGGTACCGACGTGGGAGAGCGCCTCGGTGTCGAGGATGCCCTCCTCGACGGCGCGGCGGAACGGCGTGCCGTGCGTGTACTCGGCGCCGAAGTAGGTGTCCCAGGTGTCGAGGTGCGCGTCGAAGTGCAGCAGCGCCACCGGGCCGTGCTTCTTCGCCACCGAGCGCAGCAGCGGCAGCGCGATGGTGTGGTCGCCGCCGAGCGTCATCATCCGCGCGCCGGTGCCGAGCAGGTCGTCGGCCGCGGCCTCGATCGTCTCGACGGCCTCGTGGATGTTGAACGGGTTGGCGGCGATGTCACCGGCGTCCGCGACCTGCGCGAGGGCGAAGGGCGAGGCGTCCTGGGCCGGGTTGTACGGGCGCAGGAGCCGCGACGCCTCGCGGATGGCGTTGCCGCCGAAGCGGGCGCCGGGGCGGTAGGACACGCCGGTGTCGAAGGGCACGCCGACCACGGCGACATCGGCGGTCCCGACCTCGTCGAGCCGGGGCAGCCGGGCGAACGTGGCGGGTCCGGCGTACCGCGGGATGCGGGACGAGTCGATGGGGCCGCGCGGCTGCTCGGTGCTGCTCATGGGGGGCTGCCTTCCTTCGGTGTACTTCGTACTGCTCACTGCGGAATTCATGGGGTCTGTGCTGTTACGAGTGTGCCTGTACCCCCGGCCGGCAGGTGCGGCGGGGGCCGGCGGGGGTGGGTCCCGGCCCGCCCGGGGGGAGCGGGCCGGGACCCGGTTAGGGGGTGGTCACCGGTACCGGCTCGGGCTCCGGCTTCTCGTCCTCCTCCGCGCCGCGGCCGGCCAGCCGCTCCCGCCAGACCGCGAGGATGGCCTCGTCGGTCGGCTTGGTGGCGAGGGAGACGATCACGTAGGCGGCGAGCGAGGCCAGCAGACCGTAGTACACGGGCTCGTTGGCGAGGATGCCGAACTTCCACATCAGCGCGATCACGGTCAGACCGCCGGTCACCACCGCGGCCAGCGCGCCGTACACCGTGCCGCGCTTCCACAGCAGTCCGCCGAGGATCGGCACCAGCAGGCCGCCGACCAGCAGGTCGTACGCGACGGTGAGGCCTTCCAGCACACTGCTGAGCTGGATGGCAATGAGGATGACGGCCACGCCCATGATCAGGATGAAGGCGCGGTTGCCCTTCACCTCGTCGTGTTCCTTGTCGCCGCCGTCGCCGGAGCCTCGGGAGACGACGCCCCGCAGCCGCGACCAGATGTCGTTGTTGGCGACGGTGGCGGAGGCGATCAGCGCGCCGGAGGAGGTGGACATCACGGCGGCGAGCGCGGCGGCCAGTACCAGACCCCGGACGCCCACCGGAAGTTCGTCCTTGACGATGGTGGCGAACGCGTCGTCGGCGTTGGCGAGGTTGGGGTAGAGGACCTTGGCCGCGGTACCGATGACCGCGCCGGCCAGAGCGTACGCCAGACAGTACGTACCGGCGACGGTGCCGCCCCACTTGGCCGTCTTGTCGCTGCGAGCGGTGAACACACGCTGCCAGATGTCCTGGCCGATCAGCATGCCGAACGTGTAGATCAGGACATAGGTGAAGATCGTCTCGCCGCCGATGCCCAGCGGGTCGAAGTACTCGGTCGGAAGCGCCGCCTTCATCTCGCTGAAGCCGCCCGCCTTGACGACCGCGATCGGCAGCAGGAGCAGCAGGACGCCGATCGTCTTGACGACGAACTGCACCATGTCCGTGAGGGTGATCGACCACATGCCGCCGAGCGTCGAGTACGCGACGACGATCGCCCCGCCGAGCACGATCGAGGCAGTGCGGTTGATGTCGAAGAGCACGTCGAAGATCGTGGCGTACGCGATGGTCGAGGTCACCGCGAGCATCAGCGTGTACGCCCACATCACCACGCCCGAGATGACGCCGGCCTTGCCGCCGTAGCGCAGGTCGAGCATCTCGGAGACGGTGTAGACCTTCAGCCGGGCGATCCGCGCGGAGAAGAACACGGACAGCGCCAGCAGGCCCAGGCCGATGGTGAAGACCATCCAGGCGCCGGAGAGGCCGTACTTGTAGCCGAGGCCGACGCCGCCGATGGTGGAGGCGCCGCCGAGAACGATGGCGGCCATCGTCCCGGAGTACATCGAGGGACCGAGGCGGCGGCCGGCGACCAGGAACTCGCTCTTGGACTTGGCGCGGCGCATGCCCCACCAGCCCATGGCCAGCATGCCGGCCAGATAGACGACGATCACTGCGTAGTCGACAGCCATGGGCCTTCCTCCATTCATCCGCGGGACGCGTGCGTGGCATCGCTTGCGTGGCATGACGATAGGTGGCCGAAAAGCAGCGCTGAAGTGTACTTTTCATACATCCTTGCCGCACCTTATGGATGGACCGTCCACCATGCCGGACCTGGCCCCGCCCACTCCGCCCATCCCGCTGCCCGCCCTGCTGGCGTACCGCGATCTCGGGCTGCGCCAGGTGGCCGGGCCGCCCGCCGACGAGGTGGCGGTGCACTGGGTGCACACCTCGGAGATGGGCGACCCGTACCCCTATCTGCTCGGCGGGGAACTGCTGCTGAGTGCCGGCGTGCACTTCGCGGAGGCCGCCGACGTCGACGCGCACCTGGACTTCTATGTGTCACGGATCGTCGAGGCGGGCGCGGCGGCCCTCGGTTTCGGCCTCGCGCCGGTGCACGACGCCGTACCGGAGGCGCTGATCGCCGCCTGCGACCGGCACGGACTGCCGCTGCTGGAGGTGCCGCCGCAGACCACGTTCACCGGGATCGCCCGTGCGGTGTGGCGGCTGATGGCCGAGGCCCGCACCCATGAGCTGCGCCGGGTGACCCAGGCGCAGCAGGGCCTGGCCACCGCCGCCGCCCGCCCCGACCCGGTGCCGTCGGTCCTGCGCCAGCTGGCCACCCGGGTCGGCGGCTGGACGGTGCTGCTCGCCCCGGACGGTACGGAAATCCAGGCCGCCGACCGGCCGCCGTCCGCCGGGGCCCGGACCGCCCTGGGCCGGCTGGCTCAGGTGGTGACCCCGGCCCCGCCCCGGACCGGGCCGTCCTCCGCCACCGACACCGCCGGGGGCGCGCACCTGGCCGCGTACGCTCTCGGCGGCAGCGAGGGGCTGGTCCTCGGCGTCGCCACCGAGGGGCGCGAGCCCGGCGACCACACGATCGCCGGGGTCGCGGCCGTCCTGCTGTCGCTGCTGACCGCGCCCCACCAGGGCGCCGACGCGGCGGGCCGGTCGGCCGCGCTGGTCCGGCTGCTGCTCGGGGCCGCGCCGGAGGAGGTGGCTCCGCTGCTGGGGCCGGGCCCGTGGACGGTGGTGCACGCGTGCGCCGGCGGTGACGGCATGGACACCGGACCGGAGAACCCGTTCGCCGCGTCGGCACTGGGCGCGGCCCTGGGCAGCGCGCTGGTGGACACCGAGGGTGGGACCGTACGGATCGTCACGGACCGCGAGGTCGCGCGGCAGCCGGGCTGGGTGCTGGGCGTCAGCGCCCCCGCGGCGGCCACGGACCTGGCCGCGGCCGACACCCAGGCGCGCCGGGCCCTGCGCCGCGCCGAGGCGAGCCGCGCGGACCTGGTCCGGCACCGCGAGGCCGGTCTCGCGGCGCTGGTCGCGCCGGACGAGGCACGCGCCCACGCCCGCGGCCGGCTGGCGCCGGTCGCGGACTCCGCCGCGCTCACCGAGACGCTGCGCGCCTGGCTCTCGCTGCACGGCAGCTGGGACCGTACGGCCGTGTCGTTGGGGGTGCACCGCAACACCGTGCGCCAGCGCATCGCGCGCTGCGCCGCACTGCTGGACGCGGACCTGGACGACCCGGACGTCCGCATGGACCTGTGGTTCGCGCTGCGCTGGCTTTGACGTACTCAGACTCCGCTGTGTAGCTACGCTGGCCCGGTGAGTAACACATATGGGGAGTGGTTCAGGGCTCAACGCGAGGCGGCCGGACTGACGCAGCAGGAGCTGGCCGAAGCGGCGATCATGACCCGTTCGCACATCGCCCATATCGAGGCCGGCCGCCGCATCCCGTCGAAGGAGGACGCGCGACGGCTGGACAGGGCCCTGAACACGGGGAACGTACTGAGCAGCTTCCGGCCGCAGGAGGACGGCACGATTGCCGACTACTTCGAGGCGGCCCGGCAACTCGAACAACAGGCAACGATGATCAGGGAGTTCGCCCTGACCTTCGTGCCCGGCATTCTCCAAACGGAGCGATACGCCCGTGCGGTTCTCGGCACGACGTTTCCTCCCAGGAGCGACGAAGAACGCGACAGGCACGTTGCCACACGGCTTGAGCGCGCGAAGATCCTCGCTGACCAGGAAACGCCCGTAGTGTGGGCCCTGTTGGACGAGATGGTGCTACGACGCCCGGTCGGCGGCCGGGAGATCATGGCCGAGCAGATCATGCACCTCGTCCGCCTCGTCGAGAGCGGGCGAGTACGCGTGCACGTTCTCCCTCTCAGCGCCGGCGTCCACCCGATCAGTCAAGGCATGGTGTCGCTCATGTGGTTCGAGGACCAGCCCCCGGCCGCCTACACCGAGGGCCTGTCCATCGGAAAGCTCCACGATTCCCCAGCCGTTGTCGCACGACTGCAAGGCATCTACGATCTTGCACTGAGCGACGCACTACCACTGAAAGAGTCACTTGCCGCGTTGCGAGCGACAGCTAAGGACTACGGTCACCATGACTGAGCACACGATCCCGGATGCTTCGGCGCTGAGCGGCTGGCGTAAGTCGTCCTACAGCGGGCCCGAGTCGGGCAGTTGCGTCGAGGTCCTGGACGGCTACCCCTCGGCCGTCCCGGTCCGCGACTCCAAGGCTCCGCACGGCCCCGCCTTGGTCTTCCCGATTGCCGGTTGGACGTTCTTCGTCTCGGCCGTCAAAGGCGGCACCTTCCCGCGTTGACCGGCCCTGAGAGCCGCCGTAGCGTTGTCCATGCCAACGCCGCATTCTCACATTGGTCGGACTATGGGCCTCAAGCGCGACATACCCCGCAAAACCGGTACATTCGTCGGCTCTGCCCTCCTGGCCCTATGCCTCCCCTTGTCGCTGTCGGGATTCACCGCAGCGCAGAGCGCGGGGACCGTCTGCACCACGGACCCGGCCGACCGCGCGAACTGCCGGAACCCGAGCGGGACCATCGATCCCGACGGTGGCGACCTGGACGGCGACGGCGTCTTCGAAGATCACGAGCCCGTGGGGCCCGGCTACAAGGATCCGCGCGCCTACGACGGCGGCAAGACGTCGGGCGAAACACAGTGCGAGTGGCTGCGGTCGCAGGGCATCGCCTGCTGACGCCGCCTTCCGGACCGGCCATGAGCGGCCGTACGTGCGCAGCATCACTCTGGACACGCTAGACAACCGCCCGGTAACTTAGGACTGAGCAAGCGCTTAGACATGCACCGCACCACACAGTCCTGAGGAGGCGTCCGTGCGCCGTACGGTTTACAACGAGGACCACGAGGCGTTCCGGGAGACCATCCGGGCCTTCATCGAGTCCGAGGTCATCCCCGTCTACGACGAGTGGTACGCGGCCGGCCAGGCGCCTCGCGACTTCTACTACAAGCTCGGTGAGCTGGGCATCTTCGGCATCAACGTCCCCGAGGAATTCGGTGGCGCGGGTCTGGACACGCACAAGTTCGAGGCCGTGCTCTACGAGGAGACCTCGCGCGCGGGCGTGAACTTCGGCGGCTCCGGCGTACACGTGCTGCTCGCCCTGCCGTACATCAAGCTGCTCGCCACCGACGAGCAGAAGAAGAACTACCTGCCGAAGTTCGTCACCGGCGAGGAGATGTGGGCGCTCGCGATGACCGAGCCGGGCACCGGCTCCGACGTCGCGGGCATGAAGACCACCGCCAAGCTCTCGGAGGACGGCACGCACTACGTCCTCAACGGCGCCAAGACCTTCATCACCGGCGGTGTGCACGCCGACCGCGTGATCGTGTGCGCCCGCACCTCCCCCCCGCGCGAGGACGACCGCCGCTTCGGCATCTCGCTGTTCGCGGTGGACACCAAGTCGGCGGGCTACTCGGTCGGCCGCAAGCTGGACAAGCTCGGCCTGCGCACCTCCGACACCGCCGAGCTGGCCTTCGTCGACGTCAAGGTCCCGGTGGAGGACCTGCTCGGCGAGGAGAACAAGGGCTTCTACTACCTCGGCCAGAACCTGCCCTCCGAGCGCTGGGGCATCGCGTTCGGCGCGTACGCGCAGGCCAAGGCCGCCGTCCGGTTCGCCCAGCAGTACGTGCAGGACCGTACGGTCTTCGGCAAGCCGGTCTCGCACTTCCAGAACACCAAGTTCGAGCTGGCCGCCTGCCAGGCCGAGGTGGACGCCGCCGAGGCCGTGGCCGACCGCGCCCTGGAGGCCCTGGACGCGGGCGAACTGTCCGCCGCCGAGGCCGCGTCCGCGAAGCTGTTCTGCACCGAGGTCGCGCACCGCGTCATCGACAGGTGCCTCCAGCTGCACGGCGGCTACGGGTACATGAACGAGTACCCGATCGCCCGCCTGTACGCCGACAACCGGGTCAACCGGATCTACGGCGGCACCAGCGAGGTCATGAAGTCGATCATCGCCAAGTCGATGGGCCTCTAGGGCAGTTGATCTCCCTTACTGTTCAATCATGAACGAGTCACTGGAGTCCCTGCTCGATCTGCTCGACCTCGAGCCGATCGAGCAGGACATCTTCCGCGGCACCAGCCGCCCTTCGCTGGTGCCGCGCGTCTTCGGCGGCCAGGTCGCCGCACAGGCCCTGGTCGCCGCCGGCCGTACCGTCCCCGAGGACCGCACCGCGCACTCGCTGCACGCGTACTTCCTGCGGCCCGGTGACCCCGGCGCGCCGATCGTCTACACCGTCGACCGGATCCGCGACGGCCGCTCCTTCACCACCCGGCGGGTGGTCGCGGTCCAGCACGGGCAGCCGGTCTTCCACCTCTCCGCGTCATTCCAGACGTACGAGGAGGGCCTGGAACACCAGACGGAGATGCCGGCCGCACCGGACCCGGAATCGCTGCCCACCGCCGCGGAGATGCTGCCGCGCTACCGGGACATCTTCCGCGACCCGGGTGTCGTCGACCGGATGATCGAGGCCCGCTCCGCGGTCGATCTGCGCTACGTGGACACGCCGCCCTGGGGCAGCGTGGGCGAGCCGCGCGAGCCGCGCTCGCAGGTCTGGTTCCGTACCCAGGGCAAGCTGGCGGACGATCCGCTGCTGCACGTCTGCCTCGCCACGTACGTCTCCGACATGACGCTGCTGGACTCGGTGCTGCTCGCGCACGGGCGTGGCGGCTGGACGGTCGGCGATGTGGTGGGCGCGAGCCTGGACCACGCGATGTGGTTCCACCGGCCGTTCCGGGCCGACGAATGGCTGCTGTACGACCAGGAGTCGCCCTCCACTCACGGCGGACGGGGCCTCGGCCAGGCCAGGATCTACACGGCGGACGGCCGGCTGGCGATCTCCGTGATCCAGGAGGGCGTGGTCCGGGTCCCTCGCTGAGCGAGATCGCGCTGCTGCGTCGCCCCGTTCTGCGACCCGCCGCCTTATCGGCGGTAGTTCCCCTTGTCCAGCAGGATGCCGAAGTCACCACGGTCGCCCATGGCTGCAAGCTCCTCCAACGCCGTGAGACGCCGGTGCCGCTGCGCCAACTCATACAGGGCGGCGTTGATGGTGTCCTGCTTCGTCGTAGTACCGAGTACCGAAGCGGCCTCGCTCAGCACGTCGTCGTCGACTTCGACGTAGAGCTTCGACATCCGCTTATCGCTGGTCATCGCCTCAGGCGGCCGTGGTGTGCGCAGTGAAGGCGACGCGGGATGTGTCTCCGTCCAGCTCCAGGCTCAGGGCCGCGTCCATCGCCCGCGCCAGCCGGGCCAGCAGGGGCAACGTCGGCATGGTCCCGCCCAGCTCCAGTTTGGAGATCTGCGGCTGAGTCATCCCGGCCCGCTTGGCAAGCTCGGTCTGCGAAATGCCGAGCTCGGTACGCCGGTCGTAGACGGCCTGCCCGAGGTCGAAAGCCAGCCGGATTTCCTCGCGCATCCGTTCTACCTCGGGGCCCTCGCTGATCCCCTCGGCGACCTGCTTGTCACGGGCGAGTTTCCATCGTGCGTGGTTCATCGCGGCTTTTCCTCCTTGATGATGCGGGTGTATTCCTCATGAGCCGGCTCGTGTTCGGCTTCGCAAACCGCCTGCGCCCGCTGGGCGCGAGCCACTTCGGCGACCTCACGTTGCCGACTCTTGCGGAAGACCGTCAGCAGGATGATCCTCCGTCCCGGGCCCAGCCAATACGGGATACGCACGGCATCACGATCGTTTCCGAGATTGAACCGCAACTCGCGCACCGGGCCACCCAGATGGCGTGAGTACGGTTCTCCGAGGGTGGTTGCGTTGCGCACGAGACGGTCAACGACGTCCTCGACAGCGAGATAGTCGCGGTCCGAAAGGTTGGCCAGCCACAGCCGGACTTCCGGCTCGATCTCAACGACAAAGGGATCTTCCATACAGCGGAACGTATATACGTCTCAGTGTATGGGGCGCCGGAAGCCGTGAGAAGTCCGCCGTACGAGTGAAAGCCTGGCCCGCCTTGACGAACGCTGGTCAGTCCCGTTCCGTCAGCCCCGCCGCGTCCAGCAGGTACGCCGTCAGCGGGTCGTAGAAGCGCGGGTCGGTGACGTGGTCGTCCAGCGGCACCGTCACCTGGAGCGTGCCCTCCGCCTCGCCGAGGAACAGCGCCGGGTCGTTGCTGTCCGCGTACCCCACCGCGTCGATCCCGCGCTGGCCCGCGCAGCCCGCCCAGCCGTGGTCCGCGACCACCAGGTCGGGCTGCGGGCGGCCCTCGGCCGCTAGGACGTCCCGCCGCGCATCAGCCGGCCCCGCCGCGACCCCGCAGCGGGATCTCGGCCCGCACCACATGGCCGCCCTCCGGTTCGGCGCCGGCCCGCAGGGTGCCGCCGACCGCCGCCACCCGGTCCCGCAGCCCGGCCAGCCCCGATCCGCCGGGGTCGGCAGGGCCGCCCGGCGGACCCTCCCCCGCGGCGGGGCCGTTGCGTACCCCCACCAGCAGTCCCGCGGCCGTCCGGCGCACCTCGACCTCCACCGGCGCGCCCGGAGCGTGCCGCCGGACGTTGGCCAGCGCCTCCTGCACCACGCGGTAAGCCGTGTGCTGCACCTCGGGCGAGCACTCGGCGGGGTCGACCGCGTCCAGCTCGGCCCGCACGGTGTCCCCCGCCGCCCTGATCAGCACGCGCAGGTCCGCGAGGCCGGGCCCGGACTCGTCCCGGTCGGCGCCGAGCTGCCGGATGGTCCGGCGCAGGTCGGCCGCCGCGTGCCGGCTCAGTCCGCCCAGTTCCTCTGCCGCCTCGCGGTAGTCGGGGCAGTCCGCGACCGCCGCCAGGGCCGCGGCCTGCAGGCTGATGAGGCTCAGGTGGTGGGCCGCGGTGTCGTGCATGTCCCGCGCGAGCCGCTCCCGCTCCCTCAGTACGGCCTGCTCGGCGGCCAGCCGCCCTTCGCGCTCGCGGGCCAGGGCCAGTTCGCCCACCCGCTGGGCGAGTTCGGCGCGGGAGCGTCCGAGCAGCCCCAGTGACGCCGGAGCCGACGCCAGCATCAGCGCGGTCAGCACACCGAGGGTGGCCTCCGGCAACGACACCGGCTCACTGCCGAACAGGCGCCAGGGAACGAACGCCACGACGGCGACGGCGACGGAGCCCGTGATCACCTCGGCAAGCCGGCGGCGCGTCACCGCCAGCGTGTGCAGCGCGCCGAGCGCGGGAATCCACAGGTAGCCGGTCGACAGGGCCAGCAGTGCCAGGCCGAGGACCGTACGCGGAAAACGTCTGCGCAGGGTCAGCGCGCAGACGACCACGAACGCCCCCGCGAACACCCAGGACGGCCCGAGCGACCTGGTGGCGAACACCTCGGCGACGGCCGCGAGAAGCAGAGCCGCCTCCGCCGCCCTCCCCCACCGGCTCATGCGGCGGCGCCGCCCGAGCCGGCGCGCCCGCCGGACTCCGCCGCTGCCGACGCCCGGTGGGCCGCGGCGGCCAGGGCGACCCGGTTGGGCACGGCGAGCTTCCGTTTCAGCGCACCGACATGGGTCTTCACCGTGGTGACCCCCATGCCCAGGTGAGTGGCTATGTCGCCGTTGGCCAGCCCGGCCGCGATCAGCGCCAGCACCTGGCGCTCGCGGTCGGTGAGCGTCTCCAGACCCGCAAGCTCCCGCGGGGCCGCCACGGGGGCGGTGCCGGCGTACCGGGACATCACTCTCGCACTGACGCCAGGCGTCCAGATCGCGCCGCCCGCGGCCAGCAGCCGCACCGCGTCGATGAACAGCCGTGGCTCGGTGGTCTTGAGCAGAAACCCGGACGCGCCGTCCCGCAGCGCGGCGTCCACGTGCGCGTCTGTGTCCAGGGCGGTGAGCATGGCCACCACCGGCGGCCGGGGCAGGGCGCGCAGTTCACGCAGCACACTGAGACCGTCCTTGGACGGCATACCGATGTCCAGCAGGACCACATCGGGGGCCAGCTTCCGGACGGTCTCGGTCGCCTCGTGTCCGTCACACCCGCCGACGGTCGTGATGCCGTCCGCCGAGTCCAGGATGCGGCGAAGCGCGGAACGTACAAGTTCTTCGTCGTCGACGACAAGCACACGGATCATGCCAGTCCTCCCCCGGTCCCCGCCTCCGGCCTCAAGTCGTAGAGCGAAGGTCGTCCTGCGGTCGGAGAGGCGGGGCGACGACGTCTGCGAGCCTGAACGTGATCCTAAGCCGTGACACGTGCCGACCGAATCCCGGGGACCCGACCATTCCCGGAAGATCTTTCGCGCACCGCGGCGGAATCAGGAAGTACAACGGGGAAACGGGGTACCGGACATGAACCCGGTGACAGTTCAGGACTGCCATTCCGACGAAGTGGCGGCTCTCACCGCCGACTTCACCGCAGCCATCTCGGATCTGACGGAGCGCGAGCGCCAGGTGGTGCTCCGGCTCGCCAGATGTGACAGCAACAGAGCCATCGCCCGCAGTCTGCTCATCACCGAGCGGACGGTGAAGGCCCACCTGTCGAGCGTCATGGCCAAACTCGGGGTGTCCTCCCGGGTGGAGGTCGCCGTCGTGGCACTGCGCCACCACGACCTGCTGTGCCGCTGTGCCGCCGGACGGGGGCGTGTACCAAGGTCCAATACCGGTACGCACCCCGGCCTCGCAGGATGGGCAACACACCCCATCAGTTGCGAGAAGGGCTGACTCATGCCGGTTGCCGATCAGATCGCCGCTCTGTCGGAGATGCAGTACCTCAGCGAGGACGTCGTCCGTGACGTCGTCGCCCGGGAAGGGCTCGACGGAAGCACCAAGCACGTCGGTGTCGACGAGAGCCTGGACATCCTGCGGCGCAAGAACGACGTCTGGATGTCCTTCGACCAGTGGTACGAGGGTCTGGACGAGGGCGGCCGCAAGTACATGGACCTGATGCTGGAGGCGGCCCTCGTCGGGCTGGCCGAGCGGACGGTCGAGGGCGACGCCGCTGCCTACGACGACGAGGCGCGCCGCATCCTGGAGGCCGACGGCGGAAGCGAGCTGACGGACCTGCAGATGATCGGACCCGTCTCGACGGCCGTCACACGCACCATCATCAAGAACACCGTCAAGAAGAACTGCGCCACCAAGTGGGCCGGTTGCTGAACCACGCGGAGGGGATACCGGGCGTCACACCGACTCCCGGTATCCCCGGTCATGTTCCCCTGGACCTGGGGTCCGCCCAGGGCCTTGCCACCGTGCTCGGCCGCAGGCGGGAAAGGCTGGACGACTACGCCCGGATCCAGGTGAGCCCGGGGCGCAACACCGTCGTGGCGCTCGCCCGTCCCGAGGGGCACGGCGTACTGGTCAAGCAGCACCGCGCACGGTCCGACGACCGTTATCCGGCCGAGCGGCTGGTGCACGAGCGGGTACTGCCCGCCCTCGTCCCCGGCGGCGGCGAGATCTTCGTACCGCGTCTGCTGGACTCCTGCCAGGCCGACCGGCTCCTGGAGTTCGAGCTGGTGCCGGGTGCGGTGACCCTGGCCGACCGGGTCACCGAGGGGGCGGGGATCCGGGACGAGTTGTTCGGAGCCCTGGGCCGCTTCACCGGAGCACTCCACGCGGGTTCGCTCCGAGCCGGACTCGCTGCCGGAGCACCCACCGCATCGTCGGCGGACGAGCGCGCCCAACTGGCGGACTACGCCACGCTCTCCGCCGAGACGTACGCCGCGTTCTCGCCCGGCGAGATCCGGCTGGCCGGCCTGGTGCAGCGCGACCGGGCGATGACGGCCGCCCAGCAGGCGCTGCTGGAGGCTTTCCGTCCGCGCTGTCTCATCCATGGCGACCTGCGTGCGGAGAACGTACTGCTGCGGGACGGTTCGGACACCCGGGCCGCCGTCGTGGACTGGGAACTCGCCCGGATCAGCGACCCGGCCGTCGAGCTGGGCTACTTCATCGGAAACCTGCTCCACCGGGTCCTGTACGCGGTCCGCGCCCCCCGTGCCGATGTGGACACCTGGCTGGCCGCCGCCGAACCCGGACTGTCCACCGCCGCCCGCCGTGTCCGCCGCTTCTGGCAGGGATACCTGGTGGGTACGGCAGACCCTGCCGGCCGGCCGCCACTGCTGCCGGTCCTGGTGATGGCTCACGCGGGAGCCGCACTGCTGGCCCGGGTCGCGGGCGACGTGCGGGTGACCGGTCAGGCGACGCCACGGGACCTGCTGGTCGTGGGGCGGGCCCGCGAACTTCTGGTGCATCCCCTGCGGGCGGCCGGGCGCTACCTGGACGAGGCACCGCGGCTGCCATGAGTGACGAGAGGACCATGACCCACCCGACCGACACCACCCACCCGGCCGGCCGCCCGTACGCGGCCGGGAATGCGCGCCCCGACCCGGCCGCGCCGGCCCTGGCCCCTGTCTTCCTGTCCGTGCTCGACGCGGTGGAGTGGCGCGAGCCGCGCAGCGTCGCCGTGCGCTCCCCGGCGGGCACCACCGAGGTGGATCTGAACGGCGGCCGAGCCGTGGCCGAGCTGGGCCGCGTGCTGTACGAAACGTTCCACGCGGGACGGCCGGTGACCGGGCCGGCCGCCGATCCCGACGAGGAGTTCACCGGGCTGCTTCTCGATTCCGTCCGTGTGCCCTGGACCGCCGACCCCGGCTGGCGGGTGGTCCGCACCGAGCCGGACGGCGGTCTGCTGGTGGAGCGGGAGGGGCTGCGTCTGACGGTGGACCCGGCCCGTCACCTCGATCCCGCCGCCGGTTCCGGCGGGCGTTCGGTCGGGGCTGACACCGTCACCCTGCGGCTGCCCGCCTGCCGCCCGAATCTCTCTCCCGGGTTCTTCACGGTGCTCGGCTCCCGCGGTGCGCCCGGCGGCCCGCTGGTCCGCTGGTATCTCAACCTGCCCTCCCGCTCGGCGCCCCGCTTCCTGTCCGAGATCACGGCGCGTCTCGAAGCGGCCGGGCTCCGCTATGCCGTCAAGACACTGGCCGATCCCACGGCGTACGGACGCCGGGACGGCACGGTCCTCTACACCGAGCACGCCGAGCACGCCGAGCACCCCGAGCACACGGGGGCGACCGGCTCGGACCCTGTCGTCGAAGCACTCGCCGCGGCCCTGCCGGCCCTGCCGGAACCGGCCCGCCCGGACATCCCCCCGCTCTGCGAGCGGGTGCTGCCCTGGGTGGGACGCGCCGAGGAACCCGCGGGCGGCGCGGCCGGCCGGCTCAGCTTCGGCGAGCACCGCCTCGATGTGGTGGCGCGCCTGCTCGCAGGTCGTCACGGCGCACCCGTCCAGAGCCTCGTGGCCAAACTCGCCGGCGCACTGGCGGACGCGCACATCGACCCGGCGGCGCCCCACCGCAACCTGCCAGGAGGCCCCTCATGACCACCACGCTGTCCCGCCACACAGCCCCCGCGGCCGCCCCCGCGGCGTCCTGGCCGGCGCGTCCCCGGTGGACCGCTTCGGTCGCGATCACGGCCGTCTGCGTGCTGTCCGTGACCGTGGCTGTGCTCCAGACCCGCCACGGCACCCTGCTGTCGGACATCGGGCTGACCGGTGACTCGGCGCCCGTGTTCGCGGCGGTGCTCGGCATGTTCGACGCCCTGTTCGTCACCCTGGGATGCGCCCTGGTCGTATGGCTGTGCGGCGCGGCGAGGCGGGTGCCCGACCGCCGCTGGTCCGGTGTCCTGGCGGTCACCTCCTGCGCCCTGCTCGGTGCGATCGCCATCGAAATGACCGCGGTTGCAGTGGAGTTGACGCTGACCGGTGCGGCCCCGACCGTGCTCGCCACCTCCCCGGCGCGCTGGACCGGCGTGCAGGCGCTGGGCGCGCTGAGTGTGTCCAACGTGCTGCTGTACGCGGGGCTGGTCACCGGGCTCGTGCGCGGGCGTCGCTGGCCGTGGGCCACGGCAGTTCTGCCGGTCCTTGTGCTGGCGGCCGTCGCCGCTCTCGCCTCGGCCCTGGTCTGAGGGGCGCGCGATGCGAGAGCAAGAGACGGGCGGCGGACCGGACATGGAGAAGGTTCCGCTGCGGACCCTGCTCGCCCACGCCCGCCCGCAGGCGCCCGCCCTGGTCACGGCGTCCCTGCTGGGCGTGGCCGCCGCGGTGCTGGCGCTGGCCCAACCGCTCGTGGTCAAGAAGGTGTTCTCCGACCTGTCGGCGTCCCGGCCGGTGACGACCGCGGTGACGTTGATCGTCGTACTGTTCGTCATCGAGGCGCTGCTGGGGTCCCTGCAGAGCTACCTGCTCGGCCGGATCGGCGAGGGAATCGTGCTCCGGCTGCGCACCACGCTGGTCGGGCGGCTGCTGCGGTGGCCGGTGGCAGCTCACGACCGGCACCGGTCGGGCGACCTGATCTCCCGGGTGAGTACGGACACGACCGCCGTCCGGGGCGCGCTGGCCGCCAGTCTGGCCGACATCCTGGCCGGAGCGCTGACCTTCGCCGGGTCCCTGGCGCTGATGCTCGTACTCGATCCACTGATGCTGGGGGTGACCCTGGGCTGTCTCGTGGTCGCGCTGCTGGCGGTCTTCGCGGTGTCCCTGCGGATCATGGGCGCGACCGTGCAGGCGCAGCGCAGCGTGGGCCGGCTCAGCGCCGGGCTGGACCGGGTACTCAGGGCCGTGCGCACGGTCAAGCTGAGCGGTGCGGAACAGCGGGAGGAGGAGCAACTGACCGCCGAGACCCGTGCGGCGTACCGGGCGGGCATCCGCCAGGCCAAGTTGGAGGCTCTGATCCATCCGGTGACCTCGGTCGCGGTCCAGGGTGCGCTGATCCTGGTTCTGGGGATCGGCGGTGCCCGGGTGGCTCAGGGCTCCATGGAGCTGGGCGAGTTGGTGGCCTTCCTTCTCTATCTGCTCTATCTGGCGGTGCCGATGGGCGCCCTGTTCGGTTCGGTGACCGACCTCCAGGCCGGCCGGGCGGCGCTGGCCAGGATCGAGGAGCTGCTGCGCCAGCCACTGGAGCCGCAGGGGGCGCCGGTGACGCCGGTGGACGAATCCGCGCCGGCGGATCCTGCCGCGGTGGTGCTGCGCGGTGTGGGGTTCGGCTATCCGGACCGCGGCGGACCACCGGCCCTGGCCGGGCTGGACTTCGAGGTTCCGCAACTGTCACGGACGGCGATCGTCGGGCCCTCGGGCGCCGGCAAGTCGACGGTGCTGGCGCTCATCGGGCGGCTGTACGACGCCGGGCACGGCAGCGTGCGGCTGTTCGGACGGGATGTCAGGGATCTGCCGCTCAACGAGCTACGGGCGATGATCGGCCATGTCGAGCAGGAATCGCCGGTGCTGGCCGGCACCTTGCGGTCGAATCTGGTGTACGCCCGCCCCGATGCCTCGCCCGACGAGGTCGAGGAAGTGCTGCGCACGACCAATCTGACCGAGTTCGTGGCGGGCCTGCCCGACGGCCTGGACACGGAGGTCGGCGACGGTGGGGTGCTGCTCTCCGGCGGCGAGCGGCAGCGGGTGGCCATCGCCAGGATGCTGCTGAAGAAGCCACGGGTGCTGTTGCTGGACGAGGTCACGTCTCATATGGACGCCCGGAACGAGCAGTTGCTGGCGCGGACGCTACGGGACGCGGCCGCCCGCTGCACGGTGCTGGTGGTGGCCCACCGGCTCTCCACCGTGCAGGACTCCGACCAGATCCTGGTGATGGAGCAGGGCCGGATCCAGGCCAGGGGTACCCACGAAAGCCTGCTGCGCGAGGACTCCCTGTACGCGCATCTGGCCCGTACCCAATTCCTCACTCCCCTTTCGGAAACCAGGAATTGACTTACTCGAAGAATTACTGCAAGGATGATGAACGAGGGGAATTCGGCAGCCTTCTGCACCGAATCCGCATCCATTCCGCGATGCGCAATTGATTCCCTCCTATTCATTTCAATCCATTCCTCGAAGGAGATACCCATGTCCGTGAACGACCCGTTCAACCTGGACGTACGCGTGGCCGCTCCGCAGGCCGTCGACGCCGACCCGGCCTCGCTGGGCGCCATCGTCCGCACCACGGCCAAGCTGGCCACCAAGGTGACGTGCAAGAGCTGCACGTGCGCCAGCTGCATCACGCAGTGCCCGACGATGTGCTTCTGACGCAGTGACCCAGGGGTGGGGGGGGGGGGGGGGGGGGGGGGGGGGGGGGGGAGGGTCAGCAGACCAACTTATCTCCAACAGAAGAGAAGAAGGCCATATATCACTCACCACCCCCATAGCACGAGCCC